>JAHJSQ010000127.1 GCA_018830325.1 Gammaproteobacteria bacterium
GATTTCGTCAATCCGCTGGCTTGCCAGGCTTCGATGTGATGTTTCTGTTTGTCCGATAATGCCATGTGCTCTCCTCGTGGAAAAATAATGAGGATAACAACGGCGGGGAAAATTTTTTAGATGGTGGCGTTGGACGCTTACGGTTCATCTAAAGGATTTGTTCATGGAAAATATCAACAGAGAATTCAATAACTTCTATTACTACAAAGGCTCGTTGACCACGCCACCCTATACCGAATCGGTCAACTGGTTCGTGCTGAAACACATCATCGAAGCATCCCCCGAGCAGATAGCGACGATCAATCGTATCGAAGGCAACAATGCGCGGCACATCCAACAAAAACACGGCAGAACAATCGAATGACAAACATTCATGAACCGCAGTCATCTGAAGCTATCCCAACCAAATTGCTCGAAAACATCACTTACTCACTCGATACCTATTAATCCGAGTCAAATAGAAATATCAAAGTATCGCGTCGATGAATCCAATATCTAAGTCAATTTTATACGTAGCTATTGACATCGCAAAGATCAAAAATGATGTGTTGGTTGAGCTCCCAAATGGCTCAAGAAGGAAGATGAAAGTATTTAACCGACACGATGACTATGAAGCTTTGGTAGCTTTTCTGCATCCTTGGAACTCAAAATGCATGATAGGTCTTGAGGCGACGGGAAATTATCACAGAACCATCGCACATTATCTTTTAAAGGAAGGGTTTAATGCCCGCCTAATCTCGTCCGTAGCGCTCTCGAAGACCCGGGAGGCTCTTCATAATTCTTGGGATAAAAATGATCCGAAAAATGCTCAGGTCATTTTGCATATGCTCAAATCCGGAATGACCCAGGTGTATTTTGATATCGAAGACACTTTTTCTTTTTCAAACCACCAACGAAACGATGGTAATCAAAGTAAAAATCACGGGATAGATCAAACGGGCACACCGGTCTAGCTTCACCGCGATATCGCGCCGTCCTTTTTCCACCAAAATCGAATTAATTGCGACATGCATCATGCTTAAAAAAACCATAGCGCTTGACCAAAGCATGAACTTGTCCATGCGGGTCAGATAACCCACTTTGGGGATATAGTTTTCGACGGTAAATCGATAAGCAACTAATGTCAGCATGGAAGTCATAACCGCAGAGACATTGACCCCGAGTTCCTTGGGATCAATCCAAAAAGCTATCCAAGACATAGCTACAATCATGCCTAAAGGTACCAAGACTTTCCAAAGATAATATTCTGAATCCCGCTTGGCTTTGAAGTCAAAAGCATATCCCGGTGCTTGCAGGAATTCATTGATGACGTAAGGTGCGGAACTCGTTTGGAAGCTCTCCACAGTCCAATCCGGAAGGCTGATGTCTTTCGAGATCCCCGCAGCATAAGGCAATCCCTTGCTGACAATATCCGCCTTGGGAACAAATTGCACATCATCGACCCCGCTATTCATCGACACAAGATGGATGCGAAATGAATGTTTATCAAACGGAAATTCATGGACTCTTAAAGCTTGCGATAAGGGACCCACATAACGTTGGCGGTAAGTCACTGTCCCGTCGCCGGCGACATCGACAACCTGAGCCATGGTCGAGCGAACAATCCCGATCTCATTTGCGATCTGTACCCTGGGGGTCCAAACATCTATCGTTTTATAACGTTTGGTGTCTTTTCTTCCATGGGCAAGCCTTGAATCATGCCATTGCAATACCATATAAACATTAACCACAAAATTTTGCTGGGCACTGTTAATGCTGTCGATATCAATCAGCCACAAGCCGACTGAAACCTGCGTAGCCCCCGCATCACTGTCAGGTCTGCTTGGTACTGTCTCAAGCACGGGTTCCGCCGTCTGAGCTGAAAGAAGAACCGGGCACAGAAAAAGAAGCAAGAAAACCAGACTAAGATTTCGTTTCATATAGACACACCCATCTAAGCACTCCTATACAGCGTATACCCGCTCGGCGGTAAGGCATAAGTACGTTTCTGCCAGAGACTGCTCACCATACCCCTTCCCATATTCTTGAAAACTTTCTTTAATGAAAAAATCCTGAGCCTATTTCTTTGGAAACAAAAAAGTAAGCACAAACCGAAGTTTCCATTCCGGTCCGTTTGCCCCAAATGGTAAAGCCTTCTCCTATTTGATCTTCTCAATATCCGACAGTTTCCATGACCTCTCGAAATAGGGTTCGGTTGGGGCATAGAGCCGCAGATAGACAAAGAATCCCTCTCCGTCGTTGGTCTTGACGAAGTTGTTCTCCATGCCTTTCGGCGCCTCACCCGGGCCGAAGTAAAGGTTCACGGAGCCATCTGCGTTCTTCACCAGGTCATGGCGGGACGAGCGGTCGGCGCGGCCGGTGCCGTTGTCGATGAGGGTACGGGTCGCCTGGCTGTAGAGCGTGATGGACCAGAACTGCTTCATCGGTGCATTCGGCGGAATCGTTAGCTTGTAGTCCTTACTGCCGTCCAGCCAATCACCATCGCTATCACGGTAGCCGCCCAAGTAGGCCTGTCCTACGCCCGGCGTCTTCGTGGTCATGCCCGCAGAGGTCGTCACGGCCTCGTAGGTGTAGGCGGCGCGCTCGTCGAGTTGCTCGTGTTCGCCCACGCGCTGGCTCGGCTCGAGAAAGATCACGTACTCCCAATCCGCGTCGCCCCGGTATTTCACGCCGGGAAATCGTGACTCGAAACTGTTGGCTTGGGCCATGGCCTCACCAACCAGAGCGGCCTCTTCCAAGATCGCCTTCTGACGAGCATCGGGCTTGAACGGCTTGCCCTTCTCGATCCCGAGGGAACGCAGTGAAGCCAGCATGAAGCGATCGCGCTCGGCCACAGGCTCGCGCTGATAGATGGCGTGGAGTTGCTCCCAGTATTTCAAGCCACGCGGTTGATACTGAAACCACTCGTCCTTGGCCTTGGCATACTGTTGCACTTCGTCAGGATTCGATGCCGGATAGACCAAGAACGATTCGAGCAGTCTCTTGTACTCATTCGGATCAGGCGTGAGGATGCGGGTCCCGAGAAGGATGTTCATGGTTCCGCTCTCGTAGACGTAATCGGCAGCAATGCCCTCTGGTTTTTCTTGCCCGGGGCCGAGAATGAGATACTTGCCGCCCTTCCCCTTGTCCGGCCCCGCAAGCCCAAGGTCGACGACCGGACGCTGCCAGAAATCGTTCACCAAACCTCCGGTTGGCCCCGCCGGCACCTCGATCATGATCGGACCTGAGCGACTGAGATCGTTGAAGGCGATCACATACGGCGTCGTTGCGTTGGCGGTGAGGATACCCAGTTTTTCTTCGGTGCTCTCGTAGACGACGATCTCGCGATCCTTCGCGCCGAACTGCTTCTCATGCACTTGCTGCCACTCGGCCATGGCAACGATCGGCAGAGCCCAGATGTAGGCCTGCGTTGCACGCTGGAAGTCCATCGTATCGAAAAGATGCTCCACCGATTCACGACTCGGGTAGCCGTTCTCGAAGGTGAGCTCGCCCACGCGTGTCTCAACCGTGCCGTTCCTCACGACACCGTCAAGGCCGTACTCGACCGGGGGGGGCGAGGTCGTCGCGCAGCCGCTTAGCAACCCTGCAGCGAGGCCGCTGCATAAAGCGCCACATAGAAGTACGTGTCTTGATTTTTTCATTTGTCTCTCCTTTAGGCTTACTTGCATTGACAATAGATACAGGGTCGCTCTCGGTCAGACCGCCCAACGCCGCAATAATTTGCCGCTTGGAGCGCAGCGTAAAGCGGTCAAATTATTTGCTTTGTTATGTGGTGCTTTGACAGCCGTATATTTCAGATCTATTTCACAGGATTCGGATCAGGAAACGTCCAGGTCTTGTCGAAAAAAGCCTGGCGGGGCTGATACAACCGCACGATGTAGTTCCAACCTTCGGTGATCGGGATGCAATTCACGCGGCCGTCATCGCAACCGCCGAAGTGGACAGTGACTCCGCCTTCGGGGTTCGGCGTGGCTGTCAGGTTGTTGATGGAATTGACGCCGAGGTCGTTCGGCTCCATGAAGCCCATCTTGTTGTAGACCGTAATCGACCAGAAGCCATCGACCGGGACCGCCCTCATGGTCACCGCGTAGTTGGCTTTGCCGTCGTTCTGGGCGGGAACCCCGTTGATGTAACTGGCGTCGTGCTTTGGATTTCCGCCCCAACCCATCGCCGTTCCGATCAGGTGATGGATCGGCGGCAGTTCGCTCTTGATGCCCAGCATGTCCGACCCATCCGTGAGCGTTGATCCGAGGACATTGATCGCGTCTCGAACCTTGGTCAATGACGCCTCTTCCCAGTCCGGGACCTCCAGTGATCCGATATTTTTCTGCTCAACCTTGATTTGATCTTGAACGACATTTGCTTGCTTGATGTCGGCAGTATCGTTCGCATTGACCAGCGTTCGAAAAATTACGGTAACGTAACGGGTGCCTATCATTTCTTGCGTTATCGTGTGCGGACCCGCGGTATAGATGGCGGGTGGAATAGAATGATCTTGGCTAACCAGCATCATTGAAAGCCAACGATCGGTTTCCGGTATGGTGATCGTGACCGGTTCGGTCAGGTCGAATATCCCAAAGGAATAGAGCGTATCTCGGTTCATCCGGATGACATCCTGTCGATCCAGCGGTGTTGGTGCTCGGAGATGAAACATCTTGCCGAACGCTCCCAGTGCCTCGTAGCGGCGCATCGTCATGTCGGTCTCGGCGCGCACGAAATTATCGACTGTAACCTTTTCGCTGGCCCACACGCTTGTAGCTGAGGTTAAAACACACGTCACTAGCGCACCAAAAACCCAATCTTTAATTCTCATAATTATCCCCTTATTACTTGAATTCACGTGTTTCTATTAATGTTGTAAAACTGAATTATACCTTTCGCACTTGAAATTTCGGCAGTGCCTAAGGAGGCACCGGGGTGCCTGGCAAAGGCTTTGCCAGCATGGATGCTGGCATAGAGCCTACATGGACGTATTCACGGCGTCCTTTGACGGGCCCCCGGTGCCGAATTTTGATCTACGGGGTATATATTTCCAATAAACTTGCTGCTAAATTGAGGAGGCACCACATAACGCATGCGTAACAGGCGCGATGTAAGGAGCTTCCTGGTTGACGCACTTGTTGGACGAAGCCGCTAACGCGGAGAAAAGAACCGTGGCTTGATTGACGATAAAATGTAACCTCACGCCCTCATTATACGAGGGAACATTCCACGACGAATCATGAGGTTACACAGCACATCAACGTACAGGCAAAGTTAGAGTTGGTCCAGAATACTTGCTTTGACCCGATTGCAGATCGAATAACTGGGTTAGAAGCATAAAAGTTGACTTCGACTCCAGGTCGTTATCTGCGATAAAGAACCAATGTCCCCGGTAAGGAATAGCCAGAAATGCTGACTCAGGAAAGTCCTCACTGAATCGAACATGGAAAAATTCGCCAGCAGGCGTTTCGCTCCAGTTAAACGGCTTACCGTTTGGTGTACGAGTAACCGTGACTAAGCCAGCATCGATATCACTAGAGGGAACATCGACTTGCTGGGAAAGGTAATACAACACACTAGCAATGGAACGTGGGCGTATTTTTAATTCATTGGCGTTGATACGCAGGAAATTGTTATCCAGTTTAATTCGCAAATATTGATTTCCGTCTTTAGGCAAATCGAATTCTAACAAGCTTGATACTTCAAGCACCTTATCTCGATTTTTATCGGTGACTTTAAACAAAACGTGTAAATCGTTATGTTCGTCCGGTCCGATTTCAACTTCATGTGTGAGTTGTAGTTCGCGAATTAATTGCATTGCACGCTTGAAGTCTCTGAATTCTGGCTCAATTGCCGGGCTCGGCCCAGAAGCAGTAGGTGCGTTGTAGACATTATTAATGCGTTCAACACATAAGCCAAAAACCCGTTCTATACTCCAACCAGATTGCGTCATGACTAGCAATGCATCGAATGAAATAGAAGACAACACGCTTTTCAGAAAATCCTCACCATCCAAGGGTTGGAAGGAGATCGTCGGCCTGTCTGAATAACTAATACCCAGATTGGGTTTCACAATATTACCACCAGGTGCTAAATTCAATTCCGTATCGATGCCGACGCTGCCATCAAAAGCCATGGACGCCGTAACACTACCTACTTTAAGGAAATAAGCTTTGTCACGATACTTCAGCCTGACTAAATTAAGCAGCATTTGCTCATTCAACGACTGAATAATGACCTGATTATAAGCCGGGTGGGAGGCTTGTAAGGCACCAGGCCCAAATGATGATTGGCAGCCACATAGAGCTAATGCGACAAGTAGAATGATAAACGACTTTTTAAACATAATTTTTAATGGAAAGAGAACGGCAGTTCAGCCAAGTAAATTAAGCAGCGATGGGTAGGAAGTTATTGACAATTTTTGCTGCAGATCATGTTTTATTCCTGCGCACTAATCATTGGGCATTGTAATGAAATAAACCTGTCATTCTTGCATGCATTGAAATCGAGTCGTTCGTTAGCCACGCATTCGATACTGACAGAGTTATTTTATATCGCCGCCTTAGCTGTTTAATACTATAGCTTTTTTTAGAATGATTCAGCAAACTACACTTCAAACTACACTTCTCATTCCAATTGTACAGAGTAAGGTTATTCCTTAAGACATGCTAACCAATATGCCTAGCCTGTTAGAATCCAGTCTGGATCACAGCCTAAATTAATTTTTCAATAACCGCATATGAATACCTATATCATTCGTTGTTTTTTATATGCGCTACCGCTACCGATGGTGGTCAACGTGCTGACATTTATGCTGTTTTTCTTCGTCAACAGTTCGGACGACATGGCAGGCATGCAGCTTGGGCAAAAAAATGTCACCGAACAATCTATCAAAAAACTGGAAACACCAACACGGCTACGATTTACCATTACTTTGGAATGGCGATCAGGAAGGCAGCAAAAAATTATCTGATTAGCAAGATGCTTCAGCTTGCCGAAGCCAATTGTCCAAACAGGGTCCAGTCGTAGCCGCAGCCACGATAAGACGAACGGTAGTTTGAGACTCTCAACTCTCTTTTTAGTATTAACGGCGAACTGTTTCCTTATTTGTCATTACTGGGCGTATTGCCGTCTTATTGGCTCTACAGAACCCCTATTGCTTATTCGAAAAACCTGCAAGCGACCTTTTTTTCGAGACTGAAACGAACACTTTTTTTATTCCTCGCGGTACTGCTCAATGGGCTGCCTGATTCGGGCATAAAGTCTTCTTGCATTGTGCAGGCAACGAAGCGCTGATCACTTTCAAGTTTTGATGGTTAATATCGGGTAATCTCCGATATTTCGTGTTTTTGGTTTTTTAAGCGTAGCTAGCTTCCCGCTCAGTCAATTAGTTAAGATTCTGTTTTGTAAAGGATTTACATGGTTGGCACTAGTGTTATCTCAAATGGCACAGAATGTGCGGTTAATTTGAGTTATGATCGAATTCCATCTCACCCTCAAAATACCGTCCAATAAAAGTCGGCCAGTGATCGAAGCGCTTCGAGTGCTCGCCAAAAAGGCGCGCGCCGAATCCGGCTGTATTACGGTCGAGGTTTATAAGACCGTTGCTGTTCCATGCCGCATAGTTTATCAAGAAACTTGGGACTCCGAAGAGTCCTTGCGCAGCATG
The DNA here is from genome assembly GCA_018830325.1 of Gammaproteobacteria bacterium. GTDB lineage: Bacteria > Pseudomonadota > Gammaproteobacteria > Methylococcales > Methylomonadaceae > Methylotuvimicrobium. The sequence continues at coordinate 7,652 of JAHJSQ010000127.1, forward strand.
ATCGCATCTCATCATTTTAGTCAACTGGCTTCACTGATGGAACTATCGACCGAACCGCCTAAATGTGAATTTAGGTTCATTAGCGATGTTTACGGGCTCGAATTTGCTGCCAAGGTTAGAAACTGCACTGATTAAAGTTGGTTTGTTCAAACATAAAATTCGAGTCAATGATAAAGCAAAGCGTTATTGATTGATTCAACAACACAAGGAAAAAACTATGAGATTTAATCTGCTATTTGTAAGCATGACCCTGTCGATGGCTTTGTCGATCAATGCCTGTGCGGCAAACGATACAAAAGAAGACTCTACGTTGGATACGACACAAAAAGTACCGATTGAGACCTTTTTGCAAGGTTGCAGCACCGAATTGGAGACCTACTGTAAAAACGTGACGGCTGGCGACAATCGTTTGCTGGCTTGCATCTACGCGCATGGCGACAAACTCTCGGGCCGCTGCGAATTCGCCCTCTATGATGCCTCCGCGCAACTAGAACGAGCCATTGCTTCGCTTCGTTATGCGGTCTCGGAATGTGCTGATGATCTTGAAAAATACTGCGCCGATGTAGAGGTCGGTGAAGGTCGGCTGCTGGCTTGTCTCGACAGCAACGAAAAATCGGTTAGCACCCGCTGCAAACAAGCTTTGAAAGACGTTGGATTGAATCAATGAATTTTTTGAAGGGTAACTTCGAAATGCTTTTTAACGTGTCTCGTTGAATGGTTATGAAAAAAACAATAACTCAAATTAAACCGCCTATGAAAAGCTACATTCTTTATTCGTTAGTCATGTTCCTGGCTGTAACGATAACCGGGTGTTCGAACGTTCGAACCGGTTCCAACCAAGCTAAATCTTTAGTCATCGAACCTGCGCCCGATGCAGGCTTCATCGAAAATCCCGAACGCCAAGTCAAACGCATCGATTTGCCGTTTCAGAAGGTATGGATCAAACCCAGTTTCGACAAGAATACATATCATGAGCTTGTCGTCGCCCCAGTCAACACACAATACATGCAGGAAATGGACTGGTTGCATCAACTGAGTTCGGCAAACTATATCAGCGATGTGAAAGCCGATATCGAAGAACTGGCGCAGTATTTTCGTAGCCAGGTTATCAAACAATTCAGAGAAGATCCTCGCCGTCGTTTTCGACTCATCGAGCATGCGAGTCAACACAGTCAACCGGCGCTACGGCTTGAACTCGCTTTGATACAAATCGATCCCTCACAGCCTGTGCTTCACGCACTCGGCTGGCTGCAAATGGGGGGCGGAACGGCGGCCGGAGTCATCAATCAGCGCCGCGCCGCTTTCGAAGGCCGTCTTCGCGATATGCAGACCGGCGAGGTGGTCGCTTCGTTTGCCGACCGCGACATGCAGGATGTGGGCCCTCTAGATTTGACTCGCTTGACTTGGTACGGTCCTGCGAAGGGCATTATGGACCGCTGGGCGGAACAGTTCGTGAAAATCGCGAATCGGAAATCGGGCGAATCGGTGACCGATTCCACGCCGTTTACGTTGAGACCTTTTTAAATGAATACCGCACCATGAAATTAGGATATACCCATGAAAAAACATGAAATCACGATAGCCGTTCTAACCTTGTTAATTGCCGGCTGCAATGAACTATCCCTTTCCAAAAAGTCGACCGAGACTCAAACCGAATCGTCGACAGTTAACGGCGCAGATCGAACGGTGTTGCCGATTCCCGAACCGAAACGGCCTATTTACAAAGAGTTGGACGTTCGCAATGCCGTGCCTCCGCCCCGCTTCGAAGTCAAGCCCCCGGAAGGCGCGCCGAATGTACTTTTGGTATTGATCGACGACCTCGGCTTTGCCGGTGCGAGCAGTTTCGGCGGCCCTGTCGGCACGCCTACCTTCGACCAAATCGCCAATGAAGGTTTGAAATACAATAATTTTCACACCACCGCAGTTTGCTCCCCGACCCGCACTGCCTTGAAAAGCGGGCGCAATCATCACGTCAACAACATGGGTGGCATCATCGAGACCGGCACGGCGTTTCCCGGCAACACCGGACAGATCCCGAACGAAGTCGCACCACTCGCGGAAATGTTGCGTCTGAACGGTTACAGTACCGGCGCCTTCGGCAAGTGGCATGAATTGGCAGCTTGGGAAGCGAGTATTTCCGGCCCGTTCGACCGCTGGCCGACCCGGCAGGGTTTCGACAAGTTTTACGGATTTCTGGGCGGAGAGACCAACCAGTGGGCGCCGTTCATCTATGACGGCGTTCATCAGGTCGAACTGCCCGACGATCCCGATTATCACTTCTTGACCGACATGACCGACCAAGCGGTTGCCTGGATCAAGTATCAGAATGCTCTGACGCCTGACAAACCGTTCTTTACCTACTATGCGCCGGGTGCCGTGCACGCGCCGCATCATGCACCGCAAGAATGGATAGCCCGCTGGAAGGGTAAATTCGATCAGGGTTGGGACAAGTTGAGAGAAGAGATTTTGGCTCGCCAAATCGCCAGCGGCATCGTGCCCGAAGGTACCGTACTGGCACCCAAGCCCGAGGCCATTCCGGACTGGGAGACGCTGTCGGACGACGAGAAACGCTTGTTCACGCGCCAAGCCGAGGTGTTCGCCGCTTTCGTCGAAATGACCGACCATGAAATCGGTCGCGTAGTCAAAGCCATCGAAGAAACCGGACAGAGCGACAACACTCTGGTCATTTTCGTGTACGGCGACAACGGCACCAGCGCCGAGGGCGGCCGCAACGGCATGTTCAGCGAGATGACCTATTTCAACAGCGTGCAGGAAACGGTGCCGGATATGCTCAAATTTCTGGATAAATGGGGCGGCCCCGAAACCTATCCGCACATGGCGGCCGGCTGGGCAGTGGCCTTCGATACCCCTTATCAGTGGACCAAGCAAGTCGCCTCCGATCACGGCGGCACCAAGGTCAGTATGGCTATCCGTTGGCCGAAAGGCATCAAGTCCAAAGGCGGGTTGCGTACTCAGTTCCATCATGTGATCGACGTTGCGCCGACCATCCTCGAGGCCGCCGGCCTGCCGGAACCCAAAATAGTCAACGGCGTGACGCAGCGCCCGATGGACGGGGTCAGCATGATTTACAGTTTCGATGACGCCAGTGCGAAGGATCGGCACGTCAGCCAATATTTCGAGATGTTCGGCAACCGCGCCATGTATCACGACGGCTGGTTCGCCAGAACCATCCATAGGGCACCTTGGGAACGCGAGCCACGCCGCCCGCTCGTCGAGGATATCTGGGAACTGTACGATACCCGTAGCGATTTCAGTCTCGTGAACGACCTGGCGGAGGCCCATCCGGACAAATTGGCCGAGTTGCAGAAGCTATTCATCGCCGAGGCCGAGAAGAATCATGCGCTGCCGATCGACGACCGGGTGCTTGAGCGCGTGAACGCGGAATTGGTCGGTCGTCCCGATCTCATGGGCGGACGTACCTCGATAACATTGGCCGAGGGCATGACCGGTATGTCGGAAAATGTCTTTTTGAATATCAAAAACAAGTCCAAGACCATTATTGCCGACATCGAAGTGCCGCAAAGCGGAGCCAACGGCGCCATCCTCGTACAAGGCGGCCGATTCGGCGGCTGGGCGTTGTACGTCAAGGACGGCGTGCCGGCTTACGACTACAACTTCCTAGGACTGCAGCGTTTCACGATCGCTTCGAACCAAAAGCTCAAACCGGGCAAATCGACGGTTCGCTTCGAGTTTGCTTATGACGGCGGCGGCTTGGGCAAAGGCGGACTGGGTACTCTGTTCGTGAATGACGAGAAAGTCGGTGAAGGGCGCATCGAACGCACTCAGCCGATGATTTTCTCGGCGGATGAAACTGCCGATGTCGGCATCGATTTGGCAACCCCCGTCGTCGAAACGATCGGATCGGAAGCAAAATCTCGTTTTACCGGACATATCCCGAAAGTCATGGTTCAGGTGAACTGAGGCGTTTTTTGAATTCGAATGAGATGGAAATGAAGCAATCTTTTTCAATCGTTTAAAGGAGCAAAACATGAAATTACTATCGACGCTGAAACAAGAGATTAAGGAGGTGGGTTTGGTTACCCTCTATTTTTTCTTGTGTTTCGTTGTCATGTTGACATTGAAAAAGTTATTGCTGGCTGACTATCTCATCGAAGTTCACGCTCTTTCAACGGCGGTCGTCAGCGCGCTTATCGTCGCAAAACTCGTGATCATTCTCGATAAGACGCCTGCCGGAAACCGTTTCGACGCAAGCCACCCATTGGGAATAGCTGCTTTGTATAAGGCGTTGGTTTATATGCTCGTTACGTTCATAGTCTTGTTCATTGAAAAACTTTTTCATGCTTACCGTGAGGTCGGCATGTTCGGTCAATCCGTCATCTATGTCTGGGAGCATAAGGATCGCAACATCATGCTAGCCAAAGTCATCGTTATCGGTTTGATGTTTTTGAGTTATCACCTCTACGCCGGACTCGACCGTTTCCTGGGAAAGGGACGTCTCCGCCGGCTTGTGACTGAATCGCCAAATATTACGGGGAAGGAGAATTAAGCGATGTCTCACGAAATAACAAAAATCGATGGCGATCTGATAACCGTTCATATTCGAGAGATCATGCGCCTGGCCGATCAGAAAGCCCTGCAAGACATGGCTCTTGATTTTATCGAACGCGGTTTCTATCCGAAGGTATTGGTCATTGTCGAAGACTTCGAGGGTTGGGAAAAATCGGAGGAGTGGGGCGAGGATGATTTTTTGCTGGAGCATGGAAACGAGATCGTCAAGATTGCGATCGTAGCCGAGGAGCGCTGGAAAGAGCGGCTTTTGATGTACGTCGGCAAGGGCTTGCGCGCCACCGAAATTGAATTTTTTGCACCGTCCTCTTTGAAGGAGGCCGAGTTATGGTTGCGCGCCTGAGTCGTTCTGATCCTACATATCAAGGAAAAAGACCGTCATTTTCGGTGTTTCCGCGGTGGAGAGTTGAATGATCGTCTTCACTTATCTCAACTTATTGTGTTCGCTCGCTTTATTCATGGGTATGTTGCTCGTTTTTGTGATCGGCAGGCGAATGGGATTCACATCATCGACGGTAGAATACAAAGGAGACAAGTCTTCGTCCGGCTTATTGGACGGCGCGGTGTTCGGGCTAATGGGGCTACTAATCGCCTTCACTTTTCATGGCGCTTCTTCTCGATTGGATCATCGCCGGGAGTTGGTCATGGAAGAGGCGAATGCGATTGGCACCGCCTATCTTCGTCTGGATTTGTTATCGGCTGAAAGCCAACCGGCTCTGAAAAGCTTGTTTAGAAACTATCTCGATTCGCGTATCGAAGTGTATCGTTTGCTTCCCGATCTCGAAGCGGCAGAAGCCGAGTTGGAAAGAACCGGGGATCTGCAAACGCTAATCTGGTCGCAGGCGGTCAAAGCTTGTGAAACGACGGGATCGGTTCCGGCAACGACGCTGCTGCTGGCGGCCTTGAATCAAATGTTCGATATCGCTGAATACCGTGATTCGACATCGCGGTTCATGCATCCGCCAATGATCATTTTTATGATGCTGTTTGCCTTAGCGTTGATGAGTTCGCTGTTGGCGGGTTACGTGACCGGCAGCAATCAGGACCGCAATTGGGTCCATGCGATAGGCTTCACCGTGATCATGTCGATTACGGTCTATGTGATACTGGACATCGAATATCCCCGTGCCGGTTTGATCCGCGTCGACTCGGTGGATCGGGTTCTAATGGATCTTAGGGAAGACATGAAATGAATCGGAAGGTCGCCAAGCGGTCGATAGATCGCAGGAATCCGTGACATGTCGGCTCCGGTCAGACCGTATCGTAAGTCGCTGTTCGCGGCAGCGGCAGTGTTGCTGATTATCGGCGTGGCGGTGATCTTTGTCAGGACATCCGGCCATCCGTCATCGTCGAATGGCGATGTGGCGTCATCGAAAGCGATGGTCTTGTCCGGTCCTGAATTTGTCGGCAGGAGCGTTTGCGCCGAGTGTCATGCCGAACAGGATCGCCTATGGAGGGGTTCGCATCATGATCTGGCGATGCAGGAAGCGGCAAGCGGCACGGTACTAGGTAATTTTGACGACACTGAATTCAGCAAGGACGGTATTGTCTCGCGATTCTTTCGCCGTGATGGCCGTTTTTGGATGAACACCGACGGGCCGGACGGCCGATTGGCCGACTTCGAGATCAAGTATGCCTTCGGCTTTTTTCCGCTGCAGCAGTACCTGATTGAACTGCCGGGCGGGCGGCTCCAGGCAATTTCGATCGCCTGGGACAGCCGTTCAATAGAAGAGGGCGGTCAGCGCTGGTTTCATCTGTATCCGGACGAATCCACCGTTCATACCGACGAACTGCATTGGACGAAGCGTGCGCAGAATTGGAATTTCATGTGCGCAGAGTGCCATTCGACCAACCTGCAGAAAAATTACGATCCTGACACCCGCAGTTATCATACCGTTTGGTCGGAGATCGATGTATCCTGCGAGGCTTGTCACGGTCCTGCCTCGCGCCATGTCGCCTGGGTCGAACGCAAGCCCGGTTTCGAGCGTATCGATGCCGAAACCAAGGGCTTGATCGTTCAGTTGGATGAACGTCTCGGGAGCCGGTGGACGATCGATCCTGAGTCGGGGAATGCTCATCGCAATGTCCCACGCAGTGCGGATAAAGAAGTTCAGATTTGCGCCCGCTGCCATTCTCGACGCGCGCAATTCTTCGCCGATTACCACTACGGCTCGCTGATGGATTCGCATCTGCCCTCGTTGCTGCAAGAGAGTTTGTACCACGCCGACGGTCAGATCGACGGTGAAGTCTATGAATACGGTTCGTTCCTGCAAAGCAAGATGTACCGATACGGCGTGGCTTGCAGCGATTGCCACGAACCTCACTCGCTGAAACTGCGCGCGGAGGGCAATGGCGTTTGTTTGCAATGCCATGCAGCCGAACAATTCGACAACGAGCGCCATCATTTTCATGAACTCGGCGCTCCAGGTTCGCGGTGCGTCGACTGCCACATGCCGGTCAAGACCTATATGGTCGTCGATGTGCGCCGCGATCATGGTTTTAGAATTCCGCGCCCGGACTTGTCGGAACAAATCGGCACGCCGAATGCCTGCAATGCTTGCCATAGCGATCAAACGTCCCGTTGGGCGTCCGATATCGTCCGGCAGCGCTACGGACATGATCCGAAGGGGTACCAAGATTTTGCCGAAACGCTGCATGCCGCGCAATCCGGTGCAAACGATACCAATGCGCGGTTAACCGCGTTGCTGAAAGACAACAATCAACCAACAATCGCGCGGGCCACCGCGGTTGCGGAGCTTGGCACTAGGTTAAGCTCCGAAATGTTCCCGCTTTTAACGGAAGCGTTAAATGATCCTGAACCGTTGCTGCGTAGTTCGGCGCTCGAAGCCTTGTCCCAATTGACGCCTGAGCAGCGCTGGCCGATTGCGCATCAGCTCTTGCGCGATCCGGTGCGAACAGTGCGAGCGCTTGCCGCATCGGCTCTCGCTGGTACTTCAGAGCAAAGTATTCCATCTCATGAAAGAGCCGAATTTAGGCAAGCCATGAATGAATATCTTAGCGCGTTGCGCTTGAATGCGGACGACCCGGCGGCACAAGTCAATCTAGGTAATTTTTATTCGGTTCGAGACGAGACCGATTCCGCCGAGCGGGCCTACCGGGAAGCCTTGCAACTCGATTCGAACTGGGTACCGGCTTATATCAATCTCGCCGATCTGCTACGCCGAATCAAGCGCGATGGCGACGGCGAAAAAGTGCTTCGAGAAGGTTTGAATCATGCGCCGAAATCGGCAGTGCTTCATCACAGCCTAGGGCTGTTGCAGGCACGGAACAAGAATCTTACGGAGGCCTTGACTTCGTTGAAACAAGCGGTTGATCTCGATCCCGGTGCGCCGCAGTTCAGCTATGTCTATGCTCTGGCTCTTTCCAGTGCGGGTAATAACAAGGAGGCCCGCGAGTTTGTCGAGTCCGCTCTGAAGCGGTTACCCCATGATCCTTCGTTGATTTTACTGAATGAACATTTGTCAAAGGAGTGAATCGTGAACTCACACAATTCGATTAAGAAAACTCATCCATCAACACAGAGAATGCCCATGAAAACTCTTTTATTACCCTGCTTAATACTCATCACGGTATCGATCTTGGCAGGCTGCCAGGCCGGCGGTGGTGCATCAAGGTCATCTTCGTCCGCTGGGCAAATCGACCAAGATGTCAATGCGGCTCTCGCAACGCTTTACCAACAATCACCCAACTTTCGGCAATTGGCGGCGCGAGCAAAAGGCGTATTGGTGTTTCCGAATGTAGTAAAAGCCGGATTCATCGGCGGCGCGCAATACGGAAAAGGAGCGATGCGAAAAGGCGGCAGAACGGTCGGTTATTACAGAATGGTAGCCGGATCTTACGGTTTACAGGCCGGGGTGCAATCGTTCGATTATGCCTTGTTTTTCATGAACGATGCCGCGTTGGCTCATCTCGACAGCAGTGCGGGATTTGAAATCGGGGTTGGCCCGAGCGTTGTCGTTCTGGATGAGGGAATGGCCAAAACGATGACGACGATGACACTTCGAGACGATGTTTATGCAGTGGTATTCGGGCAAAGAGGCTTGATGGCCGGCTTGGGGGTGCAAGGTTCCAAGATTACCCGAATAAATCCCTAAACCAATAGAAGATCGACTTTATTCCAAAGCAACACAATGGGCAGCGCTCATCTTACAACTTACTGTGAAAGTTTGCGGATTTGGCTCCTTTTCGCTCCTTCCCAAGCTCTGCTTGGGAAGGAGCGAGCCGCGTACTTTCATTTGCCAGGGCGATGGCCAGGGCTTTCATGAACGTTAGGTAAGGCGTCGGAGAAATCCTTACACATATATTGGAAACAACAGTTACAAATCAGGAGACTAATGAAATGAGAAACGATAACAAAAGAACAAAATTGGGGGTTTTCGGCTTGATTCTGGTCCTCCCGATGCTGGGGTGTGCGCCGACCAAACAAGCAAGAGACGTCGAACCCGCCGGTTTTTTAGGGGATTATTCGATGCTCGGGGAAGGAAAAGAAGGCGAGGCGCTTAAGATTTATATCAATCCGTCTTATCAGAGCACTTGTCATGACTATGACAAGGTCTTGATCGAGCCAGTCCAAATTTGGGTCAGCGGAAACAAAGATTTGGCCGAAATGCCGCCCGCAGAAAGACAGGTCTTAGTCAATCACATGCATGGCTCATTGGTTGACGAGTTGGGCAAACATTATCGAATCGTTCGAAACCCCGAACCCGGAACGATAAGAATCAGAACGGCGATCACTGAGGCGGAGGGCTCATGGGTCGCATTGGATACAGTCTCCTCGTTCGTGCCGCAGTTATTGGTCATGTCGACAATTAAAGAAGTGGCAACCGGAACAGCGACTTTTGTCGGCAGGGCCGGTGCCGAAGCGGATATCACCGATGCAATGACCGGAGAACGGATTGCCGCGGCTGTCGATCGTAGAGTCGGAAAGAAGTCCTACGAAGGCGTCACTCAAGAATGGGATGATGTGACACGGTCTTTCGATTATTGGGCGGAGCGCTTAGCATACCGCTTGGCGAATTGCGGTGCGATGCCGCCCGTGCAATGAAATTGACGCGCCTTTTTACCGGCTTCAATTATTCAAATGATAACAAAACATAAGGGATACAAAAATGAATAGATCAAGTAGTAAATTTATGCAGACCATCATCGCCTGTGTTATGGGGGGGGTAATCGTATCGCCGACAGTATGGGCACAGGGAAATCTGATGATTTACCCAAAAATGGGACAAAATCCGCAACAGCAGCAACAGGATCAATATAACTGCCACGGTTGGTCGGTGCAGCAATCCGGCTACGATCCCAGCAACCCGCCTGCTCAAAGTTCCGGCCCAAGCTTTGGTAGCGCCTCCAGAGAAACGCTTAGGGGAGGGGCGCGAGGGGCTGCGGCAGGCGCAGCCATCGGTGCGATTGCCGGTGATGCTGGCAAGGGTGCGGCTATTGGTGCCGTTGGAGGCGCGATGAAGCGCGGATTTCAGGAACGTGACAGTCAACGGCAAGCCGCATCCGCCCCCCCGCCGGGGCTCGACAATTACAATCGAGCCATGAAGTCCTGCCTGGAAGCGCTCGGCTATTCGGTCAATTGATCGAGCCGGCCTTGATTGCAAAGCTTGATACACCACTCGGTTGAGTCAATGAACGATCCGATATCGACAAAACGGCGAATTTTTAATCAGAGCAGTATTCAAGGCTTATTGAGCCAGCTGAAGATGTCTTCGCGTTTTGTCGTTCTGCTGATTATCTTGATGCCCATGACCGTCTTAGCCGACGATACGGAAGTTAAGGAAAAGGCTCTTGACTCGATAGACGAGCGCATCACCGCCGTGCAGTCGAGGCGAGTTCAAGTCCAAAATAGGCTGTCTGCGTTGCCTGGCGACGGTTCGGGAGCGCCTCCCGAAGCGGAGGCTGACGAATGGGCCGAGTATAGACGAGTGCTCAATCTGATTGTCAACAGCTATGACAGTCATCTCGATGCATTGAATAAACTTAAGACTGTGCGGGTCGCTCGGCAGGATATCGAGGCGAAGTCGAAAGCGTGGCTGAATTTTGCCGAACCGGGACCCTATACCATCGATTTCGTTGACGATTTGTGGAACCAACTGCGTGCCAAGGAGCGCGAACTCGAAACCGTTCGTATTGAACAAGCACTGTATGACAATCTGCTCGAATCGAGACGAGATTCTTTTAAGAATTCCGAACAGGCGTTGAGAAAGGCGCAGGAACAGCTCGATAAGGCCGAATCGGCCTCGGTCAATCGCTTGCAATGGAAGCAGGACCTGGTTGAAATGCAAAACGTTCATGAGCAAGCACGGGTTGCGTTACTCGATACCGAGAATGAGCTTCGAAATGAAATCGTTAGGCTTCGGGACACTGAAAAGGAGCTCTTGCAACGACAAGTCAGGGTCGCGAGTTCGGCATCCCCTCTAACCGAGCAGGATCGTGATGCCAAACTCGCCGCGTTGACGCAACGTCAGCAAGAAGTGGGCAAGGAGATCCAGAAAGCCATTGAAATCGGACGGATACTCGATGAGCAATGGCGACAAACGCGCGATCGATTGCAAGAAGCTCAGACATTTTCCAGTAGTCTGCTTCCGGAAGCGGCAGAACAGCAACAGAAGAAGCTCGAACTCTTACAGAATGAGTTAAAAACTCAAATGATCGAATCCGAGGTATCGAGTTCCATCATCAAGCTCTTGCGTTTACTGGACAGAATACTGCTCGCGCACCGTCATATCTGGGAGCTTCGATATCAGGTCGAAAACAATCCAGACTTGAAAACGCTCGAGGATGCTTTGGCCCAAATCGAACATGGTTACGATCAAATAAAGTTATGGCGTAAATTTCTACTTTCGGGTCTTGATGCGGCGCGTCGCCGTTTGGACAATCAAGAAAAAAAGCTTATCGACTGGAAACCCGAATTCGGCGATCGGGAATTGGGCGAACGAGAGCGACTCGCTTTTTGGCGGCACGATGGAATGTACAGGCGTCTGGTCGCGGAAGCCGACAACCTTGAATCCACTCTCTTAAGTTTTAAACAATCGATGGAAATGCGTTATAAAAACGCGACTGTCAGTGACCGAGTTACTAAAGTCTATAAGAATGCCGGTGACGTAGCCGTCCTTATCTGGGATTTCGAACTGTTCACGGTCGAAGATAAAATTGTCGTGGAAGGCCGTGAGATCATCAATCGTCGCAGCGTGACAGTCGGCAAGATCGTACGCATACTTTTCATCTTGGCATTTGGCTTATGGCTGATCGGAAAAATTTCTGACAGAGGTCTTCAGTCCTTGTCGAACAGACTCCCCGGACATGAAAGCGCCATTTTGTTGGGGTTCAGACTGTTCACGTTAATTGCTGTCATCGCTATCCTCGTTTTTGCTCTGGTCAGAGTACACATACCGCTCACCGTTTTCACGTTCTTTGGCGGCGCACTGGCGATCGGTGTCGGTTTCGGAGCCCAAAACATCATCAGCAACTTTATAAGCGGTTTGATTCTGTTGGTGGAACAACCCGTCAAGCTGGGCGATATCGTCGATGTAGAAGGCATTAGCGGCAAGATCACCCATATCGGCGGCCGTTGTTGCCAGGTCCATCGTTTCGACGGTATCGACATGCTGATTCCGAATAGTAGTTTTTTGGATAAGAGCGTCACCAATTGGACACTCTCGGACCAGTCTATTCGCTGCACGGTTACGGTCGGTGTCGCCTATGGTTCGCCGGTGCGTGATGCGCTTCAGTTGCTTGAGCAAGCGGCTGTAGAGCACGGCTTGGTGTTGAACGCGCCAGCTCCCGAAGTCTATCTGGAAGGGTTTGGCGACAATACGCTCAATCTGACCTTGGATTTTTGGGTCGGGAATTTAAAACAAATCAATCGTCGCCGCATCATGAGCGATATCCGTCATCGAATCGTCAATCTATTTGGTGAGCGAGGCATCGAGATCGCATTTCCGCAGCGTGACGTGCATGTTGATAGCAAAAATCCGATCAAAGTCGAGTTTGTATCGGCAGAGATCGAAACACCACTCAATCTAAAAGGGCTGTCGACAGGGCGGAATGAACCTGAGTCGATCGGTTCAGCTTAGACCGCTCTCTTCATCCAAAGAACATAATGAGGAGGTAAGCCATGAACAATTACATTTCGACGCAATCACCCAAAGGAGGTGGCTTATGAAAACTAAAATACAACCGGGGTTAACCGGCATGCTGTGTGCGGTTGGAATGGCCGCATTGATCGGTTGTGCCGAAAATAGGCCAATGACGGCTACGAATTCCATATCCGCTTTGGCCGCTGTTTCTCAACCGGCAGTAGAACCGGCGCAAGCCAAAGATTTGCTGATGAACATGGCTGAATTTCTGGCGAAAAGCCCGAGTTTCAGCGTGAATCTCGAGAGCAGCTACGAAGTTCTCCAGGAGTCGGGGCAGATGATCGAGTTTGGCGAAAACCGTAGGATCGTCGTCAGAAGACCGAACGGACTGCGCGTCGAAATCGAACACAGCGACGGCGAGCGGCATCTTGTTCAGTATGACGGGAATGATATTACAACGTCCAGTCCGACTCACAATGTCTATGCGCAAATTGTCAAACCGGGCGGCATCGATGAGGCCGTCATGTATTTCCTGAGAGATCTTGGCATGCGATTGCCGTTGGCGATGCTCTTGGTGAGCCGGCTGCCCGAAGAGCTGGAACGTCGGACTCTGGCGCTCGATTATGTCGAGAAAACCGTTGTCGATGGAACGCCGACCCATCATTTGGCGGGACGCACCGAAACGGTGGATTATCAGGTCTGGATTGCGGAAGGCGCTCGACCTCTGCCGCTCCGTATCGTCTTAAGCTATAAGAACGAAGAGGGGCATCCGTCATTCAGAGCGCAGTTTTTCGATTGGAACCTGATGCCAGAAATCCAAGACTCCCTGTTTACGTTCAACCCGACCGATGGCATGAGGAAAATCGCCTTTGCTGCGGAATTAAACAAAATTGCACTTGAGGATTCGATACGTCCGGAAGAAAGTGGAGGAAAACAATGAACACTAAAATCAAAACAGTCGCAACAGCTTTTATAGCGATTATCGTGATTTCGTTGGGAATCATCGATGAAGCAACCGCGCGTGGCCTGAGTGGAGGCGGTGGTGGTTATTCTCGAAGCGGCGCCGCTGCGAGCGGCAGTTTCTCCTCCGGTGCGGGCCGATACGGTTCGACGAGGTCCGGAAGTTCTGCGGCATCCGCATCTAGAACGTCTAGCCGCTCGCAGACCGCGCAGACGGCTTCAACGAACAGGGCGTCGACCCAGCAAAGCCGTCAAGGCAGCTCAACCGAAAATCAGGCACAACGCCAGGATTACAAGCTGGACAGCCAAAGTCAGCGCCAGCAATACTCGAATGAAAACGTCGAGACCCGTCAACAAGGCGCTACAAGTCGAACCCAAGATCGTCAACAAACCGCGCAGTCCTATCAAGGCGCTTACCCTCCGGGTTATCGACCGCCGGCAGGGGCTTACTATCCGCCGCCACAAGGCTATTACGACGATAACCATTGGGACGACGGCGAAGTCGCCGCCGTGGCGCTCGGTGCAGCTGCGGTGGGTGCCATGGCGGGATACGCGGCCGGAGACTCATCATCCGCGACAACGACAGCCCCGTCTACAACAGTCGTCTATTCGGCACCTCCACCTACAGCTTCGACCGGCCTGCCCTGTACGCCCAATACGACGGTGGTCAATGGCGTAACCTATTATCAATGCGGGGCTTCTTGGTATACCCAAGCTTACGGTAATAACGGCGTTATTTATATGCCGGTAGCGCCGCCATACTAAGATCAACCCGGCTTTTTGGGCGCAACACGGCGAGAACTTAACTTTTTGAGTTGCGTTCTCGGTTTAATGATTTTGCGCGGAATAATTTGTTTACCACCGGACTTTTGTCATGAACCCCATGAATTTTTCGTTAACTTTCCTACGAGTAAAGAATGCCGCGCCGCTACTCGGCATGATACTGCTGATGGCTGCAAACCCGTATGCCAGAGCGCTAGGGCCGATCGACACGCCGCCGACTTGGGGCGGCGACTTGTCGTCGCGGCCTCGGCTCAGCGGCAGTTGGGGCGGGTCGAGAGACGAATTGGCTAAAAAGGGTGTAGTGTTGGACGCAGACATGTATTTGCTTCCGCAGGGTGTCATTGCAGGCGGTAAGGACACGGCTGCGGAATTCTGGGGCAACGTCGACTACTCGCTCGATCTGGACATGGGTAAAATGGGACTCTGGCCGGGCGGTTTCTTCAAGTTCGAAGGTGTTTCAAGCTTCGGCAATACACTTTACAACGATGTCGGCGCCGTAGTACCCACCAACGCATCCTATTTGTTTCCCGGTGTCAATGAAGCCGATAGCGCTCTGATGGGTGCGACATTCACGCAGTTTTTCAGTCCCCAATTCGGCGTATTCATGGGGAAAGTCAATCTGTTCGATTTTACGCCGACTGAATTCTACGGCAATTATCGCACTCAGTTTTCGAATGCAGCGATGAATTTCTCGATGGCTTATGCAATGGTTCCGCTCTCGGCTTATGGCGGAGGAATTTTATTTTTGCCGACGGAAAATATTACGCTGGCGGCGATGGCTCTCGATGCGAGCGGCACGCCGACAGATAATGATGTCGGCAAGGCTTTTGATGACGGTACGACCGTCGTTAGTGCGGCAAATATCAAAATCAAGCCGTTCGGGCTGGTCGGTCATCAGAGTGTCAGCGGAATATGGAGTGACAAGCCCCGTTTTTCTCTAGATCAGGACCCTGCCAACATAGGTCGTATGCTTTTGAACGAAAGATTTCCCAGGCTTGCAAACCCCGGCACGATACTCAGCCGGATTCTAGAGCGATTTTTTCCGGAACTGCTCGTCCCGGTTAGACCGGCGAACCGAAAAGACAACACCTGGGCGGTTATTTACAGCTTCGATCAGTATTTATGGCAGCCGGAAGGCGATTCGAGCAAAGGTATCGGCCTTTTCTTCAGCTTTGGCGCTACCGACGGTAATCCGAATCCCATTCAGTACAGTTATCTGATGGGAATCGGCGGCAAGGGCGTCATGCCCGGTCGGCCTGACGACTCGTTCGGTATTGGCTGGGCGCGCACGCAATTCAGCGACCATTTTGTACCGCTACTTCGCGAGCGGCTCAATCTCGGGCTCGATTACGAGGACGCAATAGAATTGTATTACACCGCTTCGGTTACGCCTTGGCTCACTTTGAGCCCCAATCTTCAGATCATCAACTCTGCGTTGAATAAAACACTCAACAGCAATGGTGAGTTGCAAGGCTTGGATACGACGCTCGAAGCGAGTTTGCGTATGAATATCAAATTTTAATCGGCTTCAAGTGTTGATTCGAAAAGACAATGTTCAAACCGGTTCGACTGTGAAAAAAAACGGCAAAACATATAGACTCGAGCCGTTGCCAAGCAATGGCCGTAGAGGACTGTGATGCGGATAGTTAACTTTTTCGCGATGTTCTTCGTATTCGTAACTTTTCGTACGCAAGGCCAGGAGCTGGAACCGCGCTCGTATGTCAACACTCCCGTGGGTCTGAATTTTCTGGTCATGGGTTACGGACTCACGGAAGGCAGTGTCGCGACCGATCCTTCGTTGCCTTTACAAGATGCGCAGCTCCAGGTTCATTCTATGTTTTTTGCCTATGCTCGTTCGCTGGATGTCTTAGGTAAGTCCGCCAAGTTTGACGTAGTGGTGCCCTATGCCTGGCTTTCAGGCGACGCCAAGGCATTTGGTCAAACTCGCGAGCGCCGCGTGGACGGCTTCGCCGATCCGCGTTTTCGCTTTTCGCTCAACCTTTTCGGCGCTCCCGCATATCCTTTGGATGAATTCAAGCATTATCGACAAGACCTTGTTATCGGCACCGTTCTAGAAGTGACGGCGCCGGGCGGGCAATATGACGCCGACAAACTCGTTAACATCGGTACCAATCGGTGGTCTATCAAACCGGAGATAGGCATTGCCAAGAGTTATGGACCTTTAACATTGGAGTTGGCCGGTGGGGTCCGATTCTTCAGCGAAAACGATGAGTTTTTCGGCGGTCAACTGCGTGAACAGGAGCCTATCTATTCTGTTCAGGGTCACATTGTTTACAGCTTCGGCTACGGTATCTGGGCAGCTGTGGACGGTACTTTTTATACCGGCGGTCAGACTAGCGTGGACGGATCAAAAAGTAACGACCGGTTGGAAAATTCACGTATGGGCGCCACACTGGCATTGCCCGTAAACCGTTATAACTCCGTCAAAATCTATTACAGTACCGGCGTCTCGACCCGTATCGGAAGCGACTTCGATGTGGCGGGCATTGCTTGGCAATATCGTTTCGGCGGAGGGTTCTGAGATGAGATTGAGCGAAGTTTTATTACCCCGTCGTTTATTGCATTCAGCGCGAAAGTGTAAATTTGGGGGAAGGCACTGTGATATCGACATACTAACCATGATCTTTGAGTTCGGGAGTACTTTCAAAACATGAAGCGATTCATCGAGTTGTCATTAATGGCGTTGATTATTATCGCGACTTCCGTATGGGGGGCTCTTGCCGTTTATTTCGGCGATTCGGATAGCGGCATTATCTGGAATTTTTTATCTGCCGGTTTTGGTGTGTTCAGTCTGGTCACACTGATTAGCCTGGGATTTCCACATTGGCGTAAACGCTGCCTTTACGGCTATGGGGTTGTATTTTCGCTAATTCTGATCTGGTGGCTTTTGATCAGTCCTTCGAACGATCGGCAATGGCAACCCGATGTGGCTAAGCTGGCTTATGCTACCTTCGACGGCGACAAAGTCACCGTTCACAATATCCGTAATTTCGACTACCGGAGCGAATTCACTTATGTTCCGGCTTATTACACAAAAACCTTCGACTTGAACGAATTAGAAGGCGTCGATTTGTTCTCTGTGTATTGGATGGGGCCTGCGATTGCGCATACGATTCTAAGCTTCAATTTCGGCGACGGCGGTCATCTGGCGGTTTCGATCGAAGCGCGCAAGGAGTTGAGCGAAGGCTATTCGACGATCAAGGGTTTTTTCCGGCAGTATGAGCTAATCTATATCGTCGCGGACGAGCGCGATGTGATTCGGCTGCGCACAAATTATAGAAACGATCCGCCAGAACAGGTCTATCTGTACCGGCTACAAGGCCCCCCGCAAAACGCCAAGCGTCTGTTTTTGGGCTACCTGGATAAGATCAATTCGCTGAACGAAAAACCCGAGTTTTACAATACCTTGGTGGACAACTGCACGACCGCCATCTGGCTGCGTTCGCGCATCAATCCTGAACATCTACGCTTTTCCTGGAAAATTTTATTGAGCGGCTATCTGCCGGAATACCTATACGAATCCAATAGGCTCGATACCCGGGTTCCGTTCAAGGAATTACAACGACAATCGCTGATCAATGAATGGGCGCAGAGGGGCGATCAAGAGGCCGATTTTTCAAGACGTATCCGCACGACAATTCTCAAACCCAACTAATCATTTGCCCTATCAACTTTAATGAAATGTAAGGAAAAAAAGCTATGAATATTAATTCCAAATACCTGAAAGTAAAGGCGGGTCACTTGCTATCGTCTATGCTAGTGACGATGTTGTTATCGGGATGCACGGGCATCGGCAAGGGCATGGTCGAGGCAATGCTGGAAAAATCGGAAGCCGAGGATACGCGAGTTTGCCAAGTCTGGGGCCAGCCTTTTACCGGAATTAGCTCCGGTTTGGGTAAGCCGCAGGGCAAAACCAAGCTGTTGTTCGTGCATGGTGTCGGCGATCATCTGCCGGGCTACACGACCGAATTCATGGAGAAACTTGCCAAGCAGTTGAACTTGAATGTACGTTCTGAAACCCCGAAAAATATCACGTTGAACGCACCTTTAGTTCCGGAGAAGGATCTCGGTAATCTACGTATCACGCAGCTTCTTAACGAAAAAGATGGGCGGGAGCTGATTTTTTATGAATGGACTTGGTCGAATATTACTCGAGACCAAAAAGCGTTACTGGCATTCGACAATTCGGGAGACTACGAATTCAGGCGTGCCAGAATCAACAGTATGCTGAAAAAATTCAGCAATGATACAGGCCCCGATCCGATTATTTATTTGGGAGAAAGCAGAGAAGCGATTTTAGCGGGCTTTGCACAATCATTTTGTTGGATGGCCAGTGGCGATTGGCTGGATCTTCCTGACAGCGGTAGCCATACCTGTACCGGCTTGCATGACGAGAATATCGGCCATATCGCACATGACGATTATGTTTTTATTTCGCACAGCTTGGGCAGCCGTATCACGATCGACGGCATGCAGCGCATTGCGTATCTTTTGGCGAATGCTGAAAAGTTTGCCGATCCTAGCAAAAAAACTGAGGTAACTAGGGCGTCCATCGAGGCTTTGCAAAATAAACGTTTACCCATCTACATGCTGTCGAACCAGTTGCCAATGCTGCAATTAGGAAGAAAACTTCCCGAAGTGAGCGGTCAAGGCGAAAGCTATTGCAGTCCTGCAAGCGACCGTTACGATGAGCGCATGGTCAACGAGACGGCGATCGTGGCATTCAGCGATCCCAACGACTTGTTAAGTTACGGTATACCGCCGGGATACAAAGACAAGTATCTGGATTCGAGACTTTGTGCAACAGTCACTAATGTCAACATCAACGTCGCAAAGATCATCGATGCATTCGGCCTAAGCGATTTGGCCAATCCGTTGGAGGCCCATTTAGGTTACGATCGAGATGATCGCGTCGTCGCGTTGATTGCCAACGGCATCGGTCACCCGAATGCTTTACCGTTGATCGAAGAAAGGTGTGAATTTGTCAAAACCGTCAAATGACTTCAAGCACGTCGCAATTTTGGTAGCTGAAACCGGGCGAATCTCATGCCGGTTTTCGCGAAAAGTCGTGGCGCGCTTGCCCATCTATTCTTTAGTTTATCTATCCATGAATGGCCAAAATCATGTCAAAACAATTCAGACTGCTGATCACCGCCTTGATAGTGATGACATTATTTACGGCATGTTCTACAACCCACGTGGCAACCCAGTCAAAACGCGCAGCTATTGAACAATTACTCTTGAGCGAGGCATTGATTCGCAGCCTTCCTCAGGAAGCCGACAGTTTGTTACCGATATCGACGGGTGCAAATGTCTTTCTCGAAATTTCCGGTATCAGTGGGGATGAAAAGCTTGTGCGGGATGTTTTGGCCGGATGGTTGGGCCAACAGGGTTACTTTGTACAAAATGAGGCAGCAAAAGCATCTTATCGCATCAACGCTATTCTTTCGTCTTTCGGAACCGAGGCCGGCAAAATGTTAGTCGGCGTGCCCGAGGTCGAAGGCAACTTTATTTCGATTGGCGAGCTCGCGTTTTATAAAGCGGAATACCAAACAGGTTATGCAAATTTTTTCTTCGATATTTTCGAATTGCCTTCAGGACGGCATATTTTCCGGACATCGTCATTTCTCGCCGAAACGTTCTATAACTATTACACGGCATTTCTAATATTCGATTTCAACAGAACAAATCTGATTAAGCCGCCCCGGCTCCATTCGTTTCAACATGAATGAAATACTGATGCTGCTCAAGCCGATGTAAAGATTAACCCAGGGTTTAATAAAGCTATGTTTGCGGTAATAGTTGGACTAGCCCCGTCATGGATTGCTGGGGGAATGACAAGGGTCTTTTACTTCCTTGTGGTCTGGATCCCGGCAATCCCTGCCGGGATGACGCTTTCGATACCTTTTCAACTACTAACGCGAACATTGTCTTCAATAACACAATCGGTGTGGATTAGTGATTTGTCAAAATAGTCACATCGTTAGTTGAGTAGCAGTATTTCTTTGGTCAATACAATTAAATTGGTTTTTTTCATGATTACAACTATCAAGCCCTATGCCATTCTTGTTGCAAGCCTCTGTTTGGCGGCCTGTTCATCGGTCCAAGTTGTCACGGTCTATGATCGCTAGGCGTCTTTCGATTGCTATAAAAAAACTTATTCTTTAGAGCCTTCCGATGCAGCGATTCCAATGGCGCCATCGGTTGAGGCGGCGCTGCGAGATTCGCTACGGACGCAATTGTACGCTCGCGGTATCATCGAGGTTTCCGAAAACGCAGACCTTCATGTCGTGCGGCATGTATCGACCAAACAAAAAGTAACAGTCCATCAATCGCCCGGCGTTCCTTATCGTTACGGTCGCTACGGAGCATGGGCAGGTGCCTCGTACGGTTATACCGATGTTTCTCAATACACGGAGGGCACTTTGATACTGGACTTCGTCGATGCAAAGACGCAGAAATTAGTGTTTCGTGGAGCCATTACCGGTACCGTCGGTAAACCGGAAACGAACGCCGAACGAATCCGGGAGGGTGTGGAAAAATTCATCCAAAATTATCCTGCAATAGTTGCACATTGATCATCAAAAAAGGTATTGGGTCATGTTTCAAAATAATCAATCGATCAAAACATTATTCTGTCGGCTTATCTTTGTTCTGGGATTAGTCTGTATTATTCCGGCGCAAGCGGAAGACTCATCGGAAGTGACGGCGTTGATGGGGTTGCTCGGCATTAACTCGAAAGAGTTAGCCAATCTGGAGCAGGGTAAAACCGTCTCATTCGATATCGCGGAAAACAACGAAAAAGAATTGGCCGCCGGCGTCGTGATGTACATACCGGCTAAACCTTCCAAGCTCGTTCAGTACATTAACGAGAAAGATCTCGGAACCATTGATACCGATCTCATTTCGCAAGGTAAGATTCCGGCCAACGCGACACTGGAGTCGTTCAAAGGTTTTGCTTTAAAGGCAGGAAGTGGGGAGGCAAAGAATTTCATGCGGGCGCAACCGGGCAGTCAATTCAATTTGTCGATCGACGAATTCAAGCTTCTTAAGAGCATCGACGCCGTGCAAGCCGACGTGGCGTCACAATCCTATCGGCGCATTCTTCTCGAACGCATGCAATCTTATCGCAAAAATGGACTGAAAGGGATTGCCAATTATGATCGCGGCGACGGTTTGACGGCGAGGCCTGCGGAAGAGCTTCGCACCGCAACATTGGCCAATAAAGTATTGACGCGTTATTTTCCGCAAGTTTACCAGGCTTGGCTCGATTATCCCGCGGCAATGCCTGCGGGTGCGGACGAACAATTTTTCTGGCTCAATCGCAATGTCGAAGGGCGCCCCACCGCAATCCTGGGGCATCGCATCATGTTGTCATCGAATGGCGCCGAAGTCATGCTGTCCCGGCAGTTTTATGTCGGGCACTCCTATAATTCCAATCAACTCAGTATCGCCTGTCTGCCTTATCGGGATGGCTCATTGGTTTTCTATGCCAACCGGAGCTTTACCGACCAAGTGGCGGGCTTCGGTAGCGGCTTGAAACATTCGATTGGGCGCGAGCAGATGCGCGACGAAATCGTAAAGAGGTTGATTAACTTGCATAAGGCAATTATGTAAGTGTCTTTTTTGGAATATACTTGGATTGCGGCCGGATATGGTGCGCCCCATTCAACACGGAGATTACGATTTCGTGTTCCATACTATCCCTGTCTATTCGTATGAGTTTTCCTTGATAGAACAAAATGGTCAGTGATTTGGTGTTTAAAACTGTTTATTGCCTCGGCAAAAATCGTTTCAGCTCCGGCAGACAAGAGCCGCAGCCCGTTCCTGCGCTGAGTTGTTGCCCTATTTGTTCGACGTTTGCTAAATTGAATTCCCTGACCGCTTTGGCGATCGATTTTTCGCCGACATTGAAACAGGAGCAAATCAAGCGGCCGCAATCCTCTTGTCCTTCCGGCGGCAAAGCGCTCAATAATCGTAAGCGCTCCTCTTTGTTGATCTGCGGTTGGGCGAATAGCGTTTCAAGCCAGCCCGTTTCCGGCAATGGCGGTGTTGAGGACACGAATAAGCAAACTTCCAATCGGTCGTCGATGATTAGCGCACTACGATAAACTCCCCGTTCCGGATCGCTGTATTCCAGGCAATGAGGGCTTTTCGACTCGCCGGATAGCGATTTTAGCCAATCGCGCCAGGAAGGGAAGGGGGTTCGGTCGGCTAGCTCGTACCGGATGAAGTCGTTGCCTTTGACTGTAACGCGATATTCTATATCGTCTAGCATCAATGGCGAACGCGACAATACCATTGCGTACCAGATCGCTCGATAAGGCGTGATGGCTGCCGGGGTTTGCTTGCTTTCCGGTTGACCGGAATGCGGATCGACGACCGGGTTGACCAATACGCCGACGCGTCCTCTGCTAGTGAGTTGCGCCGTCCAGTGCATCGGCACGAACAGACTGCCGGGTTGCTGGTTTTCGGTGATAACAACCCGGGCAATCATATTACCCCACAGACTGGAGATCGTCACTAGGTCATGCGTTTGCAAATGATAACGTGCCGCATCGAGCGGGTGGATCTCGACGAAAGGCTCCGGCTTATGGGCATTGAGTTTCGCCGACAAGCCGGTTCGGGTCATCGTATGCCATTGATCGCGTAGGCGCCCGGTATTTAACGTGAAAGGATAATTCGGGTCGGGTTTGTTAACCGGCGGGCGCGGGCGAATCGCAATGAAACGGGCTTTTCGGGACGGCGTATAAAACTTGCCGTCGGCGAAAAGGCGCGCGGTGCCGTTAGGATCCATTTTAGTGACTGGCCATTGCAAAGGTTGCAAGCGGTCGTAGGCGTTTTCGGTCAGATCCGCGAAGGCTGAAATATCGAAATCGCGCGGTTGGCCTTCCCTGTTATTTTCAAATCCGGAAAGCGAGGCATGTTCGCGGAAAATGTCGGCGCTGGACCGGTAAGCGAAGGCATGCTTGAAGCCCATGCGGGCGGCGACTTGGCTGATAATCCACCAATCCGGTCTAGCCTTTCCGGAAAACGGGAATAGCGGGCGCTGTCTGGAAATGCGCCGTTCCATATTCGTGACGGTACCGTCTTTTTCGCTCCAGCCGGCCGCCGGTAGGCGGATATGCGCCAAATCGACCGTATCGGTGTTCTTGATGCAATCCGATACGATGACGAGAGCGCAGCGTTTCAGCGCATTTTTGACTTTATCGGCGTCCGGCAGCGTGACGACCGGATTCGTTGCGATAATCCAGACGGCCTTGACGGTGCCCGCATCGATCGCATCGAACAGTTCGACCGCCTTCAGGCCGGGACGGGTTGCGATCCGGTCGGTTTGCCAAAAGCGGGCGACCCGGTCGATATGCTCGGGATTATCCAATTCCATGTGGGCGGCCAAGGTATTGGCCAAACCGCCGACTTCGCGTCCGCCCATCGCATTCGGCTGGCCGGTGAACGAAAAAGGCCCCATGCCCGGTTTGCCGATTCTACCGGTTGCTAAATGACAATTGATGATGGCATTGCATTTATCGGAGCCGGAGGCCGATTGATTGACGCCTTGCGAATAGACCGTGACGGTTTTAGCGGTCTTCGCATACCAACCGTAAAACTTTTCGACGTCGGCCGAGGACAAACCGCAGTCTTGCGCGACAATTTCAATATTTCCCGCCGTGTTGCGGGCGGACTGCAAAGCCCATTCGAAATCCTGAGTATGCGCGGCGATATAATCATTATCGAGCGCATCGGTTTGCGCTAAATAGGTCAACAAACCGTTGAACAATAAGCCGTCCATGCCCGGTTTGATCGCCAAATGCAAATCCGCGCTGTCGCAGGTCGCGGTTCGGCGCGGATCGATGACGACGATTTTTAGCGTCGGATTGTTTTTTTTGGCTCTTAGGATGCGCTGAAACACGACCGGGTGACACCATGCGGTGTTCGAGCCGGTCAGCACGATCAATTCGGCGGCTTCCAAGTCTTCATAGCTGCACGGGACGGCATCGGCGCCGAAGGCTCTTTTATAGCCGGTGACGGCCGAGGACATGCACAGCCGGGAATTGGTATCGATATTGGCCGAACCGATAAAGCCTTTCATGAATTTATTGACGACATAATAGTCTTCGGTCAATAACTGGCCAGAAACATAGAATGCTACCGCGTCGGGCCCGTATTGCCGGATGACAGAAGTCAAACCGTCGGCAACGGTGTCGAGCGCGGTATTCCAGTCGCATGGTATGCCATGAACTTCGGGATGCAGCAGACGGTTTTCTACCGACACGGTATCGCCCAATGCCGAACCTTTCGAGCACAGTTTACCGAAATTGGCGGGGTGATCCGGGTCGCCTTGTATCGTCACTTTGTGGGCGATAGCATCGTCGACGGTTGCAACGATACCGCAGCCGACTCCGCAATAGGGACAGGTGGTTTTGATTGTTTTTCCGTTCATGGCGGCAGTCACGCGGCAATCGGGAGTGGGCGTCCGAAAATCAGACAATCTCGGTACGGCGAAATGTCGGTCCGGTTTTTCAAACAATCGAGATACCAAGCCGAATCGACGGTATCGCCGTAGAGCACGATGCCGGCGATACGCCGATTCTTGATGACCAATTTTTTATAGATATGCAGGGCAGGGTCCTTGAAGACGATCTGCTCGCAGTGTTCGCCGCCATTGAAATCGCCTGCCGAAAACAGATCGATGCCGGTAACCTTGAGCCGGGCTGCCGGCAACAGGCTTTGATAACGCGAATCGTTTCGATGACTCAATTGCCTGGCGCAGACCTTGGCTTGCTCGTAGACCGGCGCGACCAGTCCAAATAATTCGCCGCGATGCTGCACGCATTCGCCGACCGAATAGATCGTAGGATCGCTGGTTTGCATCGTGTCGTCGACGACGATGCCTTGTTCGCAGTCGAGACCGATGGTTTTTGCGAGTGCGATATTCGGCCTGATACCGGTTGCCATGATCAGTAGATCGGCGGGCAGGATGCTGCCGTCGCTCAGTTCGACTTCGGCAATATGACCGCCTTGGCTGATAATGTTCTCGATCGTACAACCCAGCTTGAAATGAAGCCCCTTGGATTCGAGCTGCGCTTTCAAGAGATCGCCGGCCTCGTTATCGATTTGGCGATTCAATAAATGATCTGCGCGATTGATGACGGTCACATGCATGCCGCGCTGCTTAAGACCGTTGGCGGCTTCCAAACCCAATAAGCCGCCGCCGAGTACGATGGCGTGCCGTTTGCTTCGGCTTTTTGCGATCATCGTTTCGACATCGGCAATTTCGCGAAAACTCATCACGCCATCGGTATCGCGGCCCGGAATCGGTAGAATCAACGGCAGCGAACCGGTTGCGATCAATAACCGGTCGTAAGAAGCTTCCGTGCCGTCCTTTGCGATCACGCGGCGGCGGCTCCGGTCGACATCGACGACGGTTTTACCCGGGCCGCAATGCAGCGTGATATGGTGTTTTCGATACCAGGCAAAGTCGTGAATCATGATGTCATCGATCCGTTTTTCCCCATACAAGACCGGCGTCAACAAGATGCGATTGTAATTCCCGTAAGGTTCGGCGCCGAATACGATGATGTCGTATAAGTCGGGTGCCGATTCGATCAAGGCTTCGACGGTACGCATGCCCGCCATGCCGTTACCGATGACGACCAGTTTTTGTTTCATGACCATTCTCCTCAAAGAAGATGCGGGCGCGTTGACTTTACCGGGTGAATGAATAGCCGAGTTGCGCCGGTAAATCGGTTAAAACGAAATGTTGCCCTGCACCCAAACCTTTTGCGTGTCGTTTTGGGCAAAAGCGGGGGCGTTAGCATCGGAGTCGTAATAGGCGTATTTCAACAAGACGGAATAATGCTTGCCGAACGCCTTGGTGACCTGAAAATCGTATTCGTTGCCGTAATCGATACTACCGCTGTCGTCGGTGAAGTTGTGATAGACGAACATCATATTGGCGCCGAGCACGCTGCTTGCTAAGGTGAAATTGACGTCTCGAATACCGTCGCCAGGCGTTGCCAGAAATCGGTCGGCCCAGCCTTGAAAAGCATGGTTGGTGCCGAGCGGCGTTTGGAAGGCATTGCGCCCGTTGCCATTAAGTTGTTCCATGGCAGCTTTTGCCGTGATGCCGAATAGCGTCAATCCGCCCATCAAGTTGTAACGATCCAATGCGAAGCTGTTCGGATTGTTTTGATAATCGGCTTGATAGCTGTATTCGGCCGTGTAATGCAACGCCAAGTCTTCGTTGATTTGCGGCGAGCCAATCAGTCTAATACCATAGGTTTGGCTGGATCGGCCGAACAACGCCTTGTCTTCGGTATATTTCAACCAGTAACCGTAAGCGGTTGCACTGCCCAAATTGCCGAAGTTGTAATTAACGTTGAGTAAAGGGAGTTCGGTGTTGTCGGTCAACGAAAGAATGTTTCGGACTCTGCCGATATAGCCGGCCCGAATCGTCAAATCGGCAATCGAGGTGTTCGTCACCAACACAGAATCGTAGGTCATCTCCATTTGCCGCCAACCGACGTTACCGATGAAGCGGTCGTCGTCCAGCTTGATGCGTTGCCGGCCGCCCTTGATCAATGTATCCGGAATACCGTTAAAGGTGAGCCAGAGTTGATTCAATTCGTGCCGGTCGGCCGGGTCGGCGACAACATGAAAGCGGCTGTTGCCGGTGGATACGCCATTGTAATCGCGCTGCGCGGCAAAGATATTCTCGTATTCGGCGAAACCTTGCCAACCGAATACATTCGGACTCAAATAGCCCAGACGCAAGCGAAAGGTATTGGCATTGGCCGGTTCCGGCGGGGTGCTTTCGGTGTTGGCATGTTCGTAGCGGTAGTTCAGATCGAAAGTAACTTGGCCGTATTTACCGTCGCTTTGTCCAAATTTAAGTGCGTTTTCAATCGTTTCGTCGAAGCCGCCGGCCTGGGCTGACGATGTTATCGCGATTAATGTTGCCGAACAGGCGATATGCCAAGACCTTCGGGTTTTAAGCGGTAAAGCGTTAGCTAAAAGCATCGTATTCTCCTTAATGAACATGAAATCGTTTTGATCGCACATGCGATCCATTAGAACGGGCTTAGGCAACACGCGGTTACAGCGAGTACGCATCGCGTAATTTCTTCAAGCACCTTAATGCGTATGGTCGCATTCGGCTAGAAAAGTCAGTAGGCTTTCTCGGTACTGGTAATAATCCGGGTGATCGAGCAAGGCTTGTCTTGTGCGCGGCCTTGGTAGGTCGATCGTTTCGATCTTGCCGATCTTCGCGTGCGGACCATTGGTCATCATCACGACCCGGTCGGCGAGCAGGATGGCCTCGTCGACATCGTGGGTCACGACGATCGCGGTTACATGGGTTCGTTCCCAGACTTCCATCAGGACTTCCTGCAATTCCCAACGGGTCAGCGAATCGAGCATGCCGAATGGTTCGTCGAGCAATAACAGTTTCGGCGACAATGCAAAGGCGCGGGCAATGCCGACTCGTTGGCGCATTCCGTTGGAGAGGTCCGCCGCTTTTTTATCCATTGCATCGGCCAGTCCGACGCGGGTTAAGTAATATTCGACGATATCGTCGCGCTCGGATTGCGATGCATGCGGATAAACGTTGTCGACGCCGATCATGACGTTCTCGAAAGCGGTCAACCAGGGAAATAGGCTGGGCGATTGGAATACGACGCCCTTGTCCGGACCGGCACTGTCGATTTCTTTGTTATCCAGCACGATACCGCCTTCGGAAACGTCGGTCAGGCCTGCGGTCATCGACAGTACGGTCGATTTACCGCAGCCCGAATGGCCGATGATCGAGATGAACTCGCCTTTTTTGGCTAACATGTCGAACCCGTCTACCACTTTGACCGTGCCTTTACCGTCGGGTGTCGGGTAGATTTTCGAGAGTTGCGAGAATTCCAGATAACGCGGTCTGCCAAGGTCGTTTTGTTTGGGTTTTAAAGCTGAGATGTCCAATTTCCAATCGTTGCTGGTGTTGGGTCGAACATCCGGCAAAACAATGTTTTCTTTATCGGACGCGTCGGCTTTTTGCATACCGACACCCATCAAATAGCGAGTGATTTCGGCGCGGAGTTTCTTGAAGGTTTCATCGTGATTCAGCGCGGTTCGGCCGCGCGGTCTTGCCAACGGAATCTTGAAGCTGGGCCCGAATGTCGCGCCGGGTCCGGGATTCAGTGCGATGACGCGATCGGCCATATAGATCGCCTCGTCGACATCGTTCGTGATCAAAATGACGGTTTTCTTTTCCGCTTGCCAAATTGCGAGGATTTCGTCCTGAAGTTTGCCGCGCGTCAGCGCATCTAATGCGCTCAAGGGTTCGTCCAACAACAAGATATCGGGATTGGCGGCCAAGGCCCGGGCCACATTGACGCGTTGACGCATGCCGCCCGACAATTCGGCCGGTTTTTTGGTTATTGCAGCACCTAAATTGACCATGCGTACGTATTTTTCGGTATGCGCTTTACGCCGGTCGGCAGGCCAATCCTTGAAGCGTTGATCGACGGCCAGTGCGACATTGTCGAATACGGTCAGCCAAGGCAGCAGCGAATAATTTTGAAAGACCACGCAACGGTCAGGCCCCGGTCCCTTGATCGGCCGGCCTTGTTTAAGCACCTCGCCGCTGTCGGCCTCGATCAATCCTGCGATCGTTGAGATCAGCGTGGTCTTGCCGCTGCCTGAAAAACCGACGATCGCGATAAATTCGCCTGCCTCGATGTCCAGATTGATGTTTTTCAATACCGGCGTTTTACCCTTGCCCTCGCCGTAGGATTTATAAACGTTTTTGAGTTGTAAGAAAGGTTTCAAGGAATGGACCTTGGCTAAGGGTGCTGCGGGTGCCGGCGTGTCGATTGATTCGTCATCGATACGTAAGAGTCGGGATGTTTTCATGTCGGTCTCCGGGTCAGAGTGTTTTGCCGAAGGAGAAGGCTTGTTGCAGCGAATGCATGATGCGGTCCAGCATGAACCCGATGATGCCGATCGTGAATACCGCGACCATGATACGGCCTAAGGAATTCGAGCTGCCGTTTTGAAACTCGTCCCAGATAAACTTTCCAAGGCCTGGGTTTTGTGCGAGCATTTCGGCCGCGATCAGCACCATCCAGCCAACCCCAAGCGACATGCGCATGCCGGTGAAGATATAGGGTAAGGCCGAGGGTAGTACGATCTTCTTGATCTGCGTGCTCCAGTTGAGACGAAGGACTTTGCCGACATTGACCAAATCCTTGTCGATCGACGAGACGCCGACCGCGGTGTTGATCAGCGTCGGCCATAACGAGCATAGCGTGACGGTAATTGCCGAGGTCAAAAAGGCTTTTTCGAACCATGAATCGTCCGTTGTGATGTAGACCGCGCTGACAACCAGCGTCACAATCGGCAACCAAGCGAGCGGCGAAACCGGTTTGAAGATCTGAATCATTGGGTTGATCGCGGTATTAATGACCGGGCTCATGCCGCAAAGAATACCGAGCGGCACAGCAATCAATGTTGCAATGATAAAGCCCGTGAATACGGTATAAAGACTGGTCAAAATTTGGTCGAAGTAAGTCGGTTTGCCGGTATAGGGCCGTGTTTTGATTTCGGCTTGCGGGTCGCGCGCCAACTTTTGTTGATTGCGGATTTTTTGGCGCTCGTAGAATGCGGCCATTTTTTCTCTTTCGGCATGATGGGCGTCGATCAGTCCCTGCGCTTCATGCCATACGGCTTCAGGTCCCGGAATCGCGCCCAAACTGGTTTGGATTTTTACGGCCGAGGCATTCCAAAGGCCAAGGAATACGATGAAAGCCAGTATCGGCACGATGATCGTCAAGCCGATTTGCCGCATTTGCTGCTGCGGATTTTCGCCTGTACAAAGCTTGACGAACGGTACGAACCAGGTTAGCCCGGTCACGTTGAAAAATTTGATTAATGTAGTCGACATGGTGAACCTCTTTGTCTGGCCAACGGTCATGTTTGGGCATGAATGTCTAAAAAATGGTGCGTCCTTGCGCCTAGGCGACATTCGATGTCACTATCGGAAGGGGTTGTTCTTTATTTAGGATTTCGTGATAAATAACGTCCTATTGCTTTGAGTTTTGTTGAGGGTTCGGCAACTCGCTTGCCAGGACGCCGTGAACCCAGCACCTAAATTATGCAAGATAGTTACTATAGCCAAAGGGCCATGGAATTTAGGTGCTGGGTGAATACGTCCGTGTAGGTTTGACGGCGGAATCTGATTGCCATGGATGGCATGAATGCAGATTTTGCAGGAGCAAAAATCTGCCCTGCCGCCGACACTTGCCAATCGAGCAACCGAACCCTCCATAAAATGGGGAAGTTATTGAAGACCAAATCCTTACTTGTTTTATTCGTAGCGATGCGCCGTCATTGGCTGATTTTTCCGTCTTTCAATATTTCTTTGCCTTTCAGGCCGATCGCGAATTTCGTTAGGTATTCGTTCGGTTTGCTACCGTCGTAAACAATGTCGTCGATAAAATCAGCTTGCGGCGGTTTGAATCCGGTTTCGTTTTCAGGCGGAAAATCGGTTGCCTTGGCTTTGCCTTCGGCAATCAATTCTTTTGCGGCGGCTCTATAGATATCGGGGCGATAGACTTTTTTAGCCGTTTCTACGAACCATTCGTCGGATTTGTATTCGTTGATTTGGCCCCAGCGGCGCATTTGCGTCAGAAACCAGATTGCATCGCTGTAATAGGGATACGTGGCGTGATAACGGAAAAATACATTGAAATCGGGCAGCGAACGGACATCGCCTTTTTCATATTCAAAAGATCCGGTCATGCTGTTAGCAATCACTTCGTAGTCGGCGCCGACATAACGGCTGTCGGAGATAATCTTGGCCGCTTCCATGCGGTTCTTATTGTTTTCGGCGTCGAGCCAAATAGCCGCGCGAATCAGTGCCTTGACGACTGCCAAATGCGTGTTCGGGTTTTTATCGGCCCAGGTTTTACTGACACCGAATACTTTTTCCGGGTTGTTTCGCCAAATTTCATAATTGGTCACGACGGGTACCCCGATGCCTTTGAACACCGCTTGCTGGTTCCAAGGCTCACCGACGCAATAACCGTATATCGTGCCGGCTTCGAGCGTGGCCGGCATTTGCGGCGGCGGAGTGACCGACAGCAGCACATCGGCATTGAGTTGTCCGACCGTTTCGCCCGGCGGCGCGTAATAACCGGGTTGAACACCGCCGGCCGCCAGCCAATAACGCAGTTCGTAGTTATGCGTCGAAACCGGAAACACCATGCCCATGTTGAACGGTTTGCCTTCGGCCTTGAATTTTTCGATCACCGGTTTCAAAGATTCGGCTTTGATTGGATGCACCGGCTTGCCGTCTTGCATTGGTACATGCGGTTTCATTTGTTGCCAGATGTCGTTCGAAACGGTCACGGCATTGCCGTTTAGGTCCATGCTAAACGCGGTAATCACATCGGCTTTCGTGCCGAAACCAATTGTCGCGCCCAAGGGTTGTCCCGCTAGCATATGCGCGCCGTCCAACTCGCCGTTGATGACGCGGTCGAGCAAAACTTTCCAATTAGCTTGGGCTTCTAATTGCACATAAAGGCCTTCATCTTCGAAAAACCTTTTTTCATAGGCGATGGCCAAGGGCGCCATATCGGTTAGCTTAATGAAACCTAATTTCAGGTCTTCTTTTTCGAGGTTTTCTACCGAAGCAGCATTCGTGCTTGCCAAAAGCAAAAAGGCTGTGGTAGCCGTTAATACGGTCGGTCGTCGTTTAGTGTTGGATACTAAGTTTGAGTTCATGGTCGGTTCCGCAAATATAAAATTCAGGCAAAAAAAGGCGTCTGCCATGCGATACGAGGGGGGGTATCGCATGAGAGACGCCTTTGTCCGGTTTGCTCGACAGTGAGCTTGTCAGTTACTCCATCGTTGGAGATTTATTAATATTTAAGCAAATGGAATGCCAATAGTGAGATGGTTTCGGGACGGTAATTAATAGTTCAATGATAACAATAGACTATGGTTGGATTGGATTTGAGAAGGGAGTAAGGGCGGTTTTCCCCAGGGCAAGCGATGACATGATTTAGTGCAGCGATATTCATTGCCAGGGTAGTACGGCACCAAATGTGTGCGTTGACGTTAGAAGAACGGTTTCGAGCAGATTATTCTCTTTTGATTGAAAAAACGTCTAAGCACAAAAGGTAAGGGGTGCGTCTACCGAGGACCGCCGTTCACCCAGCACCTAAATTATTCCAGATAGTTAATCATAGCCAATGGGCTATGGAATTTAGGTGCTGGGTAAACTCATCCATGGGGCTTGACGGCAGCAATCGAACGCCGGGATGGCGTGAATGCAGATTTTGCAGGAGCAAAAATCTGCCATGCTGCCGACATCCTCGCTAGCCATACCCCATACCTTAATAAAGTTAACTAATTTTTGAGTATAAAGGGAGTAAAATAACTCAGTGGAGATTCTTTGGTCCGGCTAATCTACCATAGCAATATATACACTCAGCTATTTCTAATTCAATGTCTGACTAGAGCGAAAATATGGAATGCGGAATTCGGCACCGACAGAAAAGATTAGGGAAACGCCAAAGTGCATTAGCGAAAATTGCTCATGTGCCGGCTGGGTAGAGATGCTCCTCTTATTATCCGATCCTTATTATATCTTTCGCAGTGCAAATTTCGGCAAAGCTTAGGGGCATTCCAGTGCCGAATTTTGATCTATGAAGAGTATATCGTCAAAGGTGCGTCATTATGAATCCAAACAAAAAACGTATCCTCATCGTCGGCGGCGTCGCCGGCGGAGCGACTTGCGCGGCGCGTGCGCGGAGACTTTGCGAAACCTGCGATATCGTCGTGTTCGAACGAGGCCAACACGTTTCGTTCGCCAATTGCGGCCTGCCTTATTTCGTCGGTGACGTAATCGAGTCCGAAGCAAAGCTGCTAGTGGCTAGTCCGGATTTGTTTGAGCACCGTTTCAATATCGAAGTTCATACCGAAACCGAAGTCACGCGCATTAATCGGCAAGCGCGAACGATAGAAGTGCGTGATTTGAAAACGGATACGTACCGCGAAGAAGCCTATGATGCCCTGGTTTTGGCGACCGGCGCCCAGCCGATCCGTCCGCCCTTGCCGGGCATCGATCTGCCGGATGTCTATGTTTTGCGCAATATTCCGGATAGTCGAAAGATCAAAGCCGCCACTGCTCAGGCAACGCGCGCCCTGATCGTCGGAGGTGGTTTCATCGGACTCGAAATGGCCGAAAATCTGGTGGCATTGGGACTCGATGTCACATTACTCGAATTGGCCGATCAAGTGCTGCCGCCGTTGGATGCTGAAATGGCAAGCTATGCCTCGGAGAGGCTGAGAGCCAACGGCGTCGAATTGAGACTCGGCGAAAGTGCCGTGTCTTTCGAACGGCACCCGGAGCGCGGTTTGATCTTGCATACCTCGAAAGGCGTAACGCTCAACACCGATCTAGTCATCCTGGGCATCGGCGTGCGCCCCGAATCCACGCTGGCTCGGGAGGCCGGATTGGAACTGGGCGAGCTCGGCGGAATCCGGGTCGATTCTTACATGCGCACGAACGATCCGGCGATTTGGGCGGTCGGCGATGTCGTCGAAGTCAAAAATCGGGTCACCGGGCAATGGCAACTGGTCCCGCTCGCGGGACCCGCGAACCGGCAGGGAAGGGTTGCGGCTACGGCAATCATTCATGATTTTTCATGCGGAGAAAAAGAAGCATTGCCGCCCTTGGTTTTTGACGGCGTGTTGGGAACCGCCGTATGCGAGGTTTTCGGGCTCACCGTTGCCTGCACCGGCGCCAGCGAAAAACTATTGAAGCGGCTCGGCAAGGATTTCGAGAAGGTCTATTTGCATCCCGGTCACCATGCAGGTTATTTTCCCGGCGCGAAACCGATACACATCAAATTATTGTTCTCGAAGACGGATAACAAGATCTTGGGCGCGCAAGCCGTCGGCGAGAAGGATGTCACGCGGCCGATCGACGTCATCGCGACGGCGCTGATGCAAGGAGCCACGATATTCGATCTGGAGAATCTGGAGCTATGTTATGCGCCGCAGTTCGGTGCGGCCAAAGACCCGGTCAACGTCGCCGGCATGTTGGCCGGTAACCATCAGCGCGGCGATTTTCCTTTGGCGAACTGGGACGAGCTGGAGACAACCCCGGCCTTGTTGGTCGATGTGCGCGGCCCGGACGAATATACCCGAGGACATATTCCGGTAGCGCAAAACTTACCGCTGGAATCGTTACGCGACCGCATTCACGAGTTACCGACGGATCGTGATATCTGGTTGATCTGCGGTGTCGGCCAGCGCGCTTATTATGCGTATCG
The DNA here is from genome assembly GCA_018830325.1 of Gammaproteobacteria bacterium. GTDB lineage: Bacteria > Pseudomonadota > Gammaproteobacteria > Methylococcales > Methylomonadaceae > Methylotuvimicrobium. The sequence goes on from JAHJSQ010000127.1 coordinate 42,393, forward strand.
TCTGTTGACGCAAAACGGCCTACGGGTCAAAGTTCTGTCCGGCGGCATGAAAACCTATCAAGCAATGATTTGGGCGAAGGATGCTCCAGAATAGGCACTGATTTTTCAACCATAATCAGTCATCGCCCTTTGTCACGAAAGAAAATCGATGCTAGAAACAAAACTACGCTGGCGATAATGATCAACGGACCAGCCGAAATGCCGGTGACGCCAAAGGCAAGGATGCCGAGCGCGCAAGCAATGGCGCCGGCAATTGAACTGATGACGGTATATTGTTCCAGGCCGTTGCTGAGGTTTTTGGCCGTGCAAGCCGGAATGGCTAAGAGCGCCGCGGTCATCAGCCCTCCGACGATGCGCACGCCTATCGCGACGGTGATCGCAATACAGATAAGATAAATCGCATCATTGCGTTTTATATTTGCGCCGTTGGTTTGCGCCAGGTCGGCGGATATTCCGGATAAAACCAAAGGGGCGTAAATCGATTTGATCACCCCGAAAAGCCCCATACAGATTAATACTGTGATCAATACCGTCGCAGGCGATATTTGTGAAATATCACCGAGCAAGGCGATTTCGGTTTTTTCCTCGGGCAGAAACAAAAAAGCGGTTGCCAACGCGCCAGAAAACACCACGGCGGTCAGCGCCTCGGGATGCAGCCGGGTTTTTTGCTCCAAAAGCCAGATGATCGCTACACCGCCGGTCAAAAATAGTAGCGCGCCGAGCGATACGTCGAAGTCGTAAAGTAAAGCCAGGGCTACGCCAGGCAGCGTCAAATGGCCAAGAGCTCCGCCCATCAACGCCATGCGTTTGGTAAGCATCAACGAACCCATGTAACCGGCAACCGCGCCGATTGCGCAGCCGATAATCAGAGCAAGCAAGATCGTTTCTAACATAATTTTATCCGTGCCGATGTTGATAGAATTTGATGCCGCTACCGTAGAGCCGTTTCAATTGCTCCGGCGTCAAGACTTCGTCGGGTTCGCCCATGCACATTTCTTGTCGGTTCAAACAAAGGACTTGCGTTGCATATTCCCAGACGACATGCAGATCGTGAGTGACCAACAAAATAGTCAAATTTTGCTTTTGCCAGAATTTTTGCAACAGACTGTAGATCGTTTCTTCGCCGCCGATATCGATACCTGAGGTCGGTTCGTCTAAAATCAAAACGTCCGGATTATCGAGCAGCGACCAGGCGATCATCATGCGTTGAAATTGTCCGGTCGATAATTCGTTGAATTGACGCTGCAGACATCTTACATCGAGTCCGACCGCGCATAACATCGCTTCGATTTTTTCTCGGTCCGACGTTTTGAAGGCAAAGAATTCCGAAAGTTTCAGTGGCGGAATATCTTGTCGTCTAAGTAATTCTTGAGGCGGGACATAACCGATTTTTCCGGCATGCCAGGTGATGTCCCCTTGATAAGGTAGCAAGTTCAAAAGGCTGCGGAGTAGCGTGGTCTTGCCGGCACCGTTCGGTCCTAAAATGACCAGAATATCGCGTCGCTTGACCGCAAACGAAAGTCCTTCGATCACAGTCGTTCCGTTATAAGCGACTCGAAGATCATTGACTTCCAATACTTTGTTATTATCGTTCATATTGCTTTCCAATAAGCTGAGAAATCTTTAAGCTCTATTGTAAACAGAAAAAGGAGCAACTCATGATCGTATTCGGACCGGTACCATCAAGACGCCTCGGGCGTAGCTTGGGAATCAATAATATACCGCCCAAACACTGCTCTTATTCGTGTCTATATTGCCAGGTAGGGCCGACAAACGCCACAGAAATTCGGCCGCATGCGTTTTACGAACCTGAGCATCTATTCGATGAGGTCGCAAAACATCTTGAAAAGCTTGAGCGATGCGGTGAAACAGTCGATTATCTGACCTTCGTTCCGGACGGGGAACCGACACTGGATGTCGGTCTTGGCAGAGCAATCGAATTGCTGCGTGTTCTCGATATCAAAATTGCCGTGATTTCCAATGCCTCGTTGATCAGCGAACGCCAGGTTCGTGAACACCTCAAGTTGGCGGACTGGGTATCGTTGAAGGTGGATGCGGTCGACCGCTCTATTTGGCAACACATCAATCGGCCGCACGAAGAACTCGATTTGGAGCTTATTTTGTCGGGAATGCTGATATTCGCCGGCGAATTCACAGGAACACTGGCGACCGAAACGATGCTGCTCGAGGATATCAATACCGAGCAAGACTCCGTGCAACGACTGACGTTGTTTTTGCAAAAGTTGGCGCCCGAAATAGTCTATCTCGCGATACCGACACGTCCGACCGCGGATAGCAACGTCCGCGCAGCCAACCCGGAGACGCTGACTCGTGTCTACCAAACGGTCAATGAGGTGATGCCTCGCGTCGAATTACTGACCGGCTATGAAGGCAATGTCTTTTCGTCGACAGGCGATTTTGTCGAGGATATCCTAGCGATTACTGCAGTGCATCCGATGCGCAAGGATGCCGTCATGAAGTTACTGGAAAAGAATCATCAGGACTGGAGGGCTGTTGAAGTTCTGTTGAGTCAAGGAAAGTTACAGGAAGTTGACTATCAAGGGTACAGTTTTTATGTAAGAAGCAGTCTTTAAATTAGGCTAAGTTCGCGTTAGCAGTTGAAACGGTTCTCTTTTCTAATAAATAAATCATTTAGGCAATAGTCAATGATTGCTTTCCAATACACTGATCGTGGAAGAGGGTACGATTACTCGCCTGACAGGACGCCGTAAACCCAGCACCTAAATTCCATAGCCTATTGGCCATGATTAATTTTAAAGATAATTTAGGTGTTGGGTGAATGCAGATTTTGCATTACGCCATGGATGGCGTGTATTAGGGCACCAACAGTAGGCGCTTTAGGCGATGCAGGGCAGAAAAATGCTCCTGCATTTTCTGCATTCATTACATCCATGTAATTCAGCAATTGCCGAGGAGCAAAAATCTGCCCTGCCGGCGACACCTGCCAATCGAATTATCGAATCTGCTTACCGCATTATAAATAGGGAAATTATTTATGACCAAATCCTTAGTGGGTCGATGCGTAAAGCCGTTGAATTTCTTTATATCGATTTGCTGCATCGTTTAAAGCACTTCTGGCCGATACTAGGTCATCGTTTTTTACCGCACTACGTGCTTTTTTCAGTACGCTGCTGGCTCGATTGCGTTTGACGTCCAGGGCATTGTTGGCTATGTCCTTTTGCAACTGCCGGGCGTCGGTGATCAAGTCGATCAAAACGGCTTTATCTGTGTTGTTATCTAGTGCGCTTTGTGCTTCTTCGACTTTGGCCAGGGTATTTTCGATAGCGGCTTTGACGTCGGCATAGGTTGGATTGGTAACCGCAAAAGCGTTGTTCGACAAAGCACCGAGCAGGAATGAAAACAGAATTTTAGCGAATGTGTTCATAGAAAACCTCAGAAATGAAAAAACAAGATATATAGCCTGGAGATTATTAGAGGCTTCGCAAGCAAAGCATTGAGTCAATCTCAAGGTGTGGTGATAGTCTATCTTAAAAAAGGACTAATTAGAACTAAAAAGGTTCTAACAAGAACAAATATTTCAAATCAGTTCCCTTGTTCTCATGCTACGGATTATCGGTAATGTATTAAAATATAATTAAAATCATGTGCTTGGGTAATATATCCGAGGTCGGTTAGGAGTTATTTACGTCAGCGACTCCGAAAACATTTGTGCGGCAAGACTTGCCGAAATAAACAGGAAGACTAAAACTTGCCGTTCATATAGAGGTTTTCAATAGTTTTGTATGACTGCATCGCGGCAGGTTTCATGGTGAAAGCTTGCCGGGCTTATCGTTTGGCGCTATCCTAATCGTTCTGATTAGAACTTTTTAATTGATCGCATGACAGTCTCTTCTACATTCCCAAGCGTGTTGCGTGACTTATTACGCACACATCAAGCTTTTTTATCTTATGCGGCGGTTCATGTTCAAAAATTCGATCTGACCTTGCCCCAGTACGATGTCATCATCACCCTGGGTGGTACGGAAGGCATGACGCCTAAAAAACTGGGTGAAGAAACGCTGATCACGAAAGGCACGTTGACCGGAGTCGTCTGCCGATTGGAGGATAAAGGACTCGTTCGGCGCTGCGCTTCCGCGAAGGATGGCCGGAGCCAAATAATCAGTTTGACCGAGGCTGGAAAAGATATCTATGAACGATCTTATCCGGAACATTTACGTTACATCGGCCGTTTGTTCGACGATTATGAATCCGAAGAAATAGGGGCGCTAGAGGCTAGTCTGGTGCGTTTGTACCAAGCAATCGCGGCTGCGCGGAATGAGGAAAAGGGCGCGGGTGACGATTGAAAGGATTTTAACCAAGAAAAAGAATTTCACCGTGAAGAACAAGAAGTTAATTCAATAACTTGTTATGCGTTTGTATGGAACTTTTTTTACTCAAGAGGATAGCGGAAATATTTAGGTAATCTCTTGAAATACTTCATTAACTTCATGTGCTTCATGGGTAAGTTGCCGAAATTAGGTTTGCGGTTTTTTATCTGGTAGCTTAGGAAAACGAAAAATAGTTGCCCGATTTGATTTTTTCGGTTTGATGACCTTCAAGTAATAATCGCTATAAACTTTTCATCATTATCAACAATCGCTAAACTATGTTTTTTTCAAGAGCGCTCCGGATCTTAATATTTCGATAAATGACAACCGATAATAATGTGACGACTCTTTTTCCCCTGCCGCAAAATCACCCGCAACGTTTCGTATTGCACAACGAAGTCCATGCTCGCGCATCGTTGAATCTCGAATTGCCGATCAGGGCCAGTCATCTAGCCTTGTTGTTGACGAGCGATGAAAAACAGCGCGAACGCGATCATCTGAGCAAGCTCTGCGAGCGGTATGGCAAGCCCTGTCCCGAAAAAGACGCTAGCCATTTGAGTGAAACCTTCGATACGTTCGAGATCCGGTGGGAGCAGCATAGTGAATTCAGCACCTACACGTTTTACGTAGCGAATACGCCGGCCGATCCGTTTTCCGACCCTGCGTTGAAAAAAGTGCCGGTCGATTGGCTTTCCGAATTGCCGGGTCAATTGATGGTTGCCGCGCATGCCGCAATCCAACCAGCGGCTGTCGTCAAGAACGGCGACGGTCTCGATATGGCCGCGATTTCCGCCTGTTTCGCGAACAATCCGGTCGTCGGTTCCAGCGTGACCGGCGGGGACGCCCAGGTATTCACCGATTTTAGGGTGCATGTCGACGGATTCAGCCGTTTTCTGATCGTCGACCACAATTTGCGCTCGGCGCAGGCAGGGCGATTGCTGCATCGTCTGTTCGAAATCGAAGTCTACCGAGTGATGGCACTGCTGGCATTCCCAATTGCGAAAAAGCTCGCCCCGGAACTGAGACGGGCCAACCAAAAGCTTTACACAATCACGAATGCGATGGCGCAATCGGACAACAGCAAAGACGCAGGGCTGTTGGACGAATTGACGACGTTGGCTGCCGAAATCGAAAACCATATTTCGACGCACCTGTTTCGCTTCACGGCCGCAAGCGCTTACTATCAGCTCGTCGGTCAACGCCTCGAAGATTTACGCGAAGTCCGGATTCAAGGCATACAGACGCTCGGTGAATTCATTCGAAGGCGCATGGAACCGGCGATGAGTACTTGCTACTCGACCTCAAAACGTTTTACGTCCCTATCCGAAAGAGTCGGCAATGCGAGCCAATTACTGCGAACTCGCGTCGATATCGTGATCGAACGACAGAACCAAGGCCTGCTGAGCTCGATGGCGCGGAGGGCGAAGATGCAGTTCAAGATGCAGCAGACCGTCGAAGGCATTTCGATCGTCGCGATCACCTATTACGCGACAGGACTGATCGGCTCGGTATCCAAGGCTCTTCGTGCGGCCGGTTGGCCGGTTAATCCGGAGCTGGCGGTCGGCGCGGCGATTCCGTTCGTGATGATCGCAGTCGCGTTGGGCCTAAAACGGATTCACAAGATGATCGAAAAAACGAGCGAGGAATGAAGCCGAGTAGGTCGGGTTAGCGATAGCTAATCTTCTACATTTTAAGACGTTCCATTTTTATTTGTTGGTTTTGGGAATGCTTTTGCCTAAAATTCAGGTTTCCCGGGGCCAGCAAACCAAAGTTTGCGAATCAATCGTTCCTAAACTAAGGACTGAACAACAAAAAAATCCAAATTTGGAGACAGAGGCGCGTTTTCGATTCGGCTATGTAAATTGTTAGTTGAATAGAGGCCATTGGAGTGGGGAAATTAAACCTGACCTTGTGGTGTACCCCCACAAAATAGCCAAATAAAACAATTTGCTATGGCTGAAAATTGATAAATATATTGATTTTTTTCATCGTTCCTACGCTCTGCGTGGGAATGCATCCCGGGACGCTCTGCGTCCCCAGAGGTCGATAATCCCGACAAAAGCAACGATACATTCTCTACAGTTTCTTAACCCAATTGCCCGCCGCAGTCGACGCAGAGCGTCTAAAACGGCATTCCCACGCAGAGCATGGGAACGAGCGGTTTGTGGAGTTACCTCAGACCCCTTTTTCGTACAAATGGGCAATAAGGGCTCGTATAACAAATTTTTCCAACAGCGGAATTTCTTCTATGCTCCATTGCTGCCGGTGAGATTGCCCGTTAATAAGTGATTTCCTTCAACGTGTCACCGAAGCCGAACTGCAGCAGGTCGAATCAATAGCTTATGACCGACTTGCTCCTAGCCAAGCCGGCAAGCCTAATGTGAGTGCCGGCCAATAAGTGATGATCAGCACGGCCAAAAGCAGAATGAAGAAAAAGGGCAATGTAGCCTGGTATAGCTGTAGTAACGGGCGCTGGAATCGGTAACTGGCGATAAACAAGTTCATGCCCACCGGTGGCGTGAAGTAGCCGATTTGCATATTCGCCAGAAAGATAATGCCTAAATGCACCGGATCTACGTGGTAACCGACCGCGATTGGCAGCAGTAACGGAATCATGATGACCAACGCGGCGAAGATGTCGAGCATCATGCCCAAGATCAGCAAAAACACATTCAGCGCGATGAGAAAGGTCAATCGGCTCGAAATATGATCATGAACGAATTCGAACAAACGCCCCGGCACATTGGCATCGATCATCACGTTAGTCGAGGCCAGCGAAACGCCTAAAATCACCAGAATGCCGCCGACCATGACCATTGCGCTCCGCATCACGCCGGGCAATTGGCTAAGACTGATTTCGCGGTGAATCAAAATTTCGACTGTCAGTACATAGACCGTAGTGACGGCAGCAGCTTCCGATACCGCGAAATAGCCGCTGTAGATACCGCCCAGAACGATAAACGGCAGCGGCAGTTCCCAGCGCGATTCGCGTAATGCCTGCCAAGCTTCGTTTACAGTGAATCGGGTCAGTCCTATTTTGCGGTTACGCCAATAACTCCAAGCCGACAACATTATTAGCATCAGCAGACCCGGTATCACGCCGGCCAAAAACAATTCATCGATCGTAAACGGTCGGCCCACGCTCATTTGCTGGGCGATAACACCGTATAATATCAGCGGTAATGAAGGAGCAAACAGTAAACCCAAACTGCCGGATGTCGTCACCAAGCCGAGGCTGAAATTTTCACGGTAACCGGCTTTGATCAAGGCCGGATAAAGTAAGGCGCCCAATGCGACGATCGTGACGCCCGAAGCGCCGGTAAACGCCGTCAACAATGCACAAGCCGTTAATGAAACCATGGCCAGGCCGCCGGGCAACCAGCCCAGCAGCGCTTGTGTCAGGCGCATAAGCCTTGCCGGTGCTTGGCTTTCACTTAATAAATAACCGGCAAACGTAAACAACGGAATCGCCAGCAATATCGACATATCGGCCAATCGGTAAAACTCGATCGCCACGACCATTAAGTCGATTTCGTTATGATAAAAACCGAATAGGGCGCTGGCGGCAATAATCGCGAATAATGGAGTGCCCAATAGTGCCAAAATAATTAGCGCAACTACGATGAGCATTAGGGCGCCTCTCTATCCATCAAGACCGAAATTCCATGCAACACAAAGCGCAGACTCATTATGCCGAAGCCGAATGGGATAATGAGTTGGCAAATCCACACAGGAACCGAGGCAAATGCCGTAGTCGCATCTTGATAGTCCATCAACGTCAAACGTGCGCCTTGCCAAGCCAACAGAGCGCAAATGATAGCGGTAAACCAGTGGCTGAGGAGTAGAGCGGGTATTTTTAGAAAGCGAGGAAGGAATTTGCTAAGGACATCGATACTGATATGGTTATTATCGCGGGTTGCGGCCATTGCCCCGAGCAGCGCGATCCATAGCACCAGGATACGCAGCAGCGGGTCGGCCCAGTCCAAGCCGGCGCCCCAAACGTTTCGGAGCACGACTTGACCGATGGCCAGCAGAATCATTGCGGCGAGCACCAACGCCAAAATGCCGTCTTCTAGCCGTCTTAAACCGTTGGTGAGACGCCGACACATGGAGCTAGTGGACTGAGCCTTGGCGAAAATCGTTCAGATGCCGTCTTAAGGTCTCGATGATCGATTGGCTGAGAATGCCTTCCCGTTCCATTTTCGATTTGGTATCTTCGAGCATCGCTTGCCAGTTTTTTCGATCGTTTTCATCGGTTGCGACAAATTGTATGCCTTGGTTGCGTAAAACCCTGAGCGCTTCGGTATTATCTCGGCGATTAATGCTGTTGAACTCTTTATAAACCGCGCCGATCACCTCGCGAACGATTTGTTGATCGCCGGGCCTTAATCGTGAGAAGGCTCGGGCTTGAACGATCATCGTGCCGTACAAATAAGCCAGCGGTTCGTCGGTGACGAATTTGACGCGGGCGTGCCATTGCAGCGCGATCGCGCCCATCGGTGAGGTTGCGACCGTATTGATCAGGCCGGTTTGCAATGCGGTCATTACATCGGTTAACGGCAGCGATATCGGCGATACGCCGATGGTTTGAAAGGCGCTCCGGCTGATGTAATCGCCTTCCGGAACCCATATCTTTTGTCCTTTTAGGTCATCGACCCGCGACACCGGTTTGTCCGACATCAAATAAGCAAAACCGCCTTCGCTCAGGCCGAAGCTGATAAAGCCGTTTTGCTCGAGACCTTTGATGATCAAATCGTCCATGCGCGAGCGCACATAATCGACTTCGTCGAAAGAACGAAAAATCAACGGCAAGCTATACACCTGAGAATCCGGGTAAATGTCCTTCAAGCCGCCGCCTGGAAAAATACCGCCTTGTAATTGATTGACATTGATTTTACGCATCACGCTGGCATCATTGCCCATGATGCCGCCCGGATAAAAACGAAAGGTGACGCGGCCATTCGTGCGCCGTTTGATTTCGTCGGCCGCCTCGCGCATTTTTTCCATCCAGACCGTACCGTCCGGCGAAGCCGTTGCGATTTTGAGCATTTGCGATAGGGCCTGAGGCGAAAAAACCATCAGGCACATTAAAAACAGAGTCGCGATTAAATGATGCATAGTTTACTCATGGAAGTAGCTGTCGGATTCATCCAATAATAGTTGGGCTTCTTGTTGCGCGATCGTATTGGAAAGGGACAATCCAGGCACATTCGGATCGGTCTGTAGCACTTCGCGCAGCAAACGGTCGTGGAGATCCCGATCATACAGCATCCGAGCATAATTTCGTGCCAAGGCAACCTTGACGGCCAAATCGTTGCCGTTCGACAGTTTTATCGCGCGCTCGAAATGGCTTTTAGCGGTTTCCGGGTTGCCGCCCAAAGCCGGCGATAATTGCGAGCGGAGCAGTCCCAGATAGTAATGCGCCCGTCCGGAATCGAAGGACTCGTCTAATTCGAGGATTCTCTCGAACAACGATTCGATTTTCGGGCGGTCGGCAATCGCATTCCAGTCGCGGCTGTGAGCTTGCAACCACGCAGCCCAAGCCAAACCGTAGGTATAGAGTTCATTCAAGGCCGCGCGATCGGCATTTTGCAAAGCCGGTGCAAAAGCGTCATGCGGCAATTGGTCGATATGGCATAGGGATGGCCGTTCCAAACACAGAGCTCGTTCGGCGTAAACGCGCGCTTTATTGGTGAAGTTGCGGGCACGGGCCGGCTCCCTCACCAATTCCGATGCATAAAATGCATAGAGCTTAGCGCCGGAAACCAGTCGGTCCGTATTTTCCGATTCTTGCTCGATCAATCCGTCGGTCATCAATAGATAAGCCGGCAAGCCTTCGCGCACGATCTCGATGTCGTTTTGATTGAGAATAGCATCGGACAAAGAATCGGAAAGGTTTTGCAGAGACGCGCTCACGCAACCAGTTAAAAATGCCGATAAAACCGGGAATAAAATAAATCGGGTTAATTTCAATTGGACCACAAGATTTTTCCGATCGATTTGAGTTTAGGACGCCCATTATACCTTTCCTAGCGGGTGACGTAATAACCGCCATGCAGTGTTGAGTATAAATGTCACACTGGACTCTTGCTAAGTTTGAGTTTCACTTTTGACACCGTCTGCAAAAAACCGTGCTTCTATTGGCGATGCGGATTTCGGTGAGCGGCGTCAAGCAGTTGCGGCAGGGGGCTCCGGCTCTTCCGTAGACCTGTAATTGTTGTTTGAAATAACCCGGCTTTCCGGTTTCGTTGACGAAGTCTCTTAGCGTCGTGCCGCCTTGTTCGATTGCGCTGCTCAAAATCGTGCGGATACAGTCGGCGAGTGTTCGGTAACGGGCAAGCGATATGAGACCGGCCGCGCGGGTTGGTTTGATGCCGGCCATGAACAAGGCTTCGTTGGCATAGATATTACCGACGCCGACCACGATATGGCTGTCCATGATGAACGATTTGACCGCAAGCCCCCTTTTTTTAGACAACCGATAAAGATAGTCGCCGTTAAAATCGGTTAGCAGGGGTTCGGGGCCGAGTTCTTTTAACAAAGGATGCTCGGTAATCGCTTCGGAAGTCCACAGTACCGCGCCGAAGCGTCTCGGGTCGTTGAAACGCAGTATCGTTGTATCGGAAAATACCCAGTCGATATGATCGTGTTTCTTGATTTCTTGTTCGCGGTTGACGATGCGTAGACTTCCCGACATACCCAAATGAATGATCAGCACGCCTTTTTCGGTGTGCAGTAATAAATATTTCGCCCGCCGGTCGACTCGTTCGATGCGTAGTCCGTTCAATAGTTGATCTAAACGGTCCGGCACCGGCCAGCGCAGGCTAGCTTGGCGCACCACCGTTTCTTGGATGATCCGGCCTTCGATATGAGGCTTGATGCCTCGGCAGGTTGTTTCGACTTCAGGTAATTCAGGCATTATAAAGTTGTCGCATTAAATCCAGTGTAGCAATCGGCTTTTTCTCAACGTCGCCTACGTCGGTACCAAATCAACCAGCCGGTTATCAACAATACTAACGGAATAATCAACAGAAAGCCGAAGCCCATCAGGGTGACCGATAGCGGTGTCAGCTGTAGATGCCGATCCGGAGCGGATTTGACCGGAATTGCGACATAGCGATCGTCGCGGAGCAGCCAATTGATCATTCTTAGGCCCAGCTCAAGGTTGCCGACATTGCCAAGGTAGGCATCGGCGAGAAAATCGCCGTCGCCGACTACAATTATGCGTTGTTCAGTCGTTTCGTCGATTTGGCGGGTCAAGGCGTAAGCCAGGTTTAACGGGCCTTCGCGTTCTTCCATGTCCGCATCGAATTGAGCCGTGGCTCCGGTTTCCATCCATGATTTGTCGGAGCTTTTTATTAAAACCGTGCTGACGAATGAGCTTTCCTCGCGGCTTTGCAGCGCCGCCGCGGCTGGAAATAGCGTCATTGTCTGTAGATTTTGTGTGATCGGATGACCGGGGTATTTAGGCACTACAACGAAACTCGGATCGTCTATGCCGTAGAGCCCGGCGCTCATATCGACGATCGAGCCAGGCAAGCGGTCGATCCCTAGATAATCATCCAGGCCGCCCGGAATCAGGCTGTCGGGATCGGCCAGCCATAATAAATGGCCGCCTTGTTCGAGATAGTCTTGCAAAATGCTTATTTCTCCGGGCAACAAGTCGACGCGCGGGCCGGCGATGACCAATAATTCCGAATTGTCCGGAATCGTCGGAATGTCGGCCCAGTTGAGCGTTTGCGCTTTGATGTTGCGTTGCGCCAGCTCTTCGCCGAAGCGACTCAGGTCGAAATTGGCTTGCCCTTCGGGAGATCTTTCGCCATGACCGGTCAGAAAACTGATCCAACGGACATTAGAGCCGGACAGTTGTTGCAAGGCATTGGTAAGTGTCGACTCGTCCAGAAAATTGATACGTTCGGTGCGGCCTTGATAATCGACAAAGATGGCGCCCGAGGCGCCGATTTCCAGTTTCCGCGTTTTTTCCGGCGTCGAGTCGGGATCGATGAAAGTCAATTCGATATCGGGCTTGTGGAGCTTAAAGCGATCGATCAATTGCTTGATTTGGGATCTGATCGCCGGATCTTTTTTGATATAAGCCGTCACGACGATTTTATCAGGAAACGAATTTAAGACATTTTGACTAACCGAAGATAGGGTATTGCGCGATTCGGCGCTGATGTCAAAGTGGACCGGGCGCAGGGTGCTCAACCATGCCAAACCGAAAAGAATGCTAAGCCAAAGTGTGGTATGGAGCAGGCTTTTGATGCGAAGTTGCCGGTGAATATGGCGCGAAATTTTCATTTTTGCAGCCGGTCGTTATCGAGGTTACGAATGCTGAGGATCAGAAAAGTCGAGATAAATAACGCGAAATAGATTAGGTCGACGGTGTTGATCAACCCGCTTTGCAGGTTTTGAAAATGCTTAAGCAAGGATAGGTATTCGAATAATTCGCTTTTATTGTCGCGAAGCCCGGTCGACCAGTCCACAATCCATAAGAGCATTAACAGCCCGAATGCGCCCATCGCGGCAACGGTCGGATGTCCCGCGAGACACGACATGAATAGGCCGACCGAGCTGAAGGCGGCCAGCATCAACAGCAACGCCAGCATATTCGCCAGTAGTTTGCCGAAATCGAGCGTGCCGCCAGCGAGCAGCGATAGGGGCATTAGCGTAATCAACAAGAGCACGGTCAGCATTAAGCCTAAAATACCCAGATATTTGCCGATGACGATTTCTGTACTCGATACCGGCGCCGAAAGTAACAGGGCCAGGGTTTTATTGCGCCGTTCTTCGCAAATAAGACGCATCGTCAACATCGGCGTTACCAGCATGAAGATAATCGCGGCATTGCCGTACAGGGGGGCGGCGATGACATCGGTCAAGCCGGGCGCATTATCCAAGCCTTCGAGTTGAGGTTGGAGGATGATGAAGGTTTCGACTTGGGTGAGAAACAAGTAGGCTAGGATAAATTGTAAAATCGCAAGTATGGACCAGGCCAACGGCGATAAAAACAGGCTTTTGAATTCGCGTAAGGCTATTGTTGTAATCATTATTAACGATGGTGTATTAGGCCGAAATTTAAATTCATGCGGACGACAGTGTAAGCGCAAATGTATCGAGAGACAATTTTAAACCCTGTGTTATACCCATCGCAGATCAAAATGCGGCGCCAGAGTGTCCGTCACAGGACGCCGTGAATACATCTAGGAACTGTTGATGATTTGCTGGTGCGGAATAATTTTTATAAAGCTGCTCAGGCAACGCATGCGAACAGTTAATACCGGTATTTGGCTAAAAGCAATCGATCACGTTATTGATTGATTTTAATAAATTCGCATTTTTGCTGAACCAACGGTGCGCTACCTTGGGTCCCTATGCCTCGCGCAATCAGTTTAATCACGCGGTCATCTTGGTCGTAAGCCACATGCGCTTCAACGGGGTTGGCAAAATCGCTGATCCCAAAAGCTTTGATGACATTTGTGATATTGATATTGATATTGGTGATCGTGGGACATAATCGAGAATCAAGATATTTGTCAGCAAAGCCTTTTGGAATCGAATAACTCAGCAGATCGTTCGGATCGCTGAATGCATAACTGAAATAAATCAATTGAGGAAATGGTTTATCTGTGGATATCAGTCCTGAAAATGTGGCCAGACCCAGTAACTGAAGCAAGCGAAACAGAATCGCCCAAATGAAACCAAGCAACAGGTAGACACAGAAAGCACCCACCAAAGAATTAAAGTCCACGCGATGCAGGACAAAGACATGACGACCGGCAATCCATGCACTAATACCGGCAAATATCAGCATCAAAAACAGGCCCGCGATTTCTAAGGCTTGATTGGTAAACCCAAAAATGCTGCCGCCGGAGATAAACGAAATTGCCAATGCCAGACTAAAGCCTATGTAAAAAAAGCTGCGTGTTCCCGACAGGCTCCAAACCGCAATCAACATGAAGGCATTGAACATCAATGTTAATGAATAACGACCGACCACAGGCAAACAATGCACGTAAGGAACGGTCAAAAGCATTAGCAGCAACCCGGCGAACAAATAAAAAAAGTTGCCGCTACGGCAACTTTCTGGTTTGCCCTCGTATTTATTTTGCGGCTGGTTGGGAAGTGCCATTAGCCAACCAGAATTCGGCCCGTTCAATGCGCGGTTTTACTTTTTCTTTTCCGAGTTGTATCCAACCATCGGTAAGACCTGCCAATGCAGGGTTCGACAAGCAGGCAGCCAAAATCAAAACGATGTACTTAAACCTTTTCATACTTACCTCTAAGATTGACATTATTCAAGCGCGCTCAAAACCGAGTTCGCGAAGATCGATTGCTGATTTGATTATGTCATGAAAGCCGGAATGAAAAACAACCAAGGTACCCAAAATGGGTAGCTTAGGTTATGCGGACAAATTATTTTAAGCTATGCTTAGTATGACTAGTGAGATGAGTAGCCATGCCAACCAACCATCAAATGTCACCGGAACAAGTATGCCAGCTCAATTACTTGCTCAACGAATTCATCCTGTGGCATTTGAGTCGCGTGCGGTTGCGTTTTGACGGTGATCTGGATTGCGCGTTGGTTTTGGGCGAGATAGCTCATTACAATTTGCAAAAAATTATTTCGCGTCATCGTGCGCCAGACGCCACGATGAACCAGGCATTGCAGCAAAGCCAGACGGCGCAACGTTATTCTGAAATCCAGGACATCGGCGAATTGATCAAGCCATGCAATGCGTTATCGATCAGCGCCAGTAACGGCATTCCGCGTGAAACCGTGCGCAGGAAAATTCAATGGCTGCGTGATCGCGGTTGGATTGAAAAAGACGGCAAGGGCCTTCTGGTCGTTACGCCGTTGCCGGCAGAAGCGTTCAAGGAATTCAACCAAGAAACCTTAACCGAGTTTTTTATCCTTAACCAACGCATACACTCGGTGTTGCAACACGAATGAGTGCCATGAAACACTTGACGCCTCCGCGCGTTTCAATATCGGAATTTTCCATGCACCATCATTGCCGACCTTCGACTCTCGCCGCCCTGTTGCTGATCATAATCGCTGGTGGTTGCGATCGCAGTCTACCCGAATCAGCCGCCCTGCCCGCGCCGGTAGTCGAAATCATGGCGGTTGAAACCAGCGATATTCCGATTTATCACGAATGGATTGGCACGTTGGATGGCATGGTCAACGCGCAAATCACCGCACAGGTGTCCGGTTATTTGATCAAGCAAGTTTATCAGGAAGGTCAACGGGTCAAAAAAGGCGAGTTGCTATACGAAATTGACCCACGGGTGTTTCAGGCGATGCTCGATGGCGCGCGGAGCAACTTGGCCCGGCAAGAAGCGGTGCTGAAAACCGCTCAACTGGATGTGGCACGCGTCGAGCGCTTATTGCCGGAAAAAGCCGTGAGCGTTCGTGATCGCGACAACGCGGTAGGACGAGAAGCATCCGCGCTGGCGGAAGTCATGGCCGCGAGGGCGGCGGTCGATAACGCTCGCCTGCAACTAGAGTTTACTCGCATTACCGCACCCATCGATGGTATCGCCGGCATTTCAAAGGCGCAGATTGGCGATTTGGTTGGGCCGGGTAGTCCGCATACAGAACTCACCACAGTGTCGAAACTTGACCCGATTAAGGCCTATATTCCCCTTAGCGAACAGCAATATCTGCAACTAGCGCGGGAAAGGCAACAAAAAGATCAAACCAATGGCAATGGCGATCTGGAACTGATACTGGCCGATGGCTCGGTTTATTCGCATCCGGGCAAATTCTTTTTCGCCGACCGGCAAGTAGATGTGAAAACCGGCACAATACAGGTGGCGATTCTGTTCCCCAATCCCAATAACTTGTTGCGCCCCGGCCAATTCGCCAAGGTGCGGGCTATTGTCAAACACAAAGCCAATGCCTTGCTCGTGCCGCAGCGGGCGGTACTGGAGATGCAGGGGCGGCGGTTGCTGGCCGTCGTCAAGTCCGATAACAGCGTGGAGATGCGGCCGGTCACGCTCGGTGAAACAGTCGGCAACCGTTATGTAATCGAACAAGGGCTGCAGGCCGGTGATCGGATTGTGGTGGAAGGTTTGCTCAAGGTTAGGCCCGGTATGACCGTCGATCCCAAGCCTTACCCGGCCGCTACATCTGGCGCCGCTCGGTAACCGTCATGGCAGCCTTTTTCATTCATCGTCCCATCGTCGCCATCGTAATTGCCATCCTGATGGTGATGGTGGGTCTGGTCTCGCTGAGCCAGTTGCCTATCGCCCAGTTTCCCAACATCGCTCCGCCGGAAATTCAAGTCACTACCACCTACACCGGCGCCGATGCCTTGACCGTCGAACAAGCGGTGGCAACGCCGATCGAGCAGCAAATGTCCGGCGTCGATAACATGAATTACATGTACTCCATCAACGCCAACAACGGCTCGATGTCGCTAAGGGTCAATTTCGATATTGCCACCGACCCCAACACCAACCAGGTGCTGGCGCAGATGCGCAAATCGCAGGCCGAATCACAACTGCCGCAGGACGTGCGTAATTTCGGAGTCAACGTGCAAAAGTCATCGGCATCGCCTTTGTTGCTGTTTGGACTGTATTCGCCTAACGGCAGTTACGACAACGTGTTTCTGGCCAACTACGCCTATATCAACATCAACGATCAGATGACGCGGGTCAAAGGCATTGCCAGCGTCACAGTATTTGGTGCCGGTCAATACGCGATGCGTATCTGGGTTAAGCCGGATCAGCTCGCCAAGCTCAATATCACCATTCCTGAGATCATCAGCGCAGTACAGGCGCAAAACACCGTGAATCCGGCTGGAAAAATCGGCAGCGAGCCGGTGCCAACAGGTCAGGAATTTACCTACGCGGTGCGCGCTCAGGGACGCCTGCAATCCGAAGAAGAGTTCGGCAACATAGTGTTGCGTGCCGATTCTAGCGGGGCGATGGTGCGAGTCAAGGATGTTGCTCGCTTAGAGTTGGGCGCACAATCCTATGACATGATCGGTCGGTTGAATGGTAAACCGGCGGCGCTGATCGCGCTCTATCAATTGCCCGGTTCTAACGCCATCGAAGCCGCCGAAGGCGCCAAAAAAATGATGGCGGAACTCAAAACTCGTTTTCCGGCCGATCTGGACTATATGATAGCGCTGGACACCACCCTTGCCGTCACTGAGGGCATCGATGAGATCGTCGTCACGCTGGTCGAGGCGCTGATCCTGGTGATACTGGTGGTGTTCCTGTTCCTGCAAGGCTGGCGCCCTACCTTGATTCCATTGCTGGCGGTGCCGGTATCGCTGATCGGTACCTTCATGCTGTTTCCGCTATTGGGTTTTTCGATCAATACCTTGTCGCTGTTCGGTCTGGTTCTGGCCATCGGCCTGGTGGTGGATGACCCGATCGTAGTGGTCGAGTCGGTCGAACACTATATCGAGCAAGGTTTGACGACCAAAGACGCTACGCTGAGGACCATGCGCGAAGTCACCGGCCCGATCATCGGCACCACGCTGGCGTTGATTGCGGTGTTTCTGCCCACCATTTTCATTCCCGGCATCACCGGACGCTTGTATCAGCAATTCGCAGTGACCGTGAGCGTAGCGGTAACGATTTCGACATTCAATTCGCTGTCATTGAGTCCGGCATTGGCGGCATTGCTGCTCAAACCGCGCGTGCGGGGTAACGGCGCATTGCAACGCTTTTTCGATGGATTCAATCGCGGTTTTGACCGCGCCAACCAAGGCTATGTCGGTGTCTGCCGCGCTATGGTTCGCAAAGCCTTGTTCAGCATGATTTTGCTGGTAGCGCTGAGTTTGTTAGCCGGCGTATTGGGTAAGGGTGTACCGATGGGCTTTTTGCCTGACGAGGACCAAGGCTATCTGTATGCAGGACTGCAACTGCCCCATGTCGCTTCCTTGCAACGCACCGACGCCGCCACGCGCAAGGTAGAGCAGATTTTGGCAAACACGCCCGGCGTTGCCGCCTATTCATCGGTAATTGGCTACAACATGCTCAGCCAGGCCCAAACCACCTACAACACGTTTTTTTTCATCACCCTGAAGCCTTGGGCCGAGCGCACGCGACCGGAGGAGCAATATGCCGAGATCAAACGGCATCTGACGTACGAACTGTCGCAAGTCACCGAAGGCGTGGGGTTTGCGTTCCCGCCGCCGGCGATTCCGGGCGTGGGCACGTCGGGCGGCGTGACCCTGGTGTTGCAAGATCGGGCTGGCAACGACTTAAGCTATCTCACGCAAAACATCGATAAATTCATCGAGGCGGCGCGGCAGCGGCCGGAAATCGGTAATATTTTTTCCACCGGATTGCCGTCGGTGCCGCAAATTTTCGTCGATGTCGATCGCGACAAGGTCTTGAAACATGGCGTTAATCTTGCCGATGTCTATAAAACCCTGCAAGCCTATATGGGCAGCGGCTTCATAAATTACTTCAACCGCTTCGGCAGGCAGTGGCAAGTCTATGTGCAGGCGGAAGGGGAATACCGGCGAGATGCCAAGGCACTCGGTCAGTTTTATGTACGCAACGACGAAGGCGGCAGCGTGCCATTGACCGCTCTGACCAGAGTGAGCAAAAGCGAAGGGCCCGAGTTCACGATGCGTTTCAACCAATTCCGCAGCCAACAACTGAGTGTCGCGGCCAAACCCGGCTACAGCTCTGCCCAGGTCATGCAGGCGCTGGAGGCGGTTTTCGCCGAAACCATGCCCAGCGACATGGGTTACGACTATCTGGGGATGAGTTTTCAGGAAAAACAAGCGCAACAAGGCATTTCGCCCTCTGCGGTCTTTGCCTTTGCGCTGTTTTGCGTGTTCCTGATTCTGGCGGCGCTATATGAAAGCTGGAGCCTGCCATTGAGTGTACTGCTGGCGACACCGATTGCCGTGCTGGGTGCGTTTGCCGGTTTGCTAGTAGGCCAGTATGAAAACAACCTCTACGCGCAGATTGGTCTGGTGATGCTGATCGGCTTAGCCGCCAAGAACGCGATTTTGATCGTCGAATTTGCGAAACAGGCTGTCGAGGAAGGGAAATCGATCCGCGATGCTGCGTTAGAAGCCGCGCGTTTGCGTTTGCGGCCGATCATGATGACGGCGGTATCGTTCATTCTGGGTTGCGTTCCGCTGGCAATTGCCAGCGGTGCCGGCGCTTTGTCGCGGCAGGTGATGGGTTACACGGTTATCGGCGGCATGGTGGCTGCTACAGTCATCGCGATCTTCATCATCCCGGTGTTGTTTTATGTGGTCCAAACGCGGGCGCGTCGGCATATGTCATCATCGGCAAGCGAGGCCGAACATGAATAAATATTGGCTATGCGCGGCGCTGACCGTTTTGAGTGGTTGTTTTCGAGTCGGGCCGGATTATGAAAAACCCCGTGTCGATACGCCCCGTCAATGGCGGTTTCAAATTGCCGAGGCGCAGCAAACCGCCGATCTGCCATGGTGGCGTCAGCTCAACGATCCAGTCTTGAATGACTTAGTCGAACAAGCATTGCGCAATAACCTGGATCTTAAAATTGCTATCGCTAACATCGAGCAATACCGCGGCTTGTATCGCACAACCCGCGCCAATCTGTTTCCGCAAATATCCGGTCAGGCCGGTTACGACCGTCGGCAAGCCAGTGCCGGGCAAACCGGTGCGGCCAATACCTTGTCCGACAGCGACTTTGCTCAGTTAGGCGTCAGCATGTTGTGGGAGCTCGATGTCTGGGGGCAGTTGCGGCGCGCCAAGGAAGCCGCTTTTGCCGACTTGCTTGCGCAAAAATATATACGTGACGCCGTGGTCCTTACCCTGGTTAGCGCGATCGCGCAAACGTATATTGATCTACGCGCCCTGGATGACCAACTAACTATCACCCGCCAGACCGTGGACACTCTGACCGAGGAAAACCGTATCGCCAAAACGCGCTTTGAAGCGGGTTATGCCTCGGAGATTGAAGTCAGTCAGTCCAATTCAGAACTGGAGCGCCGCCGGGCGCAAATTCCGCTTTACGAGCAACAAATCGCGCAGACGGAACACACATTGAGTTTGTTGCTGGGACAATCACCTGCCACCATTTCCCGCGGATTGCCGCTGGGTGATATGCAGATTCCCAAGGTGCCGGCAGGATTACCATCGGATTTACTATTGCGCCGACCGGATATTCAGCAGGCCGAGCAAAATCTGATTTCAGCTAATGCACGCATCGGCGTGGCACGAGGCGAATACTTTCCCAAGGTACAACTAACTGGCGATTTGGGACAAGCCAGCCTGGAAATAGCCAGCCTTTTTGCTCCGGGTGCCAACTATTGGACCATCGGCACCCGGTTGTTGGGGCCTATTTTCACCGCCGGAAAAATCGCCGGCCAGGTTCAAACCGCCGAAGCCGCGCAACAAGCAGCACTGGCCGGTTATCAAAAAGCCATATTGACCGGTTTTCGCGAGTTTGAAGATGCCTTGATCGCCCGCACGAAGTCTGATGAACGCCAGGCTATGCAAGGCCAGCGAGTCACCGCCTTAAAAAACTATCTGCATTTGTCGCATCTGCGTTTTGATGAAGGCTATACCCCTTATCTCGAAGTACTCGACGCCTTACGCCAATATTACGAAGGACAAATCGAGTGGGTGCAAGCTAAAAATGACAGATTGTCTGCTGCCATTCAACTCTATCGCGCGATGGGCGGCGGTTGGTTAATTCAGGAATCGGATGACGTTCCTAAACTAGAACAAGGTATGGCTTTATTTCCGTAGAAAAGTAGGGCTATAGAAGTCCAGCAGCAGTCGGAGTGTTTCAGTCGGCAAGATCATAGGCATACTTTTCATCTTGGGATTTGGCTTATGGCTGATCGGAAAAATTGCTGACATGTGCATTCAGATCCTGATGAAAAGGCTCCCCGGACATGAAAGCGCTATTTTGCTGAGTTTTAGGCTATTCGCGTTAATTGCTGTCATCGCCATCTTCGTTTTTCTCTGGTCAGAGTACACGTACCACTCACCGTTTTCACATTTTTTGGCGGCGCATTGGCGATCGGTGCCGGTTTTGGCGCCCAAAATATCATCAGCAACTTTATCAGCGGTTTGATTCTGTCGGTGGAACGTCCGATTAAGCTGGGCGATATCGTAGATGTCGAAGGAGTACGAGTTAAGATAACTCATATCGGCGGCCGCTGTTGTCAAGTGCATCGTTTCGACGGTATCGACATGCTGATTCCGAATAGTAGATTATTGGACAAGAGTGTCACCAATTGGACGCTCTCGGAACAGTCTATACGATGCACAGTTATGGTTGGGATAGCCTATGGCTCACCGGTGCGCTAAGCATTCTGAAAATAAAAGGTATGGGATGTGTCTATCGAGGAAAGCCGTTCACCCAGCACCTAAATTATCCCAGATAGTTAACCATAGCCAATGTACTATGGAATTTAGGTGCTGGGTAAACCCATCCATGAGGACTTGACGGCAGCGCTCCCTGCCGCCGACACCTGCTAATCGAGCAACCGAACCTTCCGTAAAATAGGAAAGTTATTTACGACCAAATCATTAGCTTAAGGTTTTTCCTATCAATTGACCTAATTTCACCGGGCTGTCAGCCGTGAAATCCGCTTGCCAGTCGGCTTTGTCTTTGCCGAACAAGACGATGATCGTCGAGCCCATGTTGAAACGGCCCATTTCCTCGCCGATATTCAACTGCGGAGCATCGGTTTCGTAATGCCAGGTTCTGACTTTTTCGATCGTTGGCGGCGTGACGACACCGTGCCAAACCGTTTCGACGCTCGATACAAAGATCGCGCCGACCAATACCAAAGCCATCGGGCCCGCTTCGGTATCGAAGATCGCCGCGACGCGTTCGTTTCGCGCGAACAGCCCGGGTACGCTGTTGGTCGTTGCGCCGTTGACGCTGAATAAGCGGCCGGGGATGTGTATCATTTCTTTCAAGGTACCGGTCAACGGCATGTGCAAACGGTGGTAATCGCGAGGCGACAAATAAATGGTTGCGAACGAACCGTCTTTGAATGCTTCGGCGCGTTCGCCATCGCCGCCGAGTAGCTGCGTTGCGGTAAAACTTTTACCTTTGGCTTGGAAAATCTTGCCATCCTTGATTTGGCCAGCTTGACTGACGAAGCCGTCGGCCGGAGAAACGATCGCGCCGGGTTCGTTGGCAATCGGTCTGGCTTCGGGTTTCAATTGGCGCGTAAAAAACTCGTTGAAGCTGGCATAGGTATCGATATTCGGCTCGAGCGCTTCGCTCATGTCGACGCCGTAGTGCCGTATGATTTGCTTGATGAACAGGTTTTTCCAAAGCTTGTTTTCGCAATGGGTTAGTTTGCTCATCAACTGCGAGAGCGTATGATGGGGTAAAACATATTGGGGCAGGGTGGTTAGGGTTTCTTTAATCGTCATGGTTCGTGAAATTTTCAGGGGTTTTGCCGCTCAGAAAGTAAGCGAATGCGATCACTTGCGCGACCGCGATATAAAGTTCTCGGGGGATTTCCTCGCCTAGCGGTACCTGAGCCAGAATTTGGGCCAACTCAGGTTCGGCTTGCAGCGGAATGCCGTGTTGTTCGGCAATGGCAATTATCTGCTCGGCGTTAAGACCTTCGCCTTTTGCGGTGACTTTCGGCGCATGTTTGCCGTCGTATTTAAGCGCGATGGCAATATCGGCATTGTAATAGGTCTTCGCCATCTAAAAATTTAGGGCAGATGCACTGGTTCCGGCGCTTGCCAGTCGGGGTTTTTATGTTCGGCGATCACATTCGTGTAAATGCCGCCCCGCACATTAAAATTCGCCCGGATACGCATGAAGTTGGGATGGATTGTCGCGGCGATGTGATCGAGAATTTCGTTCGTGACTGCTTCATGAAATGCGCCTCGATCGCGGAACGACCACATATAGAGTTTTAGCGATTTGAGTTCGACGCAGAGTTGATTCGGAACATATTCTATCGTTAACGTCGCGAAATCGGGTTGGCCGGTTTTAGGGCACAGACAGGTGAATTCGGGGATGTCGATGCGAATCGTAAAATCCCTGCCGGGTCTTGGGTTGTCGAAGGTTTCGAGCTGTGTGCTGGGTTGTGTCGTCATGTATCGATGATAAAAAGCAAAAATAAAAAGTCGAAGTTAATCCGGATATCGTTAATAATACGCGGTTATTTCCATTTAAACCAAGCAGCATTGTACCAGTAATGAAACTGGAAAAAATCAAACTTTCAGGATTTAAATCGTTTGTCGATCCGACCGTTATCCCGATTGCCGGTAATTTAACCGCGATCGTCGGGCCCAATGGCTGCGGCAAGTCCAATATCATCGATGCGGTTCGCTGGGTGATGGGGGAGAGTTCGGCCAAGCATCTGCGCGGCGGCAGCATGGTCGATGTGATATTTAACGGTTCGGCATCGCGTAAACCGGTCGGCACAGCATCGGTCGAATTAATATTCGATAACAGCGAAGGCAAGGCCGGCGGCGAGTTCGCGAAATACAATACGATTTCGATCAAACGCCAGGTCAGTCGTGACGGACAATCAATGTATGCTTTAAATAATGCACGTTGCCGACGCAAGGATATTACCGACTTGTTTTTAGGTACCGGGCTCGGTTCGAGAAGTTATGCGATCATCGAACAGGGTACGATTTCGCGCATGGTCGAAGCCAAACCTGAAGAACTTCGGGTGCATATCGAAGAAGCTGCTGGCGTTTCCAAGTATAAGGAGCGGCGCCAGGAAACCGAGTCGCGCATGCAGCATACGCGCGAAAACTTGGAACGTTTGACCGATTTGCGAGATGAAGTCGAAAAACAATTGAAACATCTGCAAAAACAAGCCGAAAAAGCCGAAAAATATACCGGCCTAAAGCAGCAAGAGCGTCAATTCAAATTGGAATTGCTGGCGATGCGCTGGGATGGTTATCATCAATCCTTGCGGAAATTGGATGATCAGTTGCGTGAAGTTGCCGAAGAACATAATCGTTTGTTCGTTGCGGCGCGCGAGACCGACGCCGCTATCGAAGCCGCACGCGCCGAACATAAGAATCGGCAAGCGGCGATGAATCGCACGCAAGGCGAATATTATCAGGCGTCTTCCGAAGTCGGTCGTTTGGAGCAGACGATCAAATTGAATCAAAAAAGCCATGAGGAGATCGTGGTCGAGATTGATCGACTCAAGCGGCAGCTCGAGCAGTCGGCTAACGAGCTTGAAAACGATCAACTGCAGTTGGAGGAAATTAAACAAGCCTTGTTCGAAGCCGATGAAGCATTGGCGCTGAGCCAGGAGCGCGCCGAGGATGCGGACGCGTCGCGCCAACAAGCGCAGGATGAAAAAAGCGCTTGGCAACGGCAATGGGAGTCTTATCTTGCGACAAGTTCGGGCGCTAAGGAACAAGCCGAAATCGAACGGGTTAAAATCCAACAGTTGGATAGTCAAAGTCGCCAACTGCAAGGGCGCTTGGATAAATTGTATACCGAGCAGGGCGAATTGACCGCAAGCCATTTACAAGCCGCTATCGAAGACTTGTCCGCAACGGTCGAATTACTTCAAGAGCAGCGCGATGAGATGCATGGGCAACTGCAGGATTTATTGGCACGCATCCAGGAACAACGCCAACAGCTCAAGCAAAATAATCATGAGTTGCACGGCTTGCGCTCCGAGCTGCATGGCGTCAACGGCAAGATTTCATCGCTGGAGTTGTTGCAACAACATGCTATGGGGAAGGATAACAAGCATCTGGCTGGATGGTTGGATCGAGCCCAATTGACGGATAATAAACGTCTGGCGGAGTTGCTCGAAGTCGAAAGCGGCTGGGATCATGCGCTCGAAACCGTACTGGGTGCTTATCTCGAGGCGGTTTGCGTTGAGGATGCCGAGTCACTGTTTCCTGTATTGCAAAACCTGACCGAGGATTCGGTGACGCTGTTTCAAACTCGAGAGTTCAACGGCGAACCGCAACAAGGCGCATTGCCGACCTTGATCGACAAAGTCAAGTCGCCTTGGAATTTAGATGGCTTGTTGACCGGTATTTATTGCGCGAACGATTTGGCCGCGGCCAAAGAGATGGCGTCTTCGCTCAAGCCTTATGAATCGATTATTCTACCCGACGGCACTTGGATCGGTTACGGTTGGCTGCGTATTATTCGAACTAAAGACAGCAAAACCGGCGTGTTACAGCGCGAAAAGGAATTGCGGTCGTTAAAACTTCGCCAATCGGAATTGCAACAACAAATCGAGCAACTCGAGGAGCGGATCGAAGACGCCGAGCAATCCTTGAAAGATGCCGAAGCTCATCGGGAAACTTGGCAGCGAGAGGAAAAAACACTTAGTTCGGAATTATCGGCTAAAAGCGCCGAATTGAGCGCGGAGTCGGCCCGGCACGAGCAGCAACAACGGCGCTTGGCGCAGGTTCGTCATGAAATCGATGAAATCATCGCTGAAACCGCCGAACAGGCGGAGATGCAAGCCGAAGCCGAACTAAAATTGCAACAAGCCGAGCAACATTTGTATCGCCTAGATGAACAAAAAGAAACATTGCAAGAGGTTAGCCGGGTTTTGCAAACTAAGCTGCAAACCGCCGAAGCTCAAGCTTCGGAAATTAAGCAACAGGTTTTCAGTTATCAGTCCAAGATTGAATCATTGCGTTCTTCAGAGTCTTTGACGACAAAACAAATCGAACGCTTAAGTTTGCAAAATCGACAAGCCGACGAACGTATCGCGGAACTGGAGCAAAAGCTGGTCGACACGGCCGCACCGATTGACGATGAAAAGCTCTTATTGCAACAATACCGTACCGATAAAGAAAGGCTTGAGAAGGATCTGAAGGCCGCGAGAAAATTACTCGAGGAAACTGAACAAATTATCGCCGGTTTAACCGAGAGACATACGCAAATTCAACGCGACTTGGAAAAACAGAAAGCAAGTTTGGACAAGCTTCGTTTCAAGCAGCAAGAGTGTCAGGTTCGGCGGCAAACGATCACCGAACAGTTAAATGAAATCGATGCCGAACCCGAACAGGTATTACAGCAAATACCGGAAGACGCTAATGAAGAGGGCTGGAAATCGAAAGTCGATGCATTGGCCGTTCAAATTGAAAAACTGGGTGCAATCAATCTGAGTGCGATCGATGAATATCAAGTGCAATCGGAACGCCTGAAGTTTCTCGACGATCAGCATGCCGATTTGACTGAAGCCTTGGATACCCTTACGCAAGCAATCAATAAAATCGACAAAGAAAGCCGGCAGCGTTTTAGGGAAACATTCGATAAAATAAACAGCGGCTTACAAGAAAAATTCCCGAAGTTATTCGGCGGTGGGCAAGCTTACCTAGAATTGACTGAAGTCGATGTATTGGAGGCCGGTGTCAATATCATCGCTCGTCCGCCGGGTAAACGGAACAGTTCGATTCATTTGTTATCGGGCGGCGAAAAAGCATTAACGGCGGTTGCGTTGGTATTTTCAATTTTTGAGCTCAATCCGGCGCCGTTTTGTTTATTGGACGAGGTCGATGCGCCATTGGATGATGCTAACGTGGGCCGTTTTTCGAAAATGGTCGAAGAAATGTCCGCGGCCGTGCAGTTTTTATTTATATCGCATAACAAGGTGACGATGGAGATTGCAAAACAATTGGCAGGTGTTACGATGAGAGAGCCCGGAGTGTCGCGGATGGTCGCGGTGGATATCGAAGAAGCAATGAGTCTGGCGGAAAGCTAATGGATAAAGAAATTTTAAGAATGTTTATTATTGTCATGGGGTTGATTGTGATCGCGGTCATGTTGCTGTGGTCTTATTTCAAAGGCAAAAAATCTCGGCGGGATGGTTTTTATTTCGATGATAAGGAGTCGGTACGGAATATCGATCCGTCGCTGACCTTGCATCCCGAACACGACGAATTCGACATCGTGCCGCTCGACTCTGCCCAAGACAAGGATGATTCGGTCGATTTCAAGGATTATTCGACTGAAACACGGTATGGCTACGAGTCGGGTAAACAGCCTGATACCGATGCATCGGCTCAGCCGTATCAAGCCAAAAAATCGAAAGATCAACTGCCTGTGCTAATTCAATTTAGTTTGATAGCCGCCGAGGATGAAGGATTTAACGGCACCGATCTGGCTTTGGCTTTCGATAGTGTCGGATTGGTCTACGGTAATATTAAGATTTACGAGCGCTTAGATAGCAGAGGCTTGGTCGATTTCGGCGTGGCCAGCATGGTTGAGCCGGGCATATTCCCTGATCGGGATTTAGAAAAATTCACGACGCCAGGCTTGGTGTTTTTCATGCAACCGCGTGAAGTCGACGATCCTGCGGCGGTATTTGATGATTTTATCGAAACGATCGATATATTGGCCGAGGAGCTGGATGGCGTGCCGTGGGACGATCAGCGCCAACCGCTGACCGACGAAACGGTAGAAGTGTTGAAAAATCGCTTATCGTTGGGCAATTGATCAAAAGGGCTCGAAACGAACGAACGTTTCGAGCCCTTTTGCTTGCTTTATTGCAGTCTCGGTTTCCCGAAAATAAATATACCTATCGTAGATCAACATTCGGCACCGGGGGGCCGTCAAAGGACGCCGTGAATACGTCCATGTAGGCTCTATGCCAGCATTCATGCTGGCAACCTTTGCCAGGCAGCCCGGTGCCTCCTTAGGCACTGCCGAAATTTGAAGTGTGAAAGGTATAATTTATTGATTTATTTTCTTATAGCCGGTGACAGGCCATTTGCTAGATGACGATTTTGAAGTCTCTTTCTGATCTTCAATCTCAAGTTCTGCTGCAGCAGCCGATCCTTTGGATTGAGTTGATTTTTGAATGTGCTCAATGGCTTCTTCGGCCGGTGGTGTCGCTATGTCGGCATGATCCATCTTGCCGTGTTCGATGGAATATTCCAGTACTTTAACGGCGGCTTGCAAATGCGCTTTTTCCTCGCCTTCCGCTGTTTCTAATGCTTTTATCGCATGTTCTAACGCAGCTTCGGCATGCTCGACCAAAATCGAAGCGTGGCCCATTTTGCCGTGCTCGACCGCGGCATGTGCATGCTCTAATGCCACCGCAGAATGATCTTCCGCCATAACCAATTGGCTAGCGCCCATCAATAAACCTATGGTCATTGTTTTTAATAGTTTCATATGAATATCCTCTTTTTATGATGTTGTTATAGTAAATTTTAAGGAACATAGCTAAATATAGCTTTAGCGACCGATTGCATGTGTAACATAATTAAACGTTCACTTGATTATCCTCGTGACGTCGTGCAAAGCATAAGCTGGGCAAAGTTGCCTGAAATTACCTTATGCCACACATCTCGACCGGATAGGCATTTCGCATCGGTTGCCGAAGTTTTAGGTTAT
Source organism: Gammaproteobacteria bacterium (assembly GCA_018830325.1). Taxonomy (GTDB): domain Bacteria; phylum Pseudomonadota; class Gammaproteobacteria; order Methylococcales; family Methylomonadaceae; genus Methylotuvimicrobium. The sequence goes on from JAHJSQ010000127.1 coordinate 71,046, forward strand.
GTCCGTCCCTTAGTCGATAAATATGCCGTGATGGTTTATTTATCGGTTACATTGTGAAAACGAAATTTTCCAATGTATTTAATTTCAATGACTGTGCCGTAGGTCATTGATTTTGCAGTGACTCCATGTCTCTTCTTAAGGATGACGACTCTGCCACTTGGGGCACATTAGGTCTGAGCCGTTATACGCCACATTTCCTTAATTCAGATCGATACGAACTTTATTTGATGACTTAAGTCCGTCACTACTTAAGCTACACCTTTTTAGTGAGCTTTAGCAAGGTCTTTAACCGACTTTGTTTCCAAGAAAATAAAGTCGGGTCAGTCAATGCGCTAATTGAATCGGATGAATGCAAGCTTCATCGTTATGGACCGGATTATTGACATGTTGGCTAATCGGCGTCAATTCCATTTGTAGATAAGAAAAGGTTTGATCGAAAGCGAGCACGTCGATTTCGAATGCTTGTTTATTCAACCAATCACCATAATTTTCAGGGTTGATAATGACCGGCATGCGTTCATGAATGTCTGAAACCGGTGCTAAGGCCGGGCAGGTAATGATCGTGCAAGAATAAATGGTTTCGTCGCCGTTTGTCCAATGCTCCCACAATCCTGCGAACGCGAACAGTCGACTATCTGGAAAATGCACATGATACGGTTGTTTACCGATTTCGGTTTGTTGCCATTCGTAAAAGCCGGTAGCGGGAATCAGGCAACGCCGTTTAGAATATGCCGCTCTGAACGAAGGCTTGTCGGCCAAGGTCTCGGCTCTGGCATTGATTAAGCGGTTGGCGATTTTTGCATCTTTGCTCCAGGATGGGATCAAGCCCCAATGCAAATAGACGCTTTTGTTGCTGCCGTCTTCCAACTGCACGATGTTGAGTATTTTTTGTCCCGGCGGAATATTATAATCGGTCCGGTATTTCGGCAAACGCTTCAATCGGAAATGTTCGATGATTGTGTCGCTCGTCGCGATTAAATTAAACCGTCCGCACATAGATGCACCCTAAACTTATCGCACTCGAAAATCAATTTGCACGTTCGATTTTAACAAAGGTTTCAGCCCCTTACCTGGACAGAAGGCAGGTTGAGTTATGGATCAAACGTGACGATTTGCTACATCCTATCGTATCCGGTAACAAATGGCGTAAACTTAAATACATACTCAGCCATGCCTTGTCGCTGGGTGCGATTAAGATTGTCAGTATGGGCGGCGCCTATTCGAATCATTTACATGCCTTGGCCTATGTCGGCCACAGGCTCGGTATTCAGACTGAAGCTTTTATTCGCGGCGAGCCGCAGTCGAATCCAACCTTAAACGATTTGCGTCGATGGGGAATGCATTTGCATTTTGTATCGCGTGAAGACTATCGTAATCTCCGGCAATACAAAGACTGGAATAGTTTGCCCGGAATCGATACCGACGCTTATTGGCTGCCGGAGGGCGGATCGGTCGATTTGGCTTTGCAAGGCGTGGCCGAACTGGTTTCGGAAATCGATCTGCAATACGATGCCATTTGTTGTCCTTGCGGAACAGGAACAACCTTGGCGGGAATTATCGAAGCGGTTCGGCCCGGTGTACAAGTCATCGGTTTCTCGGCGCTAAAAGGCGGCTCTTTTTTGAAGCGTGATATAGAGTCGCTGTTGACTCAGCCCCGGGAGAATTGGGATATCGTCACCGATTATCATTTCGGCGGTTTTGCGCGAACCAAGCCTGAATTAATCGAATTTATCGAGCGATTTTTAAACGAGACCTCGGTGCTACTGGAACCGATTTATACCGGAAAAATGTTTTACGGGATCTACGACCTAATCGAGAAAGGCTTCTTTCCTACCGGTCGGCGCATTGTCGCGATGCATACCGGCGGCCTCCAAGGCAACAGAGGTTTTTGCTTAACATGATAAAAAAATTAGAAATAAGCTCAGAGCATCAGTATAACAACCACCGATTATTCCAGCGAATACTTGAGCCTGAATTGATGGAAGATTCCAAACAGGTACAAGCCTATGCGCAAGCAGATTTTTCGGAGCCTAATGAGTATTTTTTGCAAAATTTGAAAGCCTTGATTGGCATGATTGGTTTCGAAGGTTATGCATTGGATTTGGGTTGCGGTCCGGGCGATATCAGTTGCCGTTTTGCAAAAGCTTATCCATCGGCTTGGGTCGATGCCTTAGATGGGGCGAGAGCGATGCTTGACTATGCAGAATCAATTGTGCCGAGTGAGTTGAGCGCGCGCGTCTGTTTTATTCATGGGAAACTACCTACGATTTCATTGCCTCGACGCCGTTATGATTTGATTTTTAGCAATAGCCTGTTACATCATTTGCCGGAACCGCAAGCCTTGTGGAATTTTGTCAAGCGCTACGCCGGTAATGGAACTAGGATTGTCATTATGGATTTATTCCGTCCTCAAAGCGTTCAGCAAGCCAAAGAAATTGTTGAAATGTATGCCGCTACGGAGCCCGAAATTTTGCAACGCGATTTTTATCATTCGTTATTGGCGGCATTTACACCTGAAGAAATCGAGGAACAATTGCGCGAAGCCGGCCTAAACTTCGAAGTCGAACGTATTAGTGACCGGCATGTTTTTATTTCGGGGACTATTATTTTCAAATAATTTAAGAACCGAAGCGGCACTTAACATCATTGGTAAATTAACAAAAATCTTAGCTATTCAGTCCCCTCTGCACTTATTGTTTCCATGTTCTTCGCTCATCGTTATACACAAATATCGGTACACTTGCTAAACAGAGGTCATCGTATACCTGGGAACGGAGTTGTTTGATAAATCTGAGGATATTGAACGTCAGTGGCTTCGAAATCGCGATCTGGGGATCGCTCCCACAGCGCATCCGGCCCCCTTGTGGGAGCGACGCCTTCGTCGTCCATCACCTACGCTAGGTGAGGGAAAGCCGGGTACGTTAAGCAGCAATAAAGTGTATCGAGTTCACTTCGCCAAGATGGCAAGACGGTATCTACGACTTATGTATACTTTTCGCACTTCAAATTTCTGCAGTAGCGGAGGAGACCTCGGGGTGCTAGGTCGATTTTTGCTCCTGCAAAATCGACATTCACGCCATCCATGGCGCTCGAAAGGCTTTGCCAGCATGGAAGCTGGCATAGAGCCTACATAGACGTATTTATGGCGTTCTTTGACGGGCACCCCGAGGCCGAATTTTCATCTACGATGATTATATAACGGCGAGTGCTCTGCGTGGGAATGCCTGAGCACCGCTCCAGCGGTTCGAGACGCTAGAGCGTCCAGGTCTTAGTGGGTAGGCTGGAGCGTGGGAACGATAGGGGATGTGAATAATTAACAATAATCTATTACGGAAATTAGTAATATGGAAAAAGAAAACGAAATCGGTGAAACGATAAACCTCGACAGTTACGATCTCTATCTCAATCGCGAGCTTAGTCTGCTCGAATTCAATCAAAGAGTCTTGGCGCAAGCTAAAGATTGCCGTGTGCCGTTACTGGAACGGCTGAATTATTTATGCATTTCTTGCTCGAATCTCGATGAGTTTTTCGAAGTTCGGGTTGCGAGTCTTTTGCAAATGGCCGAAATGGATCCTAAAGCCATCGGCGTCGACGGTTTGTCGCCGCATGAGCAACTCGAAAGGATTTCGGCCAAGGCGCATGACCTAGTCGAGGATCAGTATCGGGTCTTGAATGACATCTTGTTGCCGGCCTTGGCAGAGGAAAATATTCATTTTATCCGGCGTACGGAATGGACCGCTAAACAGCTCAAATGGTTGGAGAATTATTTTAACGAAGAATTGCTGCCGATTTTAACGCCGGTCGGCTTGGATTCGGCGCATCCGTTTCCGCGAATTCTTAACAAGAGTTTGAATTTCATCATTTCGTTGACCGGTAAGGATGCCTTCGGCCGCAATAGCGGTCGGGCGGTTTTGCAAGCACCACGAGCCCTGCCGAGGATCATTCAATTGCCGCCCGATGCGACCGGAAGCGGGCCTCACGATTTTGTGTTTTTGTCGTCGATCATTCATGCCTTTGTCGATCAATTGTTCAATGGCATGAATGTCAAAGGTTGTTATCAGTTTCGGGTGACCCGCAATAGCGATTTCTTTGTCGATGACGATGCGATTGATGATTTGTTGCTCGCGGTCGAAGGCGAATTGGCGATGCGTAATTACGGCGATGAAGTCAGGCTAGAGATTGCCGCCAATTGTCCTGAAGAAACCGTCAATTTCCTCATGGCCCGTTTCGAATTGACGCCTGATCGCCTGTATTTGGTCGATGGCCCGGTCAATCTAAACCGCTTGCAGGCAATCATCAATCATGTGGAGCGGCCTGAACTGAAATTTACGCCTTTTAAACCGGCCATTCCGTCGCAATTGGCTCGAAATAAAGATATTTTCGCTGCGATCGACAAGCAAGACATTCTTTTGCATCACCCGTTCGAATCGTTTTTACCTGTCGTCGAATTTCTGAAGCAGGCTGCCTCCGATTCCGATGTATTGGCGATCAAGCAGACGTTGTATCGCACCGGTGCGGATTCGCCGATTGTTGGCGCATTAGTGAAAGCCGCTCGGGCCGGTAAGGAGGTTACTGTAGTGATCGAACTGCGCGCCCGGTTCGATGAAAAAGCCAATATTAATTTGGCTGCAAAGCTACAGGAAGCGGCCGTGCATGTCGTTTATGGGGTCGTGGGATATAAAACACATGCCAAAATGTGTCTGGTATTGCGTAAGGAGGGCAAGAAACTGCGTAATTATGTGCATCTCGGTAGCGGTAACTATCACCCGAAAACAGCATTGCTTTATACCGATTATGGCTTGTTTTCCTGCGACAAGGAGCTTGGCGAAGACGTTCGCCGCGTATTCGCGCAATTGACCAGTCTCGGTAAAGTAACCAAACTGAATAAGTTATTGCAATCGCCTTTTACGCTGCATAGCGGTTTGATCGAAAAAATTGAGCGCGAAATTAATCATGCTCAAGCGGGAAAGCCGTCCGGAATTATTATTAAAGTCAACGCGATAGTTGAACAACAGTTGACTAAAGCCTTGTATCGGGCCTCGCAGGCCGGCGTAAAAATCCATTTGATTGTCAGGGGTATTTGTTGTCTAAAACCCGGCATTCCAGGGGTTTCCGAAAACATTGAAGTTCGGTCTATTATCGGCCGATTCCTTGAGCATACCCGTGTTTACGCATTTGAAAACGACGGCAATCAGGAAGTTTATGTTGCCAGCGCCGATATGATGGGACGCAATATGTTCAAAAGAGTCGAAACTGGCTTTCCGATAGAAAATAAACGATTACATCAAAGGGTTCGAAGCGATCTGGAGTTGTATTTAAAGGATAATTGCCAAGCATGGCTGTTGCAGTCGGACGGACAATATGTGCAATTATCGCCGGGAGAGGGAGAGGAAACGATTCAAGCTCAATCGGAACTCTTGGCGTCTTTGCAAAATTAAGGCTGAGCGCTAATTTCCGGCATGTTTTTCAAGTCATAGAGCATGCCGGGCTGTTTTAGAGATTACATGCCAAAGTCAGTAGTTGGCGTTATGGCTTGATTGGTAACCTCCGTTGTTTGATCGCCCAGGCGACGTCGACCGCCTGCCTATTTTCTTTGATATCGTGGACGCGGAATAGCTTGACGCCGGCCATGACGCCCAATGCCGTGGTGACGGCTGTGGCGATGATTAACTCGGTGGGCTCGGCGACATCTAAAATAGAACCCATGAAGCGCTTACGGCTAGTGCCCAGCAAAACCGGATAGCCGCTTTCGACGAAGCGATCCAAATGCGCCAATAAATCCAGATTGTCTTGTTTGCGTTTACCGAAACCGATGCCAGGGTCGATCGCAATATTGCTTCGATCAACGCCTTGTTCGATTGCTTGACTGATACGCTTCATCAAATGATTCAGCACTTCGCCTACTACATCTAGGTAATGAGGCTGATCCTGCATCGTTTTGGGGGAGCCTTGTTTGTGCATCAGAATAATCGGAATCTGACGTTTTGCGGCCAGCTCAAAAATCATGGCGTCGTCTTCGCCGGCCGATATATCGTTGATCATATCGGCGCCGGCCGACAGTGCTGCTTCGGCGACCGAGCTTTGAGTCGTATCGATGCTGATCAGGCTATCCGAAGCAAGATGTTTTCGGATAGATTCGATGACCGGCACGACGCGGTCGATTTGTTGCGCGGCGTTCACCGGGTCGGAGCCGGGGCGGGTCGATTCGCCGCCGATATCGATGATGTCGGCGCCTTCGGCGAGCATTTTTCGGCATTGTTCCAATGCTTTATCAAGGCTGTAATGCCGCCCGCCGTCGGAAAAGCTGTCGGGCGTGACATTTAAAATGCCCATGATCAGCGGTTTTTCTATCGTGTTAAACATAAATAAAATTTCGGCTGTATTCGAAGTGGCCTTTGAGGATCGGGTATAATAGCGGACTATTTAAATTTTGATCGAATAAATGGATAAACCGCGTTTAGCTTGGGCTGTCACCGGCTCCGGGCATTATATCGAAGAATGCCTGGAATTTTTGATGACATTGGATGATGTCGATCTCTACCTGAGCCAAGCCGGCGAGGAGGTTTTAAAGATGTACGGCATCAAACTCGAAGAGGTTCGCGCCAGAATGCCGGTTTTTCGCGATAAGGCTGCTTCGTCGCCGCCGGTCGGTCGTTTTTATACCGGCTATTATCATAGCTTCGTGATGGCGCCGACAACCTCGAACACCGTAGCCAAATGCATATTGGGCATTGCCGACTCGCTGGTGACCAATCTTTATTCTCAGGCCGGAAAATGCCGCGTCCCCAGCATCGTCTATCCGTGCGATATCGCGCCTGAAATGGAAACCACCGCGCCGGGCGGTAAGAAGGTCATGGTATATCCTCGCCCGGTCGATTTGGACGCGACCGATAAACTGCGCGACTTTCCGTATACGCAAGTCGTCGAAAGCGTTGATGAATTGATCGAGGCGGTCAATCGGCGCCTGAAATCATTGGGTGTGGCATGAGCGAGCACATCTTGTTTTTGACCGGAAAATTGGCCGAAAAACAATTACACCAAATTCTGGAAAAAATGCAGCCGGAGTTTACCTATACGGTACATCAGCTAGGTATTAAAGTCGCTGCGTTGATGACCACGGACATGATTTGCCGTCGGCTAAAGGAAACCTACCAAGCTGACCGGATGATCCTACCTGGGCGGTGCCGGGGCGATCTGGACAAGGTGATACAACAATTCGGTTTACCGGTCGAGCGTGGCCCCGATGAGTTAAAAGATTTACCGCTATTTTTCGGCAAGGAAGCGCATAAGCCCGATCTTAGCGAATATCGCGTGAAAATTTTTGCCGAAATCGTCGACGCGCCGAATGTTTCAGTCGAAGATGTCGTCGAGCGGGCGCATTATTACCGGCGTCACGGCGCTGATGTGATCGATATCGGCTGTTTGCCGGGAACGCCGTTTCCGCACATGGAAGCCATTATCCGAACATTAAAGCAGGAAGGCTTCACGGTCAGCATCGATTCGCTCGAAGCCGACGACTTGCTCAGAGGCGGCAAGGCCGGCGCCGATTTCATGTTGAGCCTGCACGAAGGAACGCTCTGGGTCGCCGGTGAAGTCGAAACGACGCCGATTCTAATCCCGGAAATTCATGAAGACTTGGCATCGCTCGATCGCGCGATCGAAGCCATGCAGGCTAAAAATCGCCCATTCCTGGTCGACCCTATCTTGGACCCGTTGCATTACGGTTTCACGCAATCGGTGGTGCGTTATCATCAGGTACGGCAAAAATATCCCGATATCGAGATCATGATGGGCGTCGGTAATATCACCGAATTGACGCATGCCGATACGGTCGGCATGAACGCGCTGTTATTGGGTATTTGCTCGGAGCTCGAGATCAATGCGATTCTCGCGACCGAAGTCAGCAAACATGCTTGTCGAGCGGTCAAGGAAGCCGATTTGGCGCGGCGTATCATGCATGCCGCGAAACAAAACAACATGCTACCCAAGCATATCGATTCGGGTTTGATGGCGCTGCACGAAACCGCGCCGTTTCCCTATACGCTCGATGAAATCAAAGAATTGGCCGGCGAGATCACCGACCCGAGCTACCGTATTCAAACCAGCACCGAAGGGCTGCATATTTTTAACCGAGACGGTTTTCATTCGGCGACCGACCCGTTCGATTTATATCCGAAACTCGGCGTCGAAAACGACGGCGGTCACGCCTTTTATTTAGGCGTCGAACTGGCGCGCGCCGAAATTGCCTGGCAACTCGGCAAACGCTTCAATCAAGACGAGGCCTTGAGTTGGGGCTGCGCGACTGATCTAACCGAGTCGACAGTCGATTTGCACAGCTTTAAACCGGCCGGCACGACGCTAAAGAAAAATTAAACCGATGATTTTAGAAACGATAGTCACCACGCAAAATTTAGAAGGCAGGACGCATATTGCGCCAATGGGCATTCATCGGCACGATGAAGAATTGATCATTTTGCCGTTTCGGCCGTCGACCACGCTCGACAATCTCATGACGAGTAGTCATGCCGTGATCAATTATTGCGATGATGTCAGGGTTTTTGCCGGCTGTTTGACAGGGCGGCGCGATTGGCCTTTGATCGAGGCCGAGAAGATTAACGGTAAGGTCTTGGCATGCGCCTTGGCGCATAGCGAAGTCGAAGTAGTCCGAGTCGAGGAAGATGCGTTGAGGCCGAAGCTGTTTTGCAAAATGATTCATACGGTCAACCATGCGCCATTCATGGGTTTCAACCGGGCCCAGTATTCGGTCTTGGAAGCGGCGATTTTGGTCAGTCGGCTGGGTATGTTGCCGCAAGAAAAAATCGATGCGGAACTGGACTATCTTAAAATCGGCCTAGAAAAAACCGCAAGCCCGAAGGAGCTCGAGGCGTGGTCTTGGTTAATGGCGGTCATCGAACAGCACAAACGAGAGAAGCTCGCATGACCGGGATGCTCGCCAGTGTCAGCAAGCTCGATGAAGCGCTGAAGATCTTGAATTTCGAAGTCGATATCATCGACTTGAAGCAGCCTTCCCAAGGCGCGTTAGGGGCGCTGGATACCATGACGGTTGCACGTATCGTCAAGGCAATCAATGGACAATGCCCAATCAGCGCGACGGTTGGCGATTTGCCGATGATTCCGGAAGTCATCGTGAGCGCGGTAACGGATATGGCGGCGACCGGTGTCGATTATATCAAGATCGGTTTTTTTCCCGGCGGCGATTGGCAGGGCACGTTGGATGCATTGACGCCATTGACTCAAGCCGGGTTGGCATTAATCGGGGTCATGTTTGCCGATAGCGAACCCGAATTACATTCCGTGGCCGCATTCAAGCAAGCGGGTTTCAAGGGTGTAATGCTGGATACGATGGACAAAAGTTCGGGTTCCTTGCCTCATGTTTTGCCTGATGATGCGATTGCGGGATTTGTAGCTAAATGCAATGAACTCAAACTGATATGCGGACTTGCCGGGTCGCTAAGGGTCGAGGATGTGCCTGGTTTGTTACGCCATAAACCCGATTATTTGGGTTTTCGAGGCGCTTTGTGTAGGCGGCATGATAGAACCTCGCATTTGGATGATGATGCGATACTTGCGGTTAAAAAAGCGTTTTTACAGGGTTAGACGGAAGTGGGTCGGTCGAGCGTAAATTATGAAAAGTAAAATGCCGATCACCACAAAAATTTTGATTGCGATGTGTTTGGGGCTATTGGCAGGAAGCGCTATCAATGCTTTCGGCCATGACAATGGGGCGATTCGGGAATATCTGGTCGACGGCTTGTTTCATGTGGTCGGCGCGTCGTTTATCAATGCCTTGAAAATGCTGGTCGTGCCGTTGGTCAGCTTTTCTCTGATTTGCGGCGTATGCGGCATCGGCGATATCGCAGCGCTGGGTCGTATCGGCATTAAAGCCTTTGCTTTGTATTTGTTGACGACCGGTCTTGCGATTGCCTTGGCCTTGTTGCTTGCCGTTTCGGTCGGTCCCGGGCGCGATTTCGAACGTAGCGGCGACGTTGCCGAATTTAGCGCGCCCGAAGCACCCGGTTTGACCGAAGTGCTGATCGGGATCGTGCCGAGCAATCCGGTTAATGCGTTCGCCGAAGGTAATATGCTGCAAATCATTTTTTTTGTGATTCTTTTTGCGATCGCGATGATGATGGCGGGCGAAGTCGGTTTGCAATTACTGAGAACCGCCGAGCAATTGAACGAAGTCATGATGAAACTCGTGATGCTGGTCATGGAGTTTGCGCCGATCGGGGTTTTTTGTTTAATCGCCAAGAGCTTTTCCGAACAGGGTATCGGTTTGATCGTGCCGATGCTGGGTTATTTTTCGGTGGTTATCGCCAGTTTGTTTCTCCATACTTCGGTAACGTTGTGTTTGTTGTTATGGCTCATGACGCGAATGAATCCGTGGGAATTCATGAAAAAAATGCGTCCGGTGCATATCTTCGCCTTTAGCACGGCCAGTTCCAATGCGACGATTCCGGTCAATTTACGCGTCGTCGAACACGATTTGGGCGTGCCGAACTCGACCGCGGCATTTACGATCCCGCTCGGTGCGACTATCAACATGGACGGTACCGCGATTATGCAGGGTGTCGCAACAGTATTTATCGCCAATGTCTACGGCATCGAACTCGGTTTGATGCAATATTTAACGGTGATCGGCATGTCGATATTGGCATCGATCGGCACGGCAGGCGTGCCCGGCGTCGGATTGATCATGCTGGCGATGGTATTCAATCAAGTCGGGCTGCCGGTCGAGGGCATTGCCTTGATTTTAGGCGTGGATCGGCTTTTGGACATGCTTCGAACGGTCGTCAACGTGACTGGCGATGCGGCCGTGACCTGTATCGTCGCTAAGGGAGAGCATCGCCACTAGGCGACATCCTAGCCGAACATATCCCCCGTCTTTAGGAAATTAGACGCCTTTTCGATAAGACTAGGCGTAATAATCCAGCGGCGCCAAGCCTAGACGCTACGGCAGTTGATTACGCGCGGTTGTTAATTTTAAAAGATGGGATTTGTCTGTTTGCTTGTTATAATGCTCGGTATTTTTACAATTGCTTAACAGGTTCGAGAGATTGGGATGATTCAAGGCAGTATCGTAGCGCTGGTTACACCGATGATGGAAAATGGTTCGATTGACAAGGAGAGCTTAAAAAAATTGATCGAATTTCATATCGATCAAGGTACGGACTCGATTGTTGCAGTCGGTACGACAGGCGAGTCGGCAACGCTCGACGAAGACGAGCATTGCGATTTTATTAAATCGGTTGTCGATTATGCCGGCGGCAGGATTCCAATCATCGCCGGGACTGGCGCCAATTCGACGACAGAGGCGATCGAATTAACGAATAGAGCGAAAGAAGTCGGTGCCGATGCCTGTCTTCTGGTGACGCCTTACTACAACAAACCGACACAAGAAGGTTTGTATTTACATTTTAAGGTCGTTGCGGAGGCGGTCGATATTCCGCAAATTCTTTATAATGTCCCGGGACGCACTGCTTGCGATATGCTGCCGGAAACGGTGGCTCGCTTGTCTGTTATCGACAATATTGTCGGTATTAAGGAGGCTTCCGGTAAATTGGAAAGGGTTAAGCGCTTACGCGACTTGTGCGGCGACAAATTTGCCTTGTATACCGGCGATGATGCGACAAGCTGTGAATTTTGTTTACTAGGCGGTAATGGCACGATCACTGTAACCGGCAATGTTGCGCCGAGATTGGTCCATGAAATGATAACCGCCGCGATTGACGGCGATCGCGAGACCGCCCTGGCCATCGATGCAAAATTAACCGGTTTGCACAAACAGTTGTTCATTCAATCGAATCCGATACCGGTTAAATGGGCATTGATGGAAATGGGTATGATTCAAAAAGGTATCCGTTTGCCGTTAACTTGGCTGACCGAAGAGTGTTATGAGCCGGTGCGCGCTGCCATGCGTCAGGCGGAGTTGATTTGAAATTCATGAAGCGCATCTTTGCCGCTTTTCTATGCCTGATCGTTCTACCCTTCGTGGCGGGTAGCGGGTGTAGCACGATCAAAAGCTGGTTTCCCGATAAAGAAAAAGATTACCAATTTAGAACCGAAATACCGGAATTGGTGTTGCCTAAGGAATTGGCTATTCAAAAAGTAGAAAGACCGGTAAGAAATCCGAAAGTCGATCTAAGGCATGTCGATACTAATCAAGTGGTTGATGATGTCGATAAGATCACCCAGGTCGAGCGGGTCGCCACTGCCGATGCAGTCGTGCTCAGGATTAATGAACCCGTCGGAAAAGCCTGGCGTATCGTCGGTAAGGCTATGGCAAGACAGTCGATTGAAATCGTTGCGCGTGACAGATCGCTGGCATCTTATATCGTGCAGTACGATCCTGAAGAACAGAGAGTGACCGACGATTCCTTTTGGGATGAGATTCTGTTCGTTTTCGGTCTATACGGGTCCAACGAAAAAGAATACCGCATCAGACTAATCGAGTACGAACAATTTACCGATATCATGGTGAAGGATGAGACTAATAAAGCCGTATCGAGCGGTGATGGCCTAACCTTGTTGCTGACGATACAGCAAGCGATTGAAGACGATCTAGCCGATCAATAGACAGTTTCGATTGTCGGTTAGCTTTTAATCCTTCGCTATGAAAATTACAAAGTTGATTTTCTCGCTCCCAAGCTCCAGCTTGGGAGTGACTACCTTCAAGCTCCGCTTGCCGTGTGACACCAAGCAGAGCTTGAGGGTATGCGTTCCCAAGTTAAAACTTGGGAACGAGATATACCCCGACGCCTCCATACCTTAATGCCGAAATTTGAAGTGCGAAAGGTATATCCTCTTGATTTTCTGTACCGTTACCTTGTTTTGAACTTTATCTCTTAACGGATTCCCCATGTTAAAAATTCCAGGAACATCCGCGCTATCCGCATTTCGCATCGAAAAATTACTTGCCCGTCTCCAAGAGATAGAGCCAGCCATCCATGGTATTTCGGCTTGTTATCTTCATTTTGTTGAACTCGAACGTGCGATTAGCGCTAGTGAGCAAACGCTATTAAACCGTTTGTTAGCTTATGGAAGCGGTACGGCTGGATCGTTTCCTAACGGATTGCGCTTAACGGTGATTCCCCGGCCCGGCACGATTTCTCCTTGGTCTAGCAAAGCGACCGAAATCGCACAGCGTTGCGGCTTGGAGACTGTTTGTCGCATTGAAAGGGGAATTGAATATACGATATTCTCCGAAGGTGTGCTAGACGATCAAATTCAAAATCGCATTTCGGCTCTAGTGCATGACCGCATGACGCAAACGGTCGTTAAAAGCGAGTCTATGACTGAAGAAATTTTATTTGCTCATCATGAGCCTAAACCGTTACAGACGGTTCAGGTAATTGAGTCCGGTAGCGAAGCCTTGGTTAAAGCCAATACCGAGCTCGGATTGGCGTTAAGCCCCGATGAAATCGATTATTTGACCGAAAGTTTTCAAGCATTGGAACGCAATCCGACCGATGTCGAATTGATGATGTTCGCTCAAGCGAATTCGGAGCATTGCCGGCACAAGATATTTAATGCCGCCTGGACGATCGACGGTACCGAACAGGCAGAAACTTTGTTCAAGATGATTCGGCATACCGCCGAACAAAGCCCTGAAGGTATTTTGTCGGCATACAGCGATAACGCCTCTGTCGTAGAGGGTGCTAATACGTCTGTTTTAATCCGCAACGCGTTGACTGGCGAATATTCCTATGTCGATGAAGATGCGCACATACTGATGAAGGTCGAGACCCATAATCACCCGACTGCAATATCTCCGCATCCGGGCGCGGCGACCGGTTCGGGCGGTGAGATTCGCGATGAGGGTGCAACTGGTCGAGGTTCTGCTACCAAGGCCGGTTTGACCGGTTTTAGCGTTTCTCATCTAAGGGTTCCAGGTTACGAGCAGCCTTGGGAAGACGATAACGGTAAGCCGGGGCGCCTAGCTTCGGCGTTGGATATCATGCTGGAGGGGCCGATTGGCGGTGCGGCATTCAATAATGAATTCGGGCGACCGAATCTGGCCGGTTATTTCCGCAGTTTCGAGCAAACTGCACCAGGCGGTGATCAAAACACTTTCCACGGTTATCACAAGCCGATCATGATTGCCGGCGGCATGGGTAATATTCGCCCGATGCTGGTCGAGAAACAACCGATACCGGCGGGGTCGTTGATCATCATTCTAGGAGGGCCTGCGATGCTGATCGGCTTGGGCGGCGGCGCCGCTTCATCGCAGACTTCGGGAGAGGCTGCCGAGGAACTGGATTTTGCCTCGGTGCAGCGCGAAAATCCTGAAATGCAGCGCCGTTGCCAGGAAGTCATCAATCACTGCAATGCCCTCGGCGAGGATACGCCGATCGTTTCGATACACGATATCGGTGCAGGCGGCCTGTCGAATGCCGTGCCGGAGATCGTTCACGACTGCGCTCGGGGCGGGCGCTTCGAATTGCGCGACGTCAATATCGCCGATCGCGGCATGTCGCCGATGCAGATATGGTGTAACGAGGCGCAGGAGCGTTATGTCATCGCGATCAAGCCGGAATCGCTGGAATTGTTCAAATCGTTCTGCGAACGCGAGCATTGCTTGTATGCTGTGATTGGCAACGCAACCGATGAAGAGCATTTGCAACTGAACGATCGTTTGTTCGGCGACAGACCGGTCGATTTACCGATGTCGGTGTTGTTCGGCAAGCCGCCGAAAATGCATCGAACGGTCGAGCATGTCAAACCTGATTTGTCGCCGTTGGACTTAGCCGGCATCGAGCTTGACGAAGCGATCAAGCGCGTATTGTCCTTCCCGGCAGTCGCCGATAAGAGCTTTTTGATCCATATCGGCGATCGTTCGATTACAGGTTTAGTTGCGCGCGACCAAATGGTCGGGCCTTGGCAAGTGCCGGTCGCCGATGTAGCGGTCACCGCTTCGGGCTTTTTCGCGTCGACCGGCGAAGCGATGGCAATAGGCGAAAGAACGCCGTTGGCGGTCATCGACGCACCGGCATCGGGCCGAATTGCGGTCGGCGAAGCGTTGACCAATCTAGCCGCAGCGCGTATCGGATCGTTGGGCAATATTAAATTATCCGCGAATTGGATGGCGGCAGCCGGCAGTTCCGGCCAGGATGCCGCGCTGTTCGATACCGTCAAGGCGGTCGGAAAGGAGCTTTGCCCGGCATTGGGTATCGCGATTCCGGTCGGCAAGGATTCGTTGTCGATGAAAACCGTTTGGCAACAAGACGGCCGCGAGAAAACCATGACCTCGCCGGTATCGTTGATCGTAACCGCGTTCGCGCCGGTGGTCGATATAGACAAAACCTTGACGCCACGATTGCGCGACGAACCTTCGGTCTTGATCTTGATCGACTTAGGGCAGGGTAAAAATCGTTTAGGTGCCTCGGTATTTGCACAGGTTTATAAACAACTGGGCGATAGTTGCCCGGATTTGGACGATCCTATGTTATTCAAAGCCTTCTTCGACGCGATTCAGGACTTGAATAGTCGCGGCAAATTGCTGGCTTATCATGACCGTTCCGATGGCGGTCTATTGGCCACGATCGCCGAAATGATGTTCGCCGGGAGGCTCGGCGCGAATTTGGATTTATCAGGGTTAGGGAAGGATGCCTTATCGGCCTTGTTCAATGAAGAACTCGGAGCGGTTATACAAGTCAGGGAAAGCGATAGCGCCGAAATTATGGACTTGTTGGCGCAAGCCGGCCTGGATGCGTGTGTGCATCGAATCGGCTCGGTTACGAAACAAGCCGACTTGACGATCAATTTTGCCGGGCAGAAGCTTTATTCGGCCACTCGAGCCGAATTGCAACGCTACTGGTCCGAACTGAGTTATCGAATGCAAGCGTTAAGGGATAATCCGGATTGCGCACGCGAACAATTCGAACGGGTCGTCGACGATAACGATCCCGGTCTCAATGCCGCGTTAACCTTCAACAACAACGAAGATATTTGCGCGCCATTTATCGGCAAGTCGAAGCCTAAGGTGGCGATTCTGCGCGAGCAGGGCGTTAACGGTCATGTCGAAATGGCCGCTGCGTTCGATAGAGCAGGATTCGCCGCGGTCGATGTACACATGACGGACATCATTGCCGGTCGAGTTAGCCTGAAGGATTTCAGAGGCCTTGCGGCTTGCGGCGGATTTTCTTACGGCGACGTGCTTGGTGCCGGCGGCGGTTGGGCCAAATCGATTCTGTTCAACCCGAGCGCCCGCGATGAATTCGCGGCGTTTTTCGAGCGCGAAGACACCTTCGGCCTAGGCGTTTGCAACGGTTGTCAGATGATGTCGGGGCTCAAGGAGATTATTCCGGGCGCCGAGCACTGGCCTCGTTTCTTGAGAAACCATTCCGAGCAATTCGAGGCGCGCGTCGTACTGGTCGAGATTCAAGAATCGCCGTCAATTCTGTTGACCGGCATGGCCGGTTCGAGAATGCCGGTCGTGATCGCGCACGGCGAAGGGCGGGCGGAGTTTTCAGGCAGCCCGCTTGAAGCGATGAAAGCCGGAGCGGTCTCTTTGTGTTACGTCGATAATTTCGGTGAAAAAACCACGCAATTTCCGGCCAATCCGAATGGTTCGCCATTGGGCATTACCGGTCTGACCAATCGGGACGGCCGCTTTACGATCATGATGCCGCATCCGGAAAGATGTTTCAGAACCGCGCAAAATTCGTGGCATCCCGACGATTGGAGCGAATACGGCCCTTGGATGCGGATGTTTAGGAATGCCCGATTATGGACGGCTTGAAATAGTTTTAAATACCCCTATATTGTTTAACAGATACTGATCGATGTTTGTTCAGTATTTGATCGATAACAATTATTTCGGAGGTGTTTATGGCTATCACACGTTACGAACCATGGGGCATATTGAGTCAATTACAAAGAGAATTGGAGCGCGCGAGCGAAGGCGGAACCGGCGAAGGGTCGATATCGACCGCCGAATGGGCCCCTGCCGTCGACATCAAGGAAGAAACCGATAAATTCGTGTTGCATGCCGATATCCCGGGCGTCAAGCCTGAAGATATCGAAGTCAGCATGGAAAACGGCATCCTGACGATCAAAGGCGAAAAGAAGACTGAAGCGAAAACCGAAAAAGAAGGTTATAAGCGAGTCGAACGGACTTACGGATCTTTCTACCGCCGCTTCAGCTTGCCCGATACCGCCAATGCGGATGCAATTTCGGCAAAATCGAAACACGGTGTCTTGGAAATCACGATTCCGAAACAAGAAGCGGTACAGCCGAAAAAAATCAATGTGACCTCGGAAGAATAAGTCAAATAAACGGAGCCTTCGGGCTCCGTTTTTTTTGTTAGAAATAAGCACGAAATAACTTAGACTTTTGATTCCCTCATCCAACCCTCTCTCAGTGAAAAAAATGAGCGCATCGTTCCCACGCTTCGCGTGGGAATGCATCCTGAGCCGCTCTGCGGCTCGGGGACGCTAGAGCGTCCCCGTCCAGGTTCCCACGCAGAGCACTCATTGTTAAGTATGCCAGGAAACCCGTTTGGTAATACCTACTTGTCGAACTGCAGACTTGATGGCTTTATTGATCAGCGATTGGTCGATATGATGCCGCCGCGTCGCACCCGTCAACGGATCAACCGACAATGACCGCGCCGGGAACACATATTTCCAGCCCCATTCCCGTTCGGCATTCGGACACTTCTTCGCCAAGGCATACGGCAAATACACCGCGCCGAAACCGTCAGCCAAATCCTGTTGGTGTATTACCTTCACCTTCTCCAGATGATTTTGCAACAACGGCATCATGGCGGCGGAAAATGTCGTCACCCGATCCTTGTCGCCCTTGCCGGAACGCACCGTAATCTGCTTATAGTCGTAATCGACATCCTGCACCCGCAAGCGTACGGCTTCGGTTATCCGCAAACCGCTACCGTACAACAGCTTCACCACCCGCCACGCCTTCAACGCGCGGCAAAACCTGCTTGATCTCCTCCAGCGACACCACCACCGGCACATGGCGGCTGGCCTCGATTCGTTTGGTCAGCGGCGTATCCAGAACATGCTTGTATAAAAACACCAAAGCATTCATCGCCTGATTTTGGGTGGAAGACGCCACTTTACGTTCTGTCGCCAGATAGCTTAAAAAGTCTTCTATCTTGGCCTCGCAGTTTTCAAACAACCCAGCTCGCTCATTCAGATGATGAAACTTCACGAACTGCTTAATCCACT
This sequence comes from Gammaproteobacteria bacterium, assembly GCA_018830325.1. Lineage (GTDB taxonomy): Bacteria > Pseudomonadota > Gammaproteobacteria > Methylococcales > Methylomonadaceae > Methylotuvimicrobium. Next base: position 89,256 of record JAHJSQ010000127.1, read on the forward strand.
CGCAATACGAGCGTTCGGTATGCAGCGAATAATGCTTGAGCCGCATGACGCGGCGAACATCTTCCAACAAGGTCGGAGATTTTGAGCTTGACATAAAATGGTTAGCGGCTATAGTGAGGCGAATTTACTATATAGGCAAATTTGCCTGAGTTTATGGCTAATATCAAGTTATTGGGTTAAATATGCCCGGTTTGGGTGTTATCAGAGCAAAAGTGCTTGAAAAGATCGCCAATATCAACTTATCAGGCAGATTTGCTTGAGAATCAATAGTTCTCAGGGTGCTCCGCTGCGCTACGCACCCTGAAAATGGCCGAGTTGACAGGAAACCTGTCGAACGAATGGCCCTCAGTCCGCTTCGCTCCCTGAGAACCAATCGTTCGACAGGACGATTTATGCCTGATAACCCGATACTCCGTATCCATTATCAAGCAAAATCGCCTGTCAAC
>JAHJSQ010000009.1 GCA_018830325.1 Gammaproteobacteria bacterium
CTTTCACCTTTCACCTTTCACCTTTCACCTTTCACCTTTCACCTTTCACCTTTCACCTTTCACCTTTCACCTTTCACCTTTCACCTTTCACCTTTCACCTTTCACCTTTCACCTTTCACCTTTCACCTTTCACCTTATCAATCAACCAACATTCTAGCTAAACGACTATCACTTCGTATCGTTTCGATACCTTCTTGACTACTCTCGCATTTTCGTATTATCTGCTCGGCTTCTGCCGAAATTTCGCTACATTGCTGACAAAGTCTCTCGATGGCATTGACGATTTCCGCTTCGATTTGCATCAGCGCTATTGCCACACCTTTTTTCAAACCTTTCAATGCGGCTTTTTCGAGGGATGGCTTGAGTTTCTTCAAGATAAAAAACGGAATCAGCCAACTGAGGCCTACAAACAAACTGCTATGGATCGCAAAGTTCGCCCCCAGGTAGTTACGGTAATCCAAACTGCTATGATAATAACCGGAAAAAACCTGGTAACCGACAAAACTCATTGCGCCAAGAGGAAGTACGATTTCGCAAAACCGCATACCTTTTAAAAAAGCACGATGCGCGGCATGCCCGGGATTGGCCAAGGCCTGCCTAACCGCGAGTTCGGTTTGGTCATACATGATTTTTTCGGCCTTGCCGCGTAATTGCAATAATTCGCGTTTTAACGCGGCTGTCGCCAACCCGTTGGCATCGGCATGAAGAATCAAGTCGTCGAGCGCATCCTCATAACGGCTTTGCACCCACGCGTCCCATAACTCGCTTTGTTGCTGTTTCGACGCTTTATCATGTTCGGCATAATAGCCGGCCAATTGTCGAAGCGGCCATTCGAATCCTTGCTGTAAGGTTCGACCGGTGTCCTGCCAGCTCCGGCGCCAGCGCTCGGACAGCTTTCGATAATCCCGGTCGTTGCCGACATGTTTCAAGCAATCGACCAAACTCATTTTCAATGCATCCTTTCGAGCCTGAGTGTTTCGAGATTCTAATTGCTTGACTGTGGTTTCGGTCGCAAGTGTCGCAATCGTCTCAGCCAAGTTTTCAAATTCGTCGGGGAAATCGGGCTCGCCGCAGGCAGTCTTGAAAATAATCGGGGCGTCAAATCCGGCCACGCTTAACTGCTCTTTAAAATCGCCGTATTGCACCGCCTCCCCGCGATCCCATTGATTCATCACAAACAGCCAAGCATGACGCCCGCCTTCGGCCAGCAATAAACGCCAAGCCTTGTTATCCCGGTATCGTTCGGGACTAACGACATAAATCAACACATCGATATGCGGCAGCCATTGCAGCACGATTTCTTGATTGTGCAAGGCTGTACTATCGAAATCGGGCATATCGATCCAGATGACATTCTTATTCGTTTCGTCATCGTGCTCGGCCTGACGGATTTCATCGAACGGTAGGTTTTCCGGCAGCTTCGATAAATGCACCGCTCGATGGCGGTACATCGTTACTTCTCGCGACGTCGGACGCTCTACGCCGGTTTTTGCGATCGATTGGCCGGCCAAGCGATTCAACAATGTGCTCTTGCCGACGCCGGTTCCGCCCATGAATGCGACAATCAAGGGCCGGGATGACGAACGGTCGATCAGCGACTCCGGCGTTCTCGAATCGATAGCCTCGAGCTGTCTCGCCGTATGTTGGTCTATCCATCCGGCCGCTACTGCTCGTTCGGCCCAACGTTTGGTGTTTGCGACTAAATCAGAGTAATCGTAATCCATGTTTTTTATTCTTGAGTTGCTGCTCGGCTTGTTCTAATTGCTCCGGGGTAATATTGAAATAGCTGTCCGAGGACAATTGCTCGGGCAATTTGAACAAGGCTTCTCTAAGGCATTCGATATAAAGTTTTTGCCTGACAATTTGCAATTGCCGTTGTTTGAGTTCCGCTTCGACCTTATTCAAATAACTCCCCATCGCGCTCTCGGTCAAAAACGAAGTCACCGATAACATCGCCGGGGCTATGATTAAATCATGCAAACCCAATCCGCCGGCCTGAAGAGAAATGGCAACGGCCGCCGCATCGGTAGTCGCGCGGGTGGCTCTGAGACCGTTCAATACATAAGGCTGTTCCTGTAATTTTGCGTAGAGCCGGAAGGCCGCGCTTTCGACTTCTTGCTGAAAATCATTATGATAACGAAGCACGGCATCGTTGAATTCTACCAATAACGCATGCCGCCGATTGCGCAACAGTCCGATACCCCCCCGCCACCAAGCGCTGTCGCCATTTTGTTCTGTTTTTTCCAGCAAGGCATCCATGATACGAATCAATAAATGTTCTGCCAGATGATTCAATAAAGCGACCTCATGACTGCTGTCGGTAATACGAGACCTCTTCATTCCTATTTTCATGACTTGCCTAATCGGCCAGGTTAGGGCCTTGCGAGTACCCACCAAAACTCTTGCAAACCCGGGAATCTCCAATAAACTCAATAATTTCGCCAAGGCGCTTTGAAAAGTTTCATAATAACGAGGATGATTCAAGTAATCGTTCTGATACTGCGTTAACGACTGTTTAATCGAAGCATCGACAAGGCTTCGCCATTCTTGCAGCGCCATGTGTTCCGCGCGAACAGGCTCCAGCCATTCCTGCCAGTGCTTAAGCAGAAACTCTTGAACCACCTCATGGTTACGGCGGCGATTGACTTGACGAAACAATTTCCGGACCGCGGACCGCTCGTTTTCCGGCCATGTCGGTGCGGTTTGTTTTTGATAGAATAACGGCACGATAGTCGGGCAATCGTCGCTTCTCGATTGTCGCCATTTTTCGGTTAATGAACGGATTACGATATGCTCGCTACCTTCGGCCAATTTATTCACGCATATCAAGGTCGGTTGACGCAATGTTTCAATCGAACTCATCAGCTCCCATACCGATTGGTCGGCATATTTCTCTTTGCTGACGACCAAAATCACGATATCGGCCAATGCAATCGAACGCATTAACGCCTCGCTGTAACCAATCGCGCCGATCGAATCGAAATCGGGGGTATCCCAAACTAAGCACTCGGGCAATAAATCGGATGCTCCTATATTCTCGGTCAAGGCATAACATTCGAGCCTGTCCTTACGTAATTCGTCTTGGCGCACTTGTTGAAAACGTCCAAAGAAATGCTGTACGCTTTCACAGTCTTCAAGTTTGACCGCATTACAAAAACCTTGCGCATGCACGGTAAAGCCGGCCAATGGACTCACACCAGCCTGAGAGCTGTTCAGCAATAGATTGACCAAGGTACTTTTTCCGGCTTGCGTGGGGCCGACTACGGCCACTTGCAACGGTTGAAAAGTAAAGCGTTTATGCATATCGGCCTTGCGAATCGATGCTTCGGCCAATATTTGCCGATCGATGCGTTGCTGATACACTGCCTTCACCGCATCGCTTGCGGTATGCGAAGAAACCGTTTGATAGCGTTGCTTTAGTAATTGAATAAATTCCAGCATATTGATGTGGCTTAGGTTTATAATCGCCAAGTAATTCGAGCGTTCGACTTTACGCCGGACACCGAACAGGAAAATGGTATTTCCGAAAAATTAATTAGCTAATTAACATTATTATAAGAATAGTACACCAGACACTATAACGATTGAGGTTAACCCTATGAGGATTCTATCAGCCCTTTTGCTCTCCGTATTGACTTTATCGCTAACCGCTTGCGGTAGATCGGAACAGATTAACGGGCGAAGCAGTAGCACGGCTTACCGGTCGGTTAAAATGCTAAAGGAACGCTTGCCCCCGGAAAAACGGATTGAATTCGAAATCTCGTTCTGGACCATTCGAGACGCTTACAAAGACACCAAAGAGTTTTTATCTCAAGTCGACGGCAAAAACCCGGACGAAATCATCGAAACAGGTCGAGAAATTTACCAGCAACGTAAAAACCAAGGCTTTAGAGAATACCAGCAATACAGTTCCTGGGAAGAAATGATCGACAAATACGCAAGGGAACGCCGCGAACAAGACCGACACATTAAACCCGATAAAAGGGATAAAGCCAACGACGTACTTTACAAATTGTAAAAGGCCGGACACGAACACAAGCGGGGCGGTTTCGTACCACGGATCCGCCCTTGCAGCTTATGTACCTTCGCACCTCAAATTTCGGCAGTGCCTAAGGAGGCACCGGGGTATTCGGTCCCTCTCTTAACGCTAGACGATCTGAGTAGGGTACGCTGTGCGTACCATGGTAACCCCGCGATGTTCATGTGCCAACCGAACCGCTAGGGCACGGATTTGGTACGCGCAGCGTACCCTACAATTTATGAATAACGATGAGCGCTCTAGCGTGAGAACGATAATTGCCGGGGAACTGAAGTTACATTTAATGACCGTATCTCAAGCCGCGGGCAAAGCTTTTTGCTCGACCAAACCGGCGATAAAGCGATTCGCTTCGAAAATGGTCTGCTCCATCGCCTGAACCAACTGCGTCATATCCATGCTGATTTCTATGAACTCATGCTCAATCGCGGCAATCGCTTGTGCATTGAGATTATGCTTCAAAAACAATACCTGATCCTTGAACGCCGCCAATACCGGGCTGATTTTACTTTCGGCTCTGTGCATCGTTTTGATTAATTTAGCGTAATGCTGCTGGGATTGTCTTAATTGCTGTCGACTTTTGGTCTTCAACGAGCGATTAGTATACTCGTCGAGTTCATCTTCCCATTCTGCAAACAACGCACCAGTGACTTCTTCGATCGCGCGAATGCGACAACCGAGCTCATCCGACTTCGCCTTACAAAAATCGTATTGTTGTTGTAATAAACGATATTTGTTTTCTAGCGTCGAATCGTCAACGACGACAATCGTTTTAAATCGCTCCAGAGCGTTTTCAAAATGAATTTTGGTTTCTTGCAAGCTACCGCAGGCTTGTTCGACATGCCTCACCACCATATCTCGCTTCGGGTGCCCCATCGACTCCTTGGCCTGATAATAGGCTTGACGGGCTATCTTGCTCACTAAACGTCCGACCGAATTGAGCGTTTTTCGGGTTAAATTGTTATCTGCCATTAGAATTCATCTTTATTAACGACGCTTATTTTAAATCGGGCATTTTCGGTAAATCCGGGAAATGCCCAGTCGACAAAACCTAATTCCACAAGATTATTTAGGTCAGCGGTTTGCGAAATTTCAGCCGATTTGATCAAAATTAATTCATCGGCGACGAGCGTAACTGCAAGCCAAGCGGCAAGGCTGTCGGAAGTCACATCCCAGCTAGCGGGAACACCGGCTTGGTTCAGTTCATTGACATCGGGTGACCAAATGATCGGTTTTCCTAGGTCGAGCTGCCGAACAATATCGGCAATCGAGCCAGCCAATACACAATCGCGATGCATCGAATGCATCAGCAAGGCCATCTGCTGCATCGCCAAAAGGGCCATTTCGTGCGCGGTAATATCATCGAAGCGCCAACGCTGTTGAACCTTCCGTACTTGTTCGGCAAAATCGCCGCCGCCGGGAACCCAAACACTGCCTTCCCGGTAGAAAGCTGCCGCTTTGTCCAAGCACGATTTTAAAGTTCCACCACGCTCAAGACTACCGCCGAACTTTATGACCCGCAAGCCGGTTTTCATACAACCGTTAGCTGACTCAAAACCGATATCATCGCCGAGGCTTTGTCGAAGCACTCCTGGTATTCCTCTTCCATCACCGAGTCGTTCACGATACCGCCGCCAGCCCAAAAACGAATCCTACCATCTGAATGCACTAAGGTTCTGATCGCGATATTGGTATCCATATTGCCGTCGAAACCCATATAGCCGATCGCACCGCAATAAACACCTCGCCGATGTGGCTCCAATTCTTCGATGATCTGCATTGCTCTGATTTTTGGCGCACCGGTAATCGAACCTCCGGGAAAACAGCTTCTCAGCAAATCCAAGCCATGCCGGCCTTCCGCCAATTCGCCGGTGATCGTGCTAACCAAGTGATGCACGGTCGCATAACTTTCGATATCGAATAAACGGGGAACTTTAACGGAACCGTTTTTGCAATTCTTACTGATATCGTTACGCAATAAGTCGACGATCATGACATTTTCGGCACGATCTTTCTTGCTGCTTTCCAACTGACTGATTTGATCGAGGTCGTCGGCGTGACTCGATTTCCTCGGGCGCGTTCCTTTGATCGGCTTGGTTTCGACAAAGCCGTCACGAAGCTTTAAAAAACGCTCCGGCGAGGAACTCAACACGGATGCCTCCGGCGTATTCATATATGCGCTAAACGGCGCCGAATTTAATTTTCGCAGTTTCAAATAAGCCGCCCAAGGATCACCATGGCATGGTGCACAGAAACGCTGGGCAAGATTGACTTGGTAACAATCGCCATCTTTCAAATATTTTTTGATACGAATAAAGGCTTCGGCATAGTCCGCCTGATCGAAGTTAGCTTCAACAGGCCCTGTAACATAAAATCCATTTTGCATCCCCTCTTCCGGCAATCGGCTAAACAATTTCGTTAAATTCGCCAATTGCGCCTCGTCGAGGTAACCGACCAAGCGGCTACGGCGCAGTTGATGATCGACAATCACAGCCCATTCGTAAATACCGACCGCCATTTCGGCAATATTTTCGGCATCTCGCGCTATGACAGGCATTTTTTCCAAGCGGCGAGCCAAATCGTAGGAAAAATAACCGATAGCGCCGCCATTAAACGGCAAATCGTCGAATCCCGGCCGTTTCGGTAGTAATTGTTTTTTGACTAATTCAAAAGGATCGTCGGTCGATTCGCTGACAACAACACCCCGTTTGATCTTGGTGACATTTCCATGTGTGACTAAGGTGCAAACCGGATCGGCGGCCATGATATCGAAACAGCCTTGGCGACTAACCGGGTATCCGCTATCCAAAAACACCGCCCAAGGTTTACCGGAAAACGGTGCGAACAAGCGAGCACTATCTTCGAAATAAGGAAGTGATTGATTGATGATTTTAGATATCGACATTTAGTAGAGGAAGGGAATTAACCGCTCGGAGTCATCCAAGATTCCGCAACGTTTGAGAGCACAGCATCGAATGCCGATGAACAAGATAGTAATTTTATAACATCCTAGGGTATTTAAGAAACGCAAATGGAACCGATACCAGGACAAGCGCATTTATCTAATTTCGGTAGGGCCCGAGGAGACGCAGGGGGTGTCCGAGAAGGATTTGTATAGGTCATCACTGAAAGAGCTAAACTTTAAGCCTTCGGACGATCATCAAAACGTTTCGCATCGGGCGGCAGTTTATCGAATACCGGCTGCTTAGTAATTCCGTAATGTTCCGGATAATAAACGCCGCCTAAATACAAGCCGTCGGGCGCCGCTGTGATTCCGCCTTGATTACGATCCTTGATCAGCAATAACTCTTGCGTCCAATCGACCGGCTGTTTATCCATACCGATTTCCATCAATACGCCGGCAATGTTTCTGACCATGTGGTGCAAAAATGCATTGGCCGAAATATCCATAATGACCTTTTCCTGTTTGCGGTAAACATCGATAAAATGCATCATGCGGCGAGGACTTTTGGATTGACAACCTTGCGCTCTAAACGACGAAAAATCATGGTCGCCAATCAAATATTGTGCCGCTCGATGCATTTTATCTGCATCAAGCGGCTGATAGCACCATGTGACTTGTTTGCGCAGCAAAGCCGATTTCATCGGCCTGTTCAAAATGACATAGCGATAAAACCGAGCAATAGCGCTATAACGGGCATGAAAATCGAAAACCGCCTGTTGCGCCCAAACGATCCTAATGTCATCGGGCAAATGAGTATTTCCGCCCATCATCCATCCGTACATAGATCGCTCGGCTTGCGTGTCGAAATGCACGACCTGTTCAAGCGCATGCACGCCTGCGTCGGTACGCCCCGCGCAAATTACCGTGATCGGCTCGTCGGCGATTTTAGACAGCGCGGTTTCCAGCTCGGATTGTACGGTTCTCCGCGCGGTTTGCCATTGCCAACCGAAAAAAGCGCTGCCGTCGTATTCGATTCCTAAAACGATTCTAGGCATCTCAATCTAATAATTTATTCATGAATATAAACTTCGGTATTGATCGCAACGCGCTCAAATAAATCGAGCAAATCGGCATTGATCATACGAATGCAGCCGTGTGATTCGGGCTTGCCGTTCATCAGTTCGTCGGGGCAACCGTGAATGTAAATATAACGCCAGGCCGTATCGACTGAACCGTAGCGGTTTTTTCCGGGCTCGAGGCCGCCCAACCAGAGAATTCGAGTCAAAATCCAATCGCGTTCCGGAAATTGCTCGGCTAAGTCCGGCGAATAGATTTCGCCGGTCGGCCTTCGCGCTTTGAAAACCGAATATATCGGGAGACCCACGCCGATTTTCGCGCGAATCTTATGCCAGCCGCGCGGCGTACATTCGCTACCCCTCAATTCGCCGAGGCCGTTTTTTGCCGTGGAAACGGGATAAGACTTTATAACCCGCCCTTCATCTACAAGTACTAAACGCTGAGCGGGAATCGAAATGTCGATGAATGAGCTGGGTTTCATGTTTTGAGCAGTTAGCAGTTAGCAGTTAGCAGTTAGCAGTTAGCAGTTAGCAGTTAGCAGTTAGCAGTTAGCAGTTAGCAGTTAGCAGTTAGCAGTTAGCAGTTAGCAGTTAGCAGTTAGCAGTTAGCAGTTAGCAGTTA
>JAHJSQ010000128.1 GCA_018830325.1 Gammaproteobacteria bacterium
ACATGCGATTCACGGCATGCTCAAGCATGATAAACCATTCGATAACACGCGTTTTTATGCAATTCCGTCAGTCGCTGAATAGCAGAAAAATGCCTATTTTTAACTTGATTTTAAACAGAGTATCTACATGGACGTATTCACCCAGCACCTAAATTCCATAGCCCATTGGTTATGGTAACTATCGAGCATAATTTAGGTGCTGGGGGTTCACGGCGTCCTGTCGGGCGAGTGACCGCACCCTCCGCCACGCCTCGAACTTTCATTTGCCGGGGCGATGACGGCTTCTTCATGATCGTTACTGTGTTCTACCATCGTCATCCTCATCGGTCTGTTCTGGCAGATATTGCTGAAAGGCATCGCACAGCGCTCTATAGAGAGGCTGAGGATTTATTAACTTAGATACCCCTGAAGCGATAAATGCGGCGGCCATAATCGGAATGGAAATGTCATGATTTTGGGTTATTTCCAAGATAAGCGTAAATGAAGTCAGTGGCGATTGTAACATTCCGGAGAAATAGGCCGTGATAGTCAACATGATCATCACCGAAGCCGGCGCGATCGGAAACCAATTGGCCAAATTAGCCCCGAACCCGGCGCCGATAGCGATAGAGGGGACAAAAAGCCCCCCCGGAATGCCACTAAAAAATGTTGCACAAGTAGCCAACATTTTATAAACGGGTAATAACGGGTCCATTGGCGCGCTACCGTACATAATATTTTTAGCCATTTGATACCCTGTTCCGAAAGTCTGGCCTTCCGAGACAAAACCGATCAATGCAATGATACAACCGCATATAAAGGCAACCGGAATGTAAGGTAGTTTTAATCGACGCATAAAATGATGACCGGAGACAATGATCCAGCTAAATAGACCGCCTAATAAACCGCCGACAATGCCGCAGAATGGAATAGCGAGCCATTCATCGCCCCAAGGTAAATCTAAGGGATTATCGGTAAAATAAATGCTGTAGTGCAGTATCGAATAAGCAGTCATACCGGAAAAAATAATCGCGGTTAACACCAAGGTGCTAATCCGTTCTTCCAGCGCTCTTCCCATTTCCTCAATAGCAAACATAATTCCGGCTAAAGGGGCGCTGAACATCGCGGCAAATCCGGCCGCACTCCCTGCCAAAAGCAACCCTTTACTCATATAAAGCGTAGGGAAATTAGCTACTTTGCCTAAAGATGCCATGATCGATGCGCCAACATGCGTAGCCGGACCGCCAAAACCGACTGAAGCCCCCGATAACAAACCCAGAATCGGCAAGAAGGTTTTACCGATGGCAATACGTAAAGAAACCAACTTGGTGCGTTCGCTTAAGGTGTAAGGAATTTCTAATGCCGTTTTTACCTGAGGAATCCCGCTTCCTTGGCTGCCGGGAAAAAATCGAAAGGTCAACCAGGCTGTGAAGGCAATGCCAAATGGTGGGGCGAAGAATTTAAACCAGCGATAATCCTCTGAAATCGTGCGAAAAATCGTTACGACCCATTCGCTCAACAATGTCATCAATGCGATCGATACGCCGATGATGATAGCCCCTAACCAAAAAACCAGACGATGCTTCCATGGATTAGCGGATAAAAAGACCTTGTTAAATTCAAGCATGACGAGATTTTCCACCTTTTTCGATTATGAAACTGCGACAATCTGTCGCGCGGCAATCGGTCACATTCCGGAATTAAGAGAAGACAGATAAGATATACGCAACTCAACCGCTGATGCGTTTGTGCTCAAATATCCTTCCTCTTGTATGCGGCTTTTTCAGCCGCATTTTTTTTGCCCTGCGTTTCATAGATACCGATAGAACCTATAAAAAGCATTGTGTCCACGAAACACACGAAAATCATTGGCAGGACGGGGTTCGCAACCCATACGCACGCTAACCGGTTACCCACGCTGCTCTTTCCCAAGCTGGAGCTTGGGTAACAGCATAAAGTCTTCGCTCCTTCCCAAGCTCCAGCTTGGGAAGAACACCCCGGAAGCTCCAGCTTCCTGAGACCGACACAACCTCCGCACATCCTCAATTAGCCCCGATTCGTTCGTTCAATCTTCCTTGATTGTCGGGAAAGGAAGCTAGAGCTTCCTGAAAAGGTTACCCAAGCAGGAGCTTGGGTAACAGCATATTTTAGTTTTTGGCAAAACCGACGTTATTCAATTTACTCCTTTCTTGAGAAAATCCCCACAATTAACAGCCCGACAAAGATTGCCGTCAATAAACTCGGCATCAATTCGAAATGACGCTGATAAAAAGTAGAAGCCGGCTCTTTTTGGTAAGGGACGGTATATAAACCGGACCATTCTTGATTCAGCGGTGATCGATGCAAAACTTTGCCGGAAGCCAACGCTACGGTCGATATACCGGTGTTGGTCACTCTGACTACCGGCCTACGGAATTCGACTGCGCGGGCCAAGGTCATATACAGATGTTGGTAAGGCTCTTGCCAGGCTCCATACCATGAGTCGTTGGTCGCATTGACGATAAATTGCGCGCCGATGTCGGATAGTCCTTTCGAAAAATCCGGAAATAAACTTTCATAACACACCTGCGGTCCGACTTTGTAATCGTTTAATTGCAATAACACGGTCGGTCCCGGCCCTTCAGCGAAATTACCGACCATCGGAAACCAATCGCGCAGCCATGGGAATTTTTTTTCACCGGGAATATATTCGCCCAAAGCCAATAAAATTGTTTTGCTGTAATGCGCTTCGGTAACGGTTCCTTGCCTATCTAATGCAAACAGCGAATTGGTAATCAAACCGGAACGCTCGTCCTTAGCATAGGCGCCGGTTATCATTCCGATTTGACGCTCGCGCAAGTATTCGCTAAGCACTCGGGCATAATACGACTCGTTGTATTGTCCGCCAAGTAATGAAGGAAACGAGGTTTCCGACCACAACACAAAGTCGACACCGACATCGGGATTCGACTCCAAACCGTTTTCGGTCACGGTCAGATATTTTTTTAGAATTTCAGTCTGAAAGCCCTTGCCGTGCGCGGCCGCATGTTTTTCCGTATTACCGATATTCGCTTGCACCAACAGCGTATTGAAATAGGCCTCAGGTTCCGGCAAACGATTTTTCAATCCCAAACCGGCCAAATTCAAACCAGCAAAAACGATGATAACGCCGGCTAAAATCGTCAACCCGCTGCGCTCTCGGCGCCGTTGCCAGGCGACCAACAACGGCCAGTTCAGCAATATCGTGATCATGCTCAAACCGGTGAATCCGACAAACTCGGCCCACTGATAAACCGGCAAGCCGAAACCGTACCAGGTATATCCGAAATTCCATTTGAACAGCATCGGCAAGCCGAATTCGCACAATGCAGTCAACACGGCCATGTGCGCGAATGACAACCAATGCGGCCAGCGGAATAACTTTACGCCGGTATACCACAGTAAGCCGGCGGCCGGGACGAACAAATGACCGAATAATGCGAACAAGAGCATACCGATACCGGCTACAAACCAGTTGACTTGAGCAAATTCATGCAACGTATAGGTCACCCAATTGAAGCCTATCAGGGTGTAAATGAAGGTCGTCAGAAAACCGCCGAGTAAGACGTTTTTCAAACTATTCTGACGGCTCCAGAATAGCCAAAGCGGCACGAAACAAAACAGCGACGCCCAAGGAGGAAAAGGAATATAACTCGTTCCGATAAAGACGCCTGAGGCAATAGGCAACAGCCATGGATGTTTGAGAGGCGATGCGGCTGTTTTCATTGAGGTTGGATAGATTGATTGTCGAACGACTAGCGCCGAACGAAGGACGCTAGCCGTTCGATAAAGTTAAAACCGGCAATTAAACCATGATGCACATAAAGCTAATAAAGTATTTCTAGAGATGAGCTAAACATCCCCGCTAACCTTTCGGGTGAGCGATAGTTAATAAAAACGCTTTCTCTCGCTCCTAAGGAATATGCACAAATTTACTTCTACAAGTTTTAGGCGCTGTGGAGGTTCGGCGACTCGCTTAACTGGACGCCGTGAATACATCCATGTAGGCTCGACGGCGGCTATCCCTGCCGCCGACGCCTGTCAATCGAGCCACCGAACCCCTTTCAGTATTTGTCGAAGTTATTTCATGCTCGTTCCCAAGCTGGAGTTTAGGAACGAGACAACTTCTTATTCTTCATGAACTTCATGGTGAAATACATTTTTAGGATAAAGCTTATTCACGCTCTTTCCCAAGCTCCAGCTTGGGAAAGACACCTCGGAAGCTCCAGCTTCCTGTGACCGACACAACCTACGCACATTCTCAATCAATCCCGACTCGCTCGTTCAATTTTTCTTGATTGTCGGAAAGCTAGAGCTTCCTGAGCAGGTTACCCAAGCTGGAGCTTGGGTAACAGCATATTTTAGTTTTTGCGACTACGACTAGCCCCTGCTCGGACACTTGACTTCGGTAAGCTGAAGCATCTTGCTAATCAGGTATCGTGCGTTTCGTGGACAAAATGCTCTATAGGTTGAACGAAATACTTAGACCGCTTATTCGGCCTTTTTCGCTTCTTCCTCGGTAGTCATGATCAACGACGCAAAACAATTCATCATGCTTTCCGTGTAGTTAGCATGCGCTTCGGCAAGCTCCTTGGGAGAACCGAATTCACCTCTGAGCTCATTGAGCACCTCCTCCGGGTTTTCCGCTTTGCTCAATGTCAGCATTTTCGTGTAACTACGATAGGCTGCGCGTCGTTTCGGGTCGAATGCTAAGATGCCGGGCATGTTATGGGAGCTTAGATCGACGACACAGCGCGCCATCGTTTCCGGCGACAAGTTATAATCTTTCACATCTTTTTCTTCCTGCATGTCTTCGAGAACGGCTTGTTCATATTCCGTTTTTTCGCTGCACGCAACAAGCATTGACGCGGCCATTACAATAACTACTATTTTTTTCATTCGATTACCTGATAGTGAGTTGCCGGAGACTGGGGCAAGTGAGTGATCTCGGTCATGGCTTGTTCGATCCAAGCTTCTGCTTCGGCATTAATATCGCCGGCTTTTCGATTTTGTGTCTCGATAGGCGGTCCTATTCTGACCTGAACAACGCCCGGATATTTCAAAAAACTGTAACGCGGCCAACATTGCCCGGCGTTATGAGCGACAGGAATTACCGGATAGCCGGATTTTTGCGCGAGTATCGCACCGCCGGCATTGAATTTCTTTTTTTCTCCGGGAGCGGCGCGTGTTCCTTCAGGAAAAACCACAACCCATAGTCCTTCCTTTAGGCATTCTGTACCTTTATCGATCAAGGTCTTCAGTGCTTCGCGTTGATTGTTGCGATCGATAGCAATCGGTTTGAGAGTAGCCAATGCCCAACCCCAAACCGGCAGCCATAGTAAGGATTCCTTGAGTACAGCCGTTTGCGGAGGCAAGATTTTCCTGAGCGCCACGGTTTCCCATGCCGATTGATGCTTGCTGAGCACTACTGCCGCATCGATACCTTGAATATGCTCCAAACCCTCTACTTCATAACGGATTCCGCAGGATTTTTCGACCATCCATAGCAGCAAATTTATCCAAATGCCTGCGACTTTATAGCGGACTGAAAACGGCAGGACCACGCAGGCCAAGATGATCGGGCCGAACAACAGCGTCGATATGATGATTCCTAATAATAATAAGGACGATCCGAAATAGACGCGAAAGGATGACTGGTAATTGAATGATGTCGATTGAGTCATGAATGAAAATGTTCTAGAAATCACGCAGGATTAAAAAACCGCTCGAACCGGTACATTGAGCAAACCGGCTCGAGTGGCAATCGCTCCGATTTACGATTGCAGCCTTGAAATATCGGCGATTTGTAAAAACTGCTCGGACAGCATGTTCAGCAAGCCGAGGCGGCTGTTACGCAGCTCAATATCGTCGGTCATGACCATGACGTTGTCGAAAAATGCATCCACGGTATCCTTCAGTTGCGCCAGGCGATTCATCGCGGCGGTATAATCCTGTTGTTGCAATAGGGGGCCGATCGCCTTAGCGGATGCCTGTGCGGCTTGCAACAATTCGATTTCCGCCGGCTCTGTTAGCACATTGCTATCGAAGTCTTGAGGCGCCTCGGTTTTTTTCAAAATATTGCGAATTCTTTTGTTGGCGCCGGACAAGCTCTCGGCTTCGGGGCGTTGCCGGAACGTTTTGACGGCTTCCAAGCGGCGCATGAAATCCAACGGTTGCTCCGGCAATACGGCCAATACCGCGTCGAATTCGTCGGGGCTAAACCCTTTGTCAGAACAATACCCTTTGAGCCGGTCGTAGATGAATTCCAGCACCATTCGATGCGTTTTAGCTCTGTCGAAGTCGTGCTCGATTTGTTCAATTGAAAAATCCACGCACGCTGTCAAATTTAACGGAAGTTCGCGTTCGATTGCGGTGCGAAGCACACCGAGCGCGGCGCGGCGCAGCGCATAGGGATCCTTATCGCCGGTCGGAATCAAGCCGGCGCTGAATATACCGGTGAGCGTATCGATCTTTTCGGCCAACGACAAAATTTGTCCGGTCTTGCTAGCGGCCGTGACGCTTCCGGATTGTTTAGGAAAATATTGCTCTTCGAGCGCTTCGGCGACTTCGGCCGGTTCATTATCGGCCAATGCATAATAGCGGCCCATGACGCCTTGCAAGTTTGGGAATTCTCCGACCATTTCAGTCAATAAGTCGGTCTTGGCAAGAACGGCGGCGCGTTTGGCCAGATTCGCATCGGCATCGAGTTGCGTGGCGATATAATCGGCCAGTTGTTTAACCCGGTGCGTTTTATCGGCCAAGGTGCCCAAAGTTTTTTGGAAGACAATGTTTTTCAGCGCGTCGACCCGATCTTCAAGGCGCAGCTTGCGATCCTGTTTCCAGAAAAATTCGGCATCGGACAGACGCGGCGTGATCACGCGCTCGTTACCTTCGCGTATCGATTCCGGACGAGTGCTTTCGATGTTACTGAACGTGATGAAATGCGCCGACAAGCTACCGTCGGCTTGCTTGACCGGAAAATATTTTTGATTGGTCTGCATCGTCGTGATCAACACTTCGGCCGGCAATTCCAAATAGCGCGGATCGAAATGCCCGATGACAGGGACCGGCCATTCGTTCAACGCGGCGATTTCCTCAAGCAGGTCTTCCTCTATGTGAGCGGTACCGTCGACCGATTGCGCGGCCTGCTGCGCCGCAAGCCGGATTTTTTGCTTGCGCTCGTCGAAGTCGGCAATGACTTTACCGGAATCGAACAATATATCCCGGTAGCGGTCCGCGCTCTCGACAGTCAAAGCGACAGGCGCATGAAAACGATGGCCGAAAGTCTGCTTACCTGTAGTCAGTCCGAGAATATCGGTTTCAATGACCTGATCGCCGAATAACAGCACCGCCCAGTGCACCGGCCGAACGAATTCGGTCGCATAATTGCCCCAGCGCATGCGTTTGGCTATCGGCAAGCTATTAATGCTGCCACGCAATATTTCGGGAATCAACTTGTCGGTGGCCTGACCTTCGACCTGTTGACGATAAACCAACCATTCGCCTTTGTCCGTAGTCAAGCGCTCCAGGCCGTCAACCGTTGTGCCGCAACTGGCGGCAAAGCCCTGAGCAGCTTTGCTTGGCGCACCGTCGGCGGCGAATGCAGCCTGCACTGCCGGCCCGCGTTTTTCAACGGTTTTATTCGGCTGTGCAGTCGCGAGATTTTCAACCCAAACCGCCAGACGCCGGGGCGTGGCATAGCCTTTAATGCCGGAATAGCTTAAATCGGCATTATCCAGTCCCTGCCTGACATTGTTGAGCAAGGCTCGGCTGAGCGTTATCAGCGTTTTAGGCGGCAATTCTTCGGAACCCAGTTCGAACAATAAATGCTTGGCGTCGCTCATGCTTGCACCTCCTTGCCGGCCAACATTGGAAAACCCAACGACTCGCGGCGTTGGTAATAACATTCGGCGACCGATTTGGCCAGATTCCTTACGCGCAGGATATAGCGCTGCCGCTCGGTAACAGAAATTGCGCGGCGGGCGTCAAGCAAATTAAAGGTGTGAGAAGCTTTGAGTACCATTTCATAGGCCGGTAACGGCAAATCTTGCGACAACAATTTTTCGCATTCCTGTTCGTAAGTGTCGAAACAATTGAATAAGAATTCGACATTGGCATGTTCGAAGTTATAGGCGGACATTTCGACTTCGTTTTGATGAAAGACATCTCCATAGCTGACCGTACCGAAAGGCCCTTTGGTCCAAACCAAATCGTAAACACTTTCGACACCTTGCAAATACATTGCAATGCGCTCTAAACCATAAGTAATCTCACCAGTAACCGGTTTGCATTCAAGACCACCGACTTGTTGGAAATAGGTAAATTGCGTGACTTCCATGCCGTTCAGCCAAACTTCCCAACCCAAGCCCCAGGCGCCAAGCGTCGGCGATTCCCAGTTATCCTCGACGAAGCGGATGTCATGTTCAAGCAGATCCAAGCCCAAATAACGCAATGACCCTAGATACAATTCCTGAAAATTATCCGGCGACGGTTTCAAGATGACTTGAAACTGATAATAATGCTGCAGGCGGTTCGGATTTTCCCCGAAACGGCCGTCGGTAGGTCTGCGCGAAGGTTGAACATAAGCGGTATTCCAAGGTTCCGGGCCGATCGAGCGAAGAAAGGTCGCCGGATGAAAGGTACCCGCCCCGACTTCCTGGTCAAGCGGCTGCAATAATACGCAGCCCTGCCGGGCCCAATATTCCTGCAAGGCTAAAATTAGCCCTTGAAAAGTTAATAAGTCGTTATTTGTGCTTGACACGGTTGCTCCAGGGAATAATAAAAAAACGATTCGTCTCCTTAATCGTTTTGTCCGTATTTAAGGCCTTGACTCTAAAGCCACTTTCGCTTTGTCTAAATAAAAGCGCCGCTTTTTAAGAGTGACCATATAAAAAATTGACCGATTATAACTGAAATTAATAAGCTAGGCACTGCGTTGAAGAAGCCGAATAACGAAGCAGGATAAAACCAAAATACGGCGGCGTACAAAAAATGCTATTTCGATAATTCGCTTTTCGCACTCGCCTGTGACAAACGTTCTAATGTAGAACTCAGCTTTAACAATGCGCAAGCTAAAGAGTCGTCTTCACGGGCTTCGGCATTATGCCGAATTTCGGCAATACTGGCTGCGCTGGGTATATTCACATGGTGATCGGGTTGCTGCTCAACTTGGCGATGAAGCGCTTCGGTGATTTTAAATTGTAATATGTCTACCCGGTGATTAGGTATTTTATCGATAGCGCCTAGGATGGCTGTGCGATAAAAACGTAGTTGCGAAGCCCAATTAGCCGAATCGGCATACACCATCAGCTTATTTCGATCGATTACACAATGCGCAGCACGCTCTTTCAAATGATCGGGCAAGACCTCCCTAACGATTTTCAATAGTTTTTTTTGTTGATCAATTTGACTATATAAAGAAGCAAGCGAACGGTTGGGATGCGCAAGCAATTGTCTAAAGGCGGTGGGGTTCGGCATATGCTTGAAAATTTTAATCGACAGTAAGGTCCACACGATTATAAAGAAATTTTCTTGTTAATTCAGTGACTATTAAAAAACACCTGCTCTGATAAGGCGATTGATTCTAGACGGTAGCTGTTTTGTCAGTTGACTTTGAGGAAATAAGGCATAGAATAATCTTAGCTTGAAATTCGATATGTCTTTGATGTTTTAGTTACGGCGTTTTTTCTGTAGTGCTCTGTTTCTGTAGATCCTCGTTACGTTCTGCCATTAAGAGATTTCACTATTTCTTAGCTAGACGGTCCGCTTTAGGGCTAAATGATTTAATTTTTATTTTTAAGGTTTTGAGTATGTCTACTACTACAACAGGCACAGTTAAATGGTTCAACGCTGACAAAGGTTTCGGCTTCATCGAGCAAGGCCAAGGTCCTGACGTTTTCGTTCATTTCCGCAACATTGCGGGCTCCGGTTTCAAGTCCCTGACTGAAGGCCAAAAAGTTCAGTTTATCGTGACTCAAGGTCAAAAAGGCCCACAAGCCGAAGAAGTTACCGTTATCTAAATAATATAGCCAACGGCTAATTATCCGACACACGGACGTGTCGACGAAGACATCCCTTTCCAGTTTGTAACTTTCAATCCCCGGCAATTCTCGTTGCCACACTTTGCACTCATCGTTATACACCCTTTGCCAATCAAATTTCGGCGCCAGGGTGCCCGTCAAAGGACGTCGCGAATACGTCCATGTAGGCTCTATGACAACATCCCTGCCGCCCCTCACCTAGCGTTAGCAGAGTGGCCAAACACCCGCTAAAAACGGCCACACCACACCTATTAAAGCACGCAGCCCGTATGCAGCGTAGCGGAATACGGGAATGGCGTGGCTACGAACTTCCCGGATTGCGCTACACTCCATCCGGGCTACGCTGTTTAGACTCGCCGAAAGCGGTTGGTAGCGATTTAGCAGTGGGGAAGTCTGTGCTTAGGATTTGGTCGTAAACAACTTCCCTATTTTTGGGAGGGTTCGGTAGCTCGATTGGCAGGTGTCGGCGGCAGGGAAAGCCGCCGTCAAGCCTACACGGACGTATTCACCCAGCCCCTAAATTCCATAGCCCATCGGTCATGGTTAATAGTCTTACTAATTTAGGGGCTGGGTCCTGCCAAGCGAGTTTCCGAACCCTCAACAAAGCGCATAATTCCAGGACGTTATTTATAACAAAATCCTTAGTTCCGACTTACCCGACATGGCAGACCGCGCCGTAGCGTAAAAGACAGAAAAAGGGCTGACGATCCTCCCATTAACATTTGAACGATATGAGGCTAATTACGCTGACCACGGGGATTCAACCGGACTTGTTCAATGGCCTGGTTGATTGCTTCGGTGACCGCATTTTCCATCTCTTGATATGTTTTATCGGTAATATAAGAGCTTTTATCGACCATACTCCGCACATAACAGGCAGGCAAGCGATTCAATGCAAGACAAGCAACATCATCAATAAAATCCTGCGTCAACGGCTCCTTGCTCTTTTGAGCCATATTCCAAAGCTGGTCAACAACCAACCTTTCATAATAATTATTAATGTTTGGCATACCCTTCCCTACCTACTCAATATATTAACGGCTAATTATCTGCGTTAGCTGCTTTACGTATTAAATAATAGTATAAATCTCAAACTAAAGCTTTCATTCCCAAAAGCCGTCCTAGATAATAGCGATTCAATACTATTTGACAAAGCCTTCAAATAAGCATAAAAAGAACTTAATGGTTTCGAACTGAAATCATTAAGGATATGGTAAAAACATCTCCTCCAATGACTACTATGCCTCTGTGTCACTGCCATTAAGTTAACGGAAAACCGTCATTCCGGCATGGACAACTGGCTCTTACGGATCGCAGCCCCATGGCTTGGCTGCCGAAGCAAGACCGTTATCATTCCCAGGCTGGAGCGGTGAGAACGAGGAAGAACCTGAATGTCGGCAATCTTTAGCCTACATGACGGCTTAATTTAATGACCGTGACATTCTGCGTAAAAATAATGGAGAATCGGAAGGTTATTTACAGCCATATCCTAAGATCCTGTCTAATTTATAGGAGGTCAACACATGAAAAAACGTCTATCGATTGTATTATCCGGTGTACTTTGCTCTTTAGCCGCCGCCAGTTTCGCAGCGGAACAAGCGGTCCCGTTCCCCGAAGGCTACCGTAATTGGCTTCACGCCAAGAGCATGTTGATTCAACCGGGACACGCACTGGAAGACCCCTTTCAGGGGATTCATCATATCTATGCCAACAAATTAGCCGAAGACGGCTTGAAAACCGGTAAATACAAGGATGGAGCGGTATTGGTTTTCGACCTGCTCAACTATGTCGAAAAAGATAAAACGATACAGGAAGGCGATAGAAAACTGATCGGCGTGATGCTCAAGGATGCCAAGAAGTTTGCTGACACCGGCGGCTGGGGCTTCGAAGGCTTTGCCGGCGACAGCAAAACCGAAAGATTGGTTACCGATGGAGGTAAATCCTGTTTCGGCTGCCACGCCCCTCAGAAAAAAACCGATTATGTGTATTCGGAGTTTCGTAAATAACCCAACGTTTTGAGAATATAAAGCTCGGACGCCGTGAACCCCGCACCTAAATCCAGCACCTAAATTCCATAGATCATTGGCAATGATTCAATATCATGGCTTATTTAGGTGCTGGATGAATTTTCAAAGACGATTAACCATGACCAATGGGCTATGGAATTTATATTCGGGGTGAATATGTAAGAGACTTGGCGGCCAACTACCCTGCACCGACACCTGCCAATCGAGCAACAAAATCCTAAGTTGTCTTGCCCATATTTCAGGGAATCCTTCAGCCGAAGTAACTGATCGCCCCCATCAGCGGCGTACGAGGATTCAGCGACAATTTTACCGACACGGTATCTAGAAAACCGCTGAAACGGCCCTTGGCTTTAAATGCTTCGATAAACTTGCCAGACTCCAATGCCGACCGAATTTTAGGACCAATGCCTCCTCCGATAAAAACCCCGCCGGTCGCGAATGACTTCAAGGCCAAATTACCGGCTTCGGCACCGTAAAGCTCCACAAAAATCCGGATGGTTTCGGTACACAAAGGATCTTCGCCGTTGATGCCCAATCTTGAAATAATCGCATTACGATCGCAGCCGTATACACTCGGAGAGCAGTCAGGAACAGCGGGACAAGGAGGAGCGAAACGGTTTTCTGCCAAAAAATCATAAATATTGCCGAACCCCATGCCTGAAACGAGCCGCTCGAAACTCACATGCCCGTTGTATTTTTTTCTCAGAAAGTTCGAGAGCTGATCCTGCTGAACGGTTTGCGCCGCAAAGTCGCAATGACCGCCTTCGGTCGCTATCGGATGATGGCGCGCACCGTCCCAATACAATATGGCTTCGCCGAGACCGGTTCCCGCTGCGATCACGGCCATATTTCCGGCTTGTAATTTGGCGTTAGGATTTAACTCCACCCAGTCTTTCGGGTCCAAACACAGCATGCCGAGCGCCATCGCCTCCAAGTCGTTTAATAAGCGGACTCGATCAGTGCGCAAAGTTTTTTTCAGCGTCTCCGCATCGAGTTGCCAAGGCAGATTGGTCGGCTCGCAACGTTGCCCGATAACCGGCCCCGCGACGCCGAAACACGCCGAATCCACCTTGACGTCCGCCGGTAAGAACTTATCCAATAACTCATCGAACTCTGGAAATTCAATGCTGCTAAAGGTTTGTTCTTGTTGCAACGCAACCAAGCCTTGTTCGTCCTTGCTCAATAATGCCAAGGTTGTTTTGGTTCCTCCAATATCGCCTGCCAGAATCATTGTGAATCTCCTTGTTTTGTTTGATTATTATTTTCAAGTAGATAAATCAACGCATCGAGCATACCGTTGGCGACTTGATGCGGAGGCAGCTGATAAAACGCCTGCCAAGCGAGCGAAACGAACTCTTTGTAATTATCCTGAGCTTCCGGGTGGAGCTTAAGCCAACAAAGCCTGACCGCGTGACCGATGATGATATCGGTCACCAAGGTATCTTCGATTCTAATCGACGGATTGTCGCGAAACACGAAAGCCATTGCATTTAAGGCTTCGACAGTCAACTGCCGATAGACCGGCGCCTGAATCTTATTCAGCAAATGATTGACATGTAATTTGAAGCTTTGTTCGCCCGACGTCATTTGCGCTAACGTCGTTTCGCTATCCAATCGTCTCTTGCTGCTGAGTTTATCACCGATCATCAAGCCTTGACAGTGATGCAAAATATCCCAAACGCCCGTAAAAAAACTTTCGCTTTCCCGGCCCAAGCTGCCCTGGCGTTCGCGCCAGTTATACCAGTCTTCGGCTTCGCCGAAATTTTCAGGATCCATCTTTGGCGAAAAGCGCGCGCAAGTCAATTCCTGGCATTGACCGACATAATTTAACGTTTCGACTCGCTCGAATTGATATTGCGTATTGGTGAAATCCTCGAAGGTCTCTCGGACTTTTTGCATCAACTGATAAGGCGGCAAAGTCAAGACTTCGTTATAAGCCTGATCCAAGGTACAGTTCGAGTCCTTCTTTTGGCGCACCAAAATCAATTGCAAAATATGCCCGACACGAATCGTATGCATATCGGCAAATAGTTCCGGGTGGTACTTGATCAGCATGCCGAGATACAGTATCAGCTCCTGAATGATGATATGCTCACTAGCGTCGTGAGTATCATTGTAAGTACGGATAATCTCCAGAATCTCCGACGAGTCGACTGGGCGCTTCAAAGTCGCCTTACCGCTGTAGGCTCGGCCTACCGTCAATTGATGCTGATGCACTAAAATTTCGGTAGCCGCCTGTTCGAGATCGATATCGTATTTACCGAGCAAGCCCGCGCTGCGACGAATGATATCCCAAACCGCAAGATCGCCCGCACGGATATAGACCTCCTCGAGCAAGCCGCGAATCCTGCATGGATTGCCGTCGGCATCCTTAAGCCCGGTATCGTAATCCAAACCATGACGCCCAGCCAGTAACACAAGCGCTTCCAGTTGCGCATAGAGATTGGCGCTTGCGGTCAATTGTTCGATCAACGCTTGATCGTCACTGATTTCCCAGGTGATCGTAACAAAAATATTCAGCGGTTCCGGCGGTTCGGTATCGATCGGCAAGACCAGAAAACAAGGCCGCTGAGGCTTGTCCCAAGACGCCTCGGAAAACTTGAAGTCATGCAAATAATCAATTTTTTCATAACTTGAGCTCTCGACCAATTTCGATAGCTCGCCAAATTTAATAGGCGTGCTGTTGATTTGCCCGCTTTGCAGCTCTTGAATAAATTCGATCAACACATCACGATCGTCATCGCTGAGCATATTATATTTAACAACCAATACAAATAACGGATCACCTGTTGCCCCGTCCCAATTCTTATGAATGTAAGACAACTCCGAGCGTAAGCGCTGAATCAGCAAACGGTTGTCCATCGCTAGATAAAAGCCTTTTTGATTCAATAATTGGGGTAAAAACACCAAACGTTCGTTGGCCATCAAATAAATTCTGGAGGTCGCCAAGGTTCTTAATTGCCGTAGCGGTCTTCCGGTTAAACCATGATTATCATTGCGCCCGATATTCGTATAGGCCGCAGCCAATTCGCTCGCGTCGCGAATTTGGATCGGAGAAATTTCAGCCAGTGTTTGGGTGTCGATTCCCCATGCCTTCAAATCGGCTTGAATCGTTTCATCCTCGGCAATCACCGCAACCTGCAAGGTGCAATCGCAGGTTTTCTCGCGGATTTTATGCCGTCCGAGCGGGTCGATGTCGTCGATCGCTAATAACCCGTCTTCTATCAGGTTTCCGAGAATAAACAAGCCCTGCGCCCAAACCAATGGAATGTTTTCGTTCGGTATCCGAGTTTGGCTATGAGGATTAGCTTTTTCGGCGTCGATCGCCTCCTTCGGTACGATATATAGTTCGGGCAATAATTGCCGCCCGTTTTGTTCAACTAAGAGCGCTTCCAGCTTAGCCCTGTATTGCGCCGCCTCGTAATTATTACCCGCATACAAATTATTCAGCAGCAGGTAACAAAAAAACAACGGCCACTCGCATTCGATGTCCATAAATTGCTTTAATTCATACGGCTCGTAATGCAGGCGGCTCGGGTCTTCCAATTCGGTTTGGTGACCATCCAGCAAAAAACGCTTGCAGCCGTAACGGCCCTCGAGTTTTTCACGGATCAAGGCCTCGGTGCGGTTTTTCAATTCCTGATTATCAACCGCGAAAGCCGGAAATCCGGTAATGCTCAATACCGCCGAATCGACTTCCTTGGATAAGGACTCCCTGGGCAGCAGAGATTCCAGCGCGTTACGGGTGCGGGCGATATCATCGCTAATCACATGAATGACCGAGTTTTGCCCACCCATGGGCCCAAACAAATTGAAGCCGGACATCGCCTCAAGCGCGGCCTTGGCCATGCCGATCGAGCTAGCGTTCAACTCGGCGATACCCCGGTTAATTTTGTTGCCGCGCTCCCAAATACCATAATCGGGAGTCCGGTAAGCCCTGCTGATGTAATGCACCAAGTTCTGCACGAAATTGACTTCATCAATCGTGAACACGATGCGCAGTCCCGATGCAGTCATTTGCGCCAGCATCAACAGAAATAACGACGTGGCATCCAACTGCAAATGCCCCCATTCGCTGTCGCCGACCACCACTTCGCCGGTTTTTAGATCGTATTTGGCATGCAGCGCATCGAGGGGGTCCTGCGTTTGTTTAAACATTTCGACTTTATGCGCTTGGCGCATCATCGCAACCAAGAGTCCACGCATTAACTTAACCACGCTTTGTTCCAGCAGATAAGCTTTGCCATTCGGCTCGCCGGACTTTCGATACGCCAAAGCTAGCCCCCAAGGAGCAAGGATGCTGTAAACATTATCGCGAACCCAAGCGTCATTATAATTACCATGAACGTTGTTTGCGGTACTAGCCGGCAGTAAACCGCTGATCCAGTCTTGTCTATTCAAAATGATATCTCGCACTTCGTCGAAATAGGCATCCAATTTTTCAATTTGCAACTTGTTCTTCATGAATTTTTTCCGTGTAACGAACACAATCTTTGGGATCAGCTTTTTACTTTAACTTAAAGCCATGCAATCAGCCGATTTTATTTTTGGGATGAATCAAGCAAATTACATTCCTTACGAATCGAAAAGCTTCTTACCACCAACCGGATTCTGCTAATCTATTCTTCTATTTCAAGTTTCGGTGGAAAACTTTGTTGTAAATAGGCGGTTATCGTATTTAAGAAAGTCAATACGATAGAGGCTGGTATCGGCTCTATCGCGCCGTGCGCGAGCAAGATCATCGGAAAGTGACGCTAAAATATCTCGCGGAGAGTCGCCCGAGCGATGCGATGTTGGCAAACTTTTGCAGTGAATTTGAAACACTGAAGCGCGTGACGATACCGACCGTGATTGAGGGACTGGACCTGTTGGATCATAGCCGGCGCTTGATTTTGGTGCGCGAATATTTTATTGGATGCACATTACGGGAATATGCGACCGACCGGGCATTACCGTTTCGGGAGTCGAAGGGTGAACGGTAGTTTGAGACTTCACCAAGCCGGTGAAAGTGTTGTAGACCCTTCATGCTTCGACTTGGCTCAGCACGAACGGTCTACAACACATGCCAACAGCTCTTTCTAGGTTTAAATATTTTTGTGATTTTCGTGGACGAAATGATTTTTATAGGATGAATCGAACTATAACGCTGCTCCGCTAGGGCGTCTCATTGCTCCCCTTCTGGTAAAATACGCGCTTCGATTCAGTCGGCGACGAGGATAACTGTGTCAGGATATTTACCGTTTATTGGGCGGCAATGGCCTCTTTTGGGGTTTGGGTTTTTCACGGTCTTTTGGGGGAATCTCGGACAGTCGTTTTTTTTGAGTTGGTACGGCACCGATATCCAGCAAACACTGAGCCTTTCGGCTTCCCGCTACGGCGGAATTTATGCCTTGGCCACGGTCGCGAGCGGTTCATGCATCATGCTATTGGGCGGCTTATTGGACAAATGGCGTATCGGTTTCGTAGCGACGCTAATTGCCGTCACACTGATGGCGGCCTGCCTGTCGCTGTCCTTCGCCAATTCAACACCGGCGTTAGCCATCGGTTTTTTTCTAATACGACTGTCCGGACAGGGCTTGATGCCCTTGACTGCGCAAACGACAATGGCACGCTCGTTCAATGAAAATAGAGGCAAGGCTATCAGTATCGCGCTGAGCGGCGTTCCGGCAGGAGAAGTCATCATGCCTGCGCTTGCGGTGTCATTGATTGCACTGCTCGGCTGGCGGCAAAGTTGGCTGGTATGGGCACTGAGCATTCCGCTGCTTTATTTGCCGTTGACCTATTGGTTTTTGCGCTTTTCGAAGACAAGCTCTAAGGAAGAACAGATACCCTCCGATCATTCAAACTCGGGCAAATCTTCCGGCCGGCTTGAAGTACTCAAGGACTGGCGGTTTTGGTCAACCTTGCCGGCGGTATTATCTGGCCCTTTCATGCTAACCGGCATTTTTATCCAACAAGGCTTCATTTTGGCGCAAAAAGGCTGGAGTCCTTCCTGGCTGGCCGGCAGCTTCGTGGCTTACGGTATATTGCATTGGCTAAGTTCGATGCTGTCGGGCATCTTGGTTGATAATTTCAGTGCAAAACGTTTGTTGCCTTATATTATGCTACCGTTGTTTCTATCGTTAATTAGCTTAGCGTGTCTTGACGGACTATGGGTAGCGCCATTATTCATGAGCTTTCTGGGCATTTCGATCGGCATGATGAATACCGTCATCAGTGCGCTTTGGTCCGAAGTGTACGACACCGCCAAGCAAGGTTCGATTCGCTCGATGATGATGTCGTTGATGGTTCTCGCCTCTTCCGTATCGCCTTGGCTGTTCGGCTTGTTGATCGATGCCGGAGTCGACAGCTTCGGTCTTTTTATTGGCTCGGCAATCGCGGTGCTGCTGGCAGGACTATTGGTCTTGCCGGCTTATCCTCCTATAGCCCGAAAATAAGCGGAAACAAACAGGTTCGGCAATGGCTCAGTATGAAATGTCATAATCGATGAATAAAAATTCACTTTATCTAGTTGGCGCGATTGCCGCCGGTTTTATCTATAACCGAGGGCATGAATTCTCATTTTTAATCAAGTATCTTTTGATGATCATGTTATTCTTTCCAGTGCTGAAAGCCAGCGTTCCAAGGGATGCGGCCGTCTATAGCCATGCGATGAAACTATGCTTAGTCATGGCCGGGACGAGTATTGCCGCGTATTGGCTAATAAAGAACTTGGACGGGGAACTGGCAACGATCGCTTTTTTGTTGATCGCCACGCCGACCGCGACGGCAGCGCCCATGGTAATTAGATTGCTAAACAAAAGTGTGACTTATGTAATTACCGCCGTGGTCACGACAAATTTATTAGCCGCACTGTCATTACCGTTTATCTTGGATTTCATTCATCCCGGAGAGCGTAACATTAACCCCGGCAACATGTTGCTGGCGACAATGACGGTCGTCGGCGTACCGTTGGTTTTAGCCCAACTCATTAGAGCGTATCGCATTCAGTTGGCGAATAAACTCACAAAGATTAACAAGCTGCCGTTTTTGATTTGGCTATTGGTTATCTACCTCGCCACGGCAAAGGCTTCCGATTATTTGTACAGCCACCACGTTCCATCTCTGATGCTCGGAAAGATTGCTCTTATTTCGCTGCTTACATGCGGATTCAATTTTTTGATAGGCCATTATGTAGGCGGCGTAAATTACGCCGTGGAAGGCAGCCAGTCGTTAGGCCAAAAGAATACGATGTTTATGTCCTGGATCGCTCTGGAATACGTTTCCCCGCTTGCAGTCTTAGGCCCGGTTTGCTATCTGGTTTTTCAGAATCTTTATAACTCGGTTTTGTTAAGCAGGAATAAGCACCCAAAACCGGTTGGTTAATGAAGAATACAGACGGCAAAGATAAACCTAAATTCGGCAGTTTAACCATGAAGCACATGAAGTTAACGAAGTATTTCAACAGATTACCGAAACATTCCAGCTAACTTTTCGGGTGAGCGAAAGTAGCACACAAACGAATGACAAGTTATTGAATTAAAACTATTATTTTTCATGATCTTCATGGTGAAATGCTTTTTTTACTGTGAAAGATCGTAAATTTTGATTCATTATCTAATTTTTCGATATGCAAAACTCCGCTCTGGCAATGCCGGTTCCGGAGAGGGTGCGGTTGCTCGATCGACAGGCGTCGGCGGCAGGGACAGCCGCCGTCGAGCCTACATGGACGTATTCACGGCGTCCTGTCGGGCGAGTGACCGCACCCTCCCCACCAGAGAACTTTCATTTGCCGGGGCGATGGCCAGGCCTTCATGAACGTTAGGATAAAACTGTACCTGAGACCCGATCAAGGCGAGGCGCATTACAAATTACTCTTGAACCAATATCCAGGGCTTGACGACGACGGCCCATACTTCAGTGTTTGCTTGGTACCACGTTAAGGCTTGTTGATCGGAGACCTGTCCGACTTGTCGTGAATTTAACCACTGCTCGACCTGGTCTTTATTGTCTGAGGCTATTTGATAGGCCGCCTCGACCAAGTCCAAACCTTCTGAGACGTGAATCGCCAAGCCCGATGCGAAAAAACGCTGCAACTCCCGCCAGGGGATTTGCGAGGTCTCGAGATTAAGTTTAGCTTTGGCAAGTTCGTGATCGGCAGTTGTTAGCGTAGCTGTCATAAGATCGAATATTCAAGATAGAATTGAATTAATCGCAATCGCGGTAACTATTCAGCGCATGCGGTAGGTTGGTGTCAGGCACCTTCTCATACATGACTTATGCTGAATAATTACCAATCGCGATAAATTAATGATGTAGTCGAAAAATCAAGCTGTTATTCTATATCATTTATAACGAAGCGTCGCCCGCCTAACGGTTTTTGGGATGCGAACGCACAAACATAGCGAGGATATTTTTATGATCGGATCTTTTTTTCGTAAATCCAAATTAAAAGCGGCCATCAGTCATGTCAATAAAGCGCGGAAAAGAGAAGGCGCTGAGGCAGATCACCATTTCGACAGCGCTTATAAAGGGTTTAGCGAAGTGATCGATAAGGATCTACTGTTTACCGAAACCTTATACAACTGGGGTTTTGCACTGCTGCATCAAGCCAAAACGAAAACCGGCGACGAAGCTGTCAAACTTTACCAGGAGGCTATCGAAAAATTTTCATTTTGCCGCATGATCAATGCCGATTCATTGGGCGCGGCAATCGACGGCGGCGTCGTCTATATGGACTTGGCACGACTAAAAGGTGCAGCACCGAAAGACTCCTTGTACGACAATGCATTAGCGTTGTTTCAAGAGGCGAATCTTATACAATCGGGTTCGGCATCCTATAATCTGGCTTGTATTTATGCGCTACGCAACGACCAAGAAGCGTGCTTGAGCGCACTGGAAGATTCACGCGACCATGGCAGTTTGCCGTCGGTCGACGACATTCTCGCCGATTCCGATCTCGATAACATGAAATCACACCATTGGTTTATCGATTTTGTCGAGTCGTTGAAAGTGCAGGAGAAACCGGAACCAACTCCCGAGGAAAAAACAGCCGAACCGGAAGTCGAAGCATCTTCGCAGCAGCCCGCAGCCGAAACAAAAGAACCGATCGCCGAGCCGGAAAAAGCGGCCCCAGCAGTCCAAGAAAAGCCGACTACCGTCGAAACACCGACTGAGGAAGAAGACAAAAAATAATCTCTATCAACACATCCTGTGAACGGTTCGGGGCAACAAGCACGAATCGCCCGGAATCGTTCACACCTAAGCGTGAATAGGCCCCTAAATGCCGCATGAAGATACGTTCTCACCCTACAAGGTATACGACCGTTCAGCGCGCTTCCTGTTGTAACCGTGAGAATAATGCCGGTCCTGACATCGGCTTCCCCATTAAATAACCTTGCGCTTCATTGCAGCCGTGCATCTTTAAAAAACTCAATTGACCTTTAGTTTCCACCCCTTCGGCGATAACCTCCAACCCCATGCTATGTGCCATCGCGATAATCGCGACTACAATCGCTGCCTCGTTTGGATTATGGGCAATATTGGCGACGAAAGTACGATCGATTTTTAGGCGATCGATCGGAAATTGCCGTAAATACATTAACGACGAGTAACCGGTTCCGAAGTCGTCGATCGACAGTTGCACACCGAACTTTTTTAGCTCATTCAAAATATTTAAGGTTTTACCGACATCCTGCATCGCAACGGTTTCGGTCAATTCCAATTCCAAAATAGCAGGGTCGATATCGGATTCGCCCAAAACGTCGGCGACTGTTTTAACAAGACTGATCCGATCGAATTGATGGGCCGATAAATTGACCGCGATTCTAAAATCTTCCCAACCGGACCTGTGCCAGCCTTGACGCTGACTCCACGCTTCTCGCAATACCCATTCGCCGATCGGCTCTATCAACCCGGTGTCTTCGGCAATAGCAATAAACTGGCTAGGCGGCAATAGGCCTTTTTCGGGATGCTGCCAGCGGATCAAGGCTTCGGCACCGATAATGCGGCCGTTCTCAAGATTGATTTGCGGTTGATAATATAATTTAAATTCGTTTCGCTCCAAACCCTGACGAAGTTGCTGCTCCATTTCGATACGTTTCAGCGAATAACCTTCCATGCTCGATCGAAAAAAATGCAGGCACTTCCTGCCGCTGTTTTTCGCGCTATACATCGCGGTATCCGCGTGCTTCATCAATAAGGCAGGATTGCCGCCGTCTTCGGGAAAAAAACTAATGCCGATACTCGCTGAAATATATAGTTCCTGATTTTCCAAGATTAACGGTGCGCTTAACGACTTAAGAATTCGTTGCGCGGTCGTTTCTACATCGCCCCGATTGTCGAAATCTTGTAATACGACCGTAAATTCATCGCCTCCCATGCGTGCCAACGTATCGGTTTCGCGCAGACACATTGTTAATCGCGCCGCCACTTGTTGCAGCACGATATCGCCCGAGGTATGACCGAATGTGTCGTTGATGAACTTGAAATGATCGAGGTCGATAAACAAGACCGCAATTTCAACTTGATGGCGTTTTGCCTGCAGAATCGCGGTATTTAATCTATCGTAGAACAGATCGCGGTTCGGCAGGCCGGTGAGCTTGTCGTGATAGGCCAAATACGTCAGGCGGTTTTCCGCTTCTTTTTGCTTGGAAATGTCGATAAAAATGCCAATGTAATTTTCCACTTGTCCGTACTCGTTTTTAATGGCGGAAATGCTCAGCCACTCCGGAAAAATTTCGCCGTTTTTGCGTTTGTTCCAGATTTCGCCTTCCCATTGGTTTTGCGAGGAAACCGCCGCCCACAGCGCTACGTAAAAGTCTTTACCGTGCCGATCGGACTTTAGCATACGAGGATTTTGGCCGATCAACTCGGAGGGAGCATAACCGGTAATACGCGTTACCGCATCGTTGGCGGCTAGTATTGTACCGTTGGTATCGGTAATAAATATGCCTTCCAACGAGCTATCGAATACGGCAGCGGCAAGTTTTAAATTATTTTGTGCCTTATCCTTGGCGACGAAAGTCTTTAACATACCCAAAGCGAATCCTGCGTGCTGAGCCGTCAGTTGAAACAGCGTATTCGGATATTGATTCCGGTTCTTATAGCTTTTCGCACTTATGCCAAGCAAGCCGACGCACTGCGATTCCGACGTTAACGGATACAAATCGAAGCGTGCCGTGCGAATATCCGGCGGTAATGTTTCGAATACTTGACTATGGAATTCGATTAACCCGTTTTGCACGGTAATCGGCAAAAGCGTCTCGATGCATTCCCTGATCGGCCGATAATCGGATGACTTGACATCGTTAAGAATGGCGCCTCTAATCCGCTCCGAACCTTCGCCGGCGGCGCCTTTGATAATCAATTGCGCATCTTCGTCGATCGATCCGCCCCAGATCAGGCATGAGTTAAAAGCCGACTGCAGTTTTTCGCAAAGCTTTTGCAATACCAAGGACTCATCGGTATTCCAGGTCATCAAGTCTTCATGGATGTCCAACAAAACAGCCATGTCATCGTAATTTAGCTTCGTAGGATAGTGCATAGTGCCTCGCGAACGGAAAACCGTGCCTAATATACGGTTTTATACCCATTGATATAATCGGAGACTTTCTTTAAAAAAAAGCAAGATAAACGAAGTAGTTTGTAGGATTTTTCTTATAGGCTGCTTTCATTAAGTTACTTGACTAGCAAGATGCTTCAGCTTGCCGAAGCCAAGTGTCCGAGCAGGGGCCAGTCGTAGTCGCAAAAACTAAAATATGCTGTGACCCAAGCTCCAGTTCAGGAAGCTCTAGCTTCCCGGCAATCAAGAAAGATTGAACGAGCGAGTCGGGGTTGATTGAGAATGTGCGGAGGTTGTGTCGGTCTCAGGAAGCTCTTGCCCTGAGCATGTCGAAGGGGGAGCTTCCGGGGTATCTTCCCCAAGCTGGAGCTTGGGAAAGAGCGTGAAATCGTAGATACTTGGCAGGGCGCGGCTTGCAACCCCGTCCAAAACATTACCTACATGGATGGAGGTAAGAGGCGTGAGCAGTAGCGGAAGCTTTTCGACCGTGGCCTAGACAAGCCGAAATGTTTAGACCAAAACAAAACGTTTGGGACGGGTTAAATAACCCGCCCTGCAGAGTATTTTATGAATAATGACGATCCAAGGCATAAGAACCCTTTGGAAAAGTCATTTTTTGCCCTGTCCTTTACCTTCGTTCAACAAGCGATTTTCAATCGCATAACGGATAATTTCAGCATTGGAAGACATCTTCATTTTGCCGAGCAACCGGGTTCGATAGGTACTGACGGTCTTGATACTGAGCGACATCGCCTTGGCGATTTCGGTGAGGCGTTCGCCTCTAGCTATGGCAAGAAAGACTTGATATTCGCGATCGGTCAGTAAGGAATGCAACGGTTTCGATTCGGTCTCGTGCAAATTCCTGACAAGCTGTTCCGCTAAGCTTGCGCTGACAAACTTTCCGCCTTGCGCTAATTTTCGAATCGCCTCGACCAATTGTTCCGGCACACTTTCCTTGCATAAATAACCGTCGGCCCCGGCACGCAATACTCTTATCGCGTATTGATCTTCCGGGTACATGCTCAATACCAAAATGGGCTTGTTCGGCGTATCTAATTTGACCAATTTGATTAATTCCAGAACGTTCTTGCCCGGCATCGCGATATCCAGCAACAAAACATCCCAGCCGTTGGTTCTGATTATCTTCAACGCCTCATCGCCCGTCGCGGCCTCGCCGGACACTTCCATATCGAAAAAATCGGAAAGGATTTGTTTCAATCCCTCTCTGACGATCGCGTGATCATCGGCAATGATTACTCTAATCATGACTGTTTTCCGATTTTGTTGGCCTGATAGGCAACGTTAATTTAATGAGAGTCCCCTGCCCGGGATCGCTTTGAATGGTCAACTCGCCCGCGAAATATCGCGCCCGCTCCTGCATGCCTCGAACACCGAAGTCGTCGTTTAAAAGACTTTGTTGTAATGCATCGCCCCGCCCGTTATCGCTTATCGTCATCAACAGATTTTGATCGTCTGCCTCGACAATAATTGAAACCCGACTGGCTTCGGCGTGCTGGATAATATTGGTCAACGCTTCCTGGGCAATACGGAAAACCGCTGTACTGCGGTCCGGGTCCAATCGTAAATCCGCTTTCGGCATTGCCAACAGACAATCGATACCCGATCGCTGCTGAAAATTCTCGGCCAACCATTCGATCGCGGGCAACAATCCAAGATAATCCAGAATACTCGGGCGAAGGTCGGTTATGATTTTTTTTACGGCCTGAATCGCCTCTTCGATTTGCCGGTTCATGACTCCGATTTTTTCCCGGTATTTGCCGTTGTCGGGACATAGCCTTTTATCAAGCCAACTGAGATCCATTTTTAGTACCGTCAGAAAACTGCCCAGTTCGTCATGAATCTCGCGGGCGATACGGGCTCTTTCCTCTTCCCTAATCAATTCCAAATGATTCGACAAGTCCTGATACTGCTTTTTATTCGCTTGCAATTCGGCTTCCGCTCTTTTTCGTTCGGTAATATCCATTACGACGACAAAAATCATCGGACCTTTTTCATCGGTGAAAGGTACGGTCGACACCAGGACATCGGCAAACGTACCGTCGAGCCGGACGATTTTTTCTTC
Source organism: Gammaproteobacteria bacterium (assembly GCA_018830325.1). Classification (GTDB taxonomy): domain Bacteria; phylum Pseudomonadota; class Gammaproteobacteria; order Methylococcales; family Methylomonadaceae; genus Methylotuvimicrobium. The sequence continues at coordinate 25,690 of JAHJSQ010000128.1, forward strand.
AATAAACGGATTGATCGCCTTATTGACCATGGAATGATGAATGCGCGCCCTTATCAATTCATGATAATCCGGATGAAATAGCTTCAGCGGATGCTTATCCAATAATTCTTCGGGCCGGTCGGCTTTCCAGAGTTTAAGACAGGCCTGGTTGACTTGTTCGATGCGGTCTCCCCCGCGATTGACGAAGATGGCTTCAACGGAGTTTTCGAATAAAGTCCGGTATCGTTCTTCGCTGGTTCGAAGCGCTTTTTCGGCGCGCTTGTTATCGGTCAAATCATGAATCGCCGCGATAAAAAAACGCCGATCGACAGTGAACTCGCTGATACCGAGAGATATCGGAAAAATCGCGCCGTTCCGCTTGCGAGCATATATTTCTTTTCTGCGGACAGAGGAGGTTTTTGCATCGCTGAGCAAATAATCGAGCTGAATATCAGCCCTGTTATTTTTTTCGTCGACCAGCATGTCACAGATTGCCAAACCCGCCATTATCGAGGCGGGATAACCAAACAACTTCTCGGCAGGCGGATTGGCATTTTCAATCACGCCTTGTTCATCGATAATCAACACCGCATCAAAAACATTTTCGAATATCGCGCGCAGCTTAGCTTCACTTTTCGTGAGCGAAGCTTGCATTTCGCAGCGTTGCGTCACGTCGTTCTGCACGCCGATATAGTGGGTGATTTTGCCTCGGTTATCGCGGATCGGCGAGATATAGACTTCGTTCCAAAACAAACTGCCGTCTTTTCGATAGTTGCGCAAAATCGCATAGCCATCGACGCCGGCATTCAAAGCTTTTCGTAAATTCTCAAGCTCGGGTTGGTCTCGCTCGTTTCGTTGCAAAGTCCGGCAATTTTTCCCCATCAACTCATTAAGAGAGTATCCTGTCATTTTCAAAAATGCATCATTGGCATAAATGATGGCATGGTCGGTATCGGCCAAACCGGTAATGACAATGCCGTTATTGCTGCAATCGATCGCACGTTCCCCCTGTGTCAGGATAGTTGTCGCCTCTAAAATTTTATAGAGGTAAAAAAATGCAAACCCGTTATAGTGAAGAATTTAAAGAGCAAGCCCTGAGCAAAGTATTGCAACGCGGTGATAAAAGTATTCAATCGATTGCCGAAGAATTGAATATCAGCGTGTTTACACTGAAAGGCTGGCTTAAACGGACACGATCTACTTCAATTACAAAGACTATGAAACAACAACGTCCTAAAGACTGGACTCGGGAACAACGGCTTGAAGCC
>JAHJSQ010000010.1 GCA_018830325.1 Gammaproteobacteria bacterium
AATATGTCACACCTGAGCAACGTCATACGGGCGAAGACCGGGCGATTTTGAAACAACGTCAAGCTGTTTACGAGGCCGCTAAGGCCAAAAAACCGGAGCGCTGGAGTCGTGATACCCGAAACTGGGATTGGCAGGCAGAAGCCTGTTTAAATCCCGATAAACCGATCGATAATGCGGAAAAAAATACCGACATTAGCGTTCATTAATTTTCAACTCATGCGACAACTACGTTGACATTTACCGGTTGGCACATGAACATCGCGGGGTTACCATGGTACGCACAGCGTACCCTACGCAAATCACCTAGCGTTAGGTGAGGGCCGCACACCCTGGCGCCTCCTCTGGCACTGCCGAAATTTGAAGTGCGAAAGGTATATAACGATGAGGGCTGGAGCTTGGGAAAGAGCAAAGATGGGATTTAGGAAATAGTTTTAAGCAGAGATAGTAATAATGAGTGAACAAGACGATTCGGATTTAGGTGACGATTGGGCGGCTGCGATGAACGAGCAGGCCGAGTCCGAAGCCGAAACAAAGGGCAGCAAAAATAGCAATCATGTCGAGACTGCATCGTTCGATCGATTCGATAACCAACCCCATGAAGCGGGTGAGATGCGCGAGCCCGGCAATGAGATTCAAATGGATATCATCCTCGATATTCCGGTGACCATGTCGATGGAGATCGGCCGGACTCAGGTGAGCATCAGGAATTTATTGCAATTGAACGAAGGTTCGGTGGTCGAGTTAGATCGTCTTGCGGGCGAGCCGATGGATGTTCTGGTCAATGGTACCCTGATTGCTCATGGCGAAGTGGTCGTGGTAAACGATAAGTTTGGGATTCGTTTGACTGATGTAGTCAGCCCAACCGAACGGGTTAAAAAGCTTCGTTGATGGTTAGGTTTATCTTAAGCGTTTTGTTTTACGCATACCTTCCGTCGGTTTTTGCCTCGCCCGTATCCGAAGTATCCGGAGTTGCGGTCAAAAATGTGGGTTTTCAAGACGTGTTGCAATGGGGCCTGGCGCTTATCTTCGTATTGGGAATCTTTGGGGTTTTTGTTTGGTCGTTACGCAAATTAAGCGGGTTGCCGGTTGGCGGTGAAGCGAAAATGCGGGTGCTGGGCGGCTTGTCCCTCGGCATGCGCGAAAAAGTCGTTTTGCTGGAGGTCGGTAATAAACAACTGGTCTTGGGCGTCACGCCGGGAAGGATAGAGGCGTTATTGGTCTTAGATGGCGAGGATCGCCTGGTTAGCGATCGCGGCGAACAAGGTGGCCCTAGCGTGTTTTCACAAAAGTTGGTGCAAGCGATGAAGAGGCGCGGCAATGGCTAAATCTTTGCGGATGTGCGGTTTCGTATTCGTCGTTATTTTGCCGATGCCGCTGCATGCCACTGGAGTCGAGGCATTTACGGTTACGACTAACGCACAGGGCGGCGAAACGTATTCGGTAACAATTCAGATCCTCGCGTTAATGACAATGTTGACGGTTTTACCGTCCTTGTTACTGACGATGACTTCGTTTACTCGGATCATGATTGTTTTGGGACTGTTGCGTCAGGCTTTAGGGACCGCACAAGCGCCGAGTAATCAAATCTTATTGGGTTTATCGTTATTTTTGACGTTTTTCATCATGGCGCCGGTATTCGACAAGGTCAATCGCGATGCGATTCAGCCTTATCTCGAGGAAAAGATCGATGTGTTGACCGCTGTCGAGAATGCATCAGTGCCTTTTCGGCAATTTATGATTAGGCAGACACGCGAGTCCGATCTTGAAATGTTTCTCAGGATTTCCGGTCACGAAGAAGTCGAATCGGTCGACGATGTGCCATTTTCGGTATTGTTACCGGCTTATGTGACCAGCGAATTGAAGACGGCTTTCCAGATCGGTTTTTTGATTTTTCTCCCTTTTCTGGTGATCGATTTAGTGGTTGCTAGCGTATTGATGTCGATGGGTATGATGATGCTGTCGCCGATGATTATATCGCTGCCTTTTAAAATAATGCTGTTCGTGATGGCAGACGGGTGGTCTCTGATCATGGAAATGCTCGCGGCCAGTTTTTATGTGGCTTGATCATTACTTCCTTTATACTCAAAAATTAGTTGGCTTTATGAAGGTATGGGGTGTGGCTAGCGAGGATGTCGGCAGCAGGGCAGATTTTTGCTCCATGCAAAATCTGCATTCACGCCATCCTTTGGCGTTCGAACGCTGCCGTCAAGCCTCCATGGACGGGTTCTCGGCGGTCCTCGATAGACACATCCCATACCTTTTATTCTTAGACGGTTTTTAATCAAAAAGGAGTAGGAGAGAGCGATGACTCCGGAAACGATTTATACGGTGAGCCAGGAAGCGATGTGGGTGGCGGTTAAGTTGACCGCGCCGGTGCTATTGCCGTCATTGATAGTCGGTTTGATTATCGCGATGTTTCAAGCCGCCACTCAGATCAATGAAATGACGTTGACCTTCGTTCCCAAACTCATCGCGATCGGTATCGTGATGATGACGATGGGGCCCTGGATGCTGCAAATGTACTTGGATTTTTTTCAGCAATTGATTCGTGATATTCCTGAAATGATTGGGTAAGCGATTGAATTTTACCGAAGCTCAATTATTGAATTGGGTTGCATCGTTTATTTGGCCGTTGATGCGCATCGGCGCGATGCTAGTCGCAGCGCCGTTGTTTAGCATGCAAGGCGTGCCGCCTCGGGTGAGGTTAGTCATTGCACTGGGTTTGACCTTGGTCGTCATGCCTTTGCTGCCTCCATTGCCCGATGTTCCTATGTTGAGTTATCAGGGTTTGGCTGTGTCGATGCAGCAGATTTTAATCGGCTTGGTGAGCGGTTTCATCATACAGATGGTTTTTGGCGTCGTAGTATTTGCCGGGCAAACGATCGCTTATAGCATGGGTTTGGGGTTTGCATCGATGGTTGATCCGCAAAGCGGCCAGCAAATTCCGGTGTTGGCACAGTTTTATATTATCGTCAGTACGCTGATTTTTTTTGTTTTAGATGGGCATTTGATGTTGATTAGCATGGTGTTGGATAGCTTTAATACCGTGCCGATTGCGGTCGATGGGTTGGAACAAGCCGAAATCTGGTCGATTATTGCATGGAGCAGTCGCTTGTTTGCCTCGGGTTTGTTATTGGCTTTGCCGGTCATGGCGAGTTTATTGATGGTCAATGTCAGTTTCGGCGTCGCGGCCCGCGCCGCGCCGCAGTTGCATATTTTTGCGGTGGGCTTTCCGGTTACGTTGATGCTAGGCTTGTTGCTGATCTGGCTGACCTTGCCGACTATGCTTCAACAATTCACTGGCGTCATGGTAGAAGGTTATGAGCTTCTAGAGCAGGTGCTGCGTCTGTAGCAGGTCGATATGGCAGAAGATACCGGTCAGGATAAAACAGAAGAACCCACGGCGAAGCGGCTTGCCGATGCTCGAAAGAAAGGTCAAGTCGCAAGGTCCAGGGAGCTTAATACTTTAGTGATGCTGGTCACCAGCTCGGTATTACTGTTATTCATGGGCGGATACATCGGGCAAGGTATGATCGAGATCATGCAAACCCAGTTTCAATTGAGCAGGGAAGTTATTTTCGCGCCCGAAAGCCCAATTAAATTTTTTAAGCAGGCCTTGCTCGATGCCTTCTGGCTTATCTCGCCGTTTTTGGCGGTTTTGGTTGTCGCGGCGTTGATTGGGCCTTTAATTCTGAGCGGATGGGTGTTCAGTTGGGAAGCGTTGACGCCGAAGCTGGAAAAACTCGACCCGATCAAGGGGTTGGTTCGTTTGTTTTCGAAACAAGGGTTGATCGAGTTGTTGAAGGCGCTGATCAAGTTTTTGTTGGTGTTCGGCGTTGCAATGATCTTATATAAGTCGTTTTTGAACGAGTTTCTCGGGTTGAGTGCGGAGCCCTTGGGGCAGGCTGTTCAGCATGCCTTGTTTCATATCGGTCTCGGTTTTTTGGTGTTGAGTGCGTCATTGATTTTAATCGTGATGGTCGATCTACCTTATCAACTCTGGGATCATCATGAAAAGTTAAAAATGACTCGCCAGGAAGTGCGTGACGAAATGAAGGAGTCTCAAGGTAATCCGGAAATCAAAGGGCGTCAGCGCAGAATACAAATGGAAATGTCGCAACGGCGCATGATGGAGGAAGTCCCTTATGCCGATGTCATTGTTACCAACCCGACGCATTTTGCCGTGGCATTGCAATACGATCAAAACTCGTCTTCTGCGCCGAAGGTCATTGCTAAAGGTACCGATCTGATTGCGGCCCAAATTCGTAATTTGGCAGCCGGTGCGAATGTGCCGCTATTGGTTGCACCGCCTTTGGCGCGTGCTTTGTATTACTCCACTGATTTGAAACAGGAGATTCCGCAAGGCCTGTTTTTGGCGGTCGCGCAGGTGCTGGCCTATGTGTATCAGTTAAAAACAGCCAAGGCTTACGGTTGGGACGAGCCGTTGCCGCCGCAAGATTTGCCGATTCCTGAGGAGTTTCGAAAAGAGTAGTTGGGGGCTGGTAAGCAGACAGTGGTTAGCAGATAGCGGTGAAAGGTGAAAGGTGAAGGGTGAGTCACGTAGGGTACGCTATGCGTACCATGGCAGCACCGCCAACGCTAACACAAGCCCTTTCATCGTTCCCACGCTCTGCGTGGGAATGTGCAGCCCGAACCGCTCTGCGGTTCGAAGGCGATTGAGCTCCCCGGCCAGGAAGCCACTGGATAAGTGTTTCCTTAGGCTTTTGCGAAAATGGGGCTATTAGCTTGTCGAGGGTTCGGTGACTCGCTTGACAGGACGCCGTGAATACGTCCATGTAGGCTCTATGCCAGCTCCATGCTGGCAAAGCCTTTATCGGACACCCAGTCGCCTCCTCGGGCACTGCCGAAATTTGAAGTGTGAAAGGTATAGTTAACCATAGCCAGCGGACTATGGAATTTAGGTGCTGGGTGAATACTTCCATGTAGGCTTGACGGCGGTGAATGCAGATTTTGCATTACGCCATGGATGGCGTGTATTAGAGCAATGCAGGAGCAATTGCCGAGGAGCAAAAATCTGCCCTGCCGCCGACACCTGCCAATCGAGCAACCGAACCCTCCAAAAATAGGGAAGTTATTTATGACCAAATCCTTAAATGCATATTCAGCAAAGCGAATGCCACATCTAATCCGCCTTAACCGGGGTTGCCAACCTTTGGCTTCCTGCTTGCCGCTATCAATATTTATTTACGCCGAGAGTTATTACCAAGACTAAAACATGGATCTTACCCGAATTTTAAACACCTTAAAAATGATAAGCGGCTCCGGACTCGGCGCGCCGCTGCTGATCATCATGATTTTGGCGATGGTGGTCCTGCCGTTACCGCCATTTTTGTTGGATTTGTTTTTCACGTTCAATATTGCTTTTTCGCTGATTATTCTGCTGGTCGTCATTTATATGCTGAATCCGTTGGAGTTTTCGGTGTTTCCAACGGTGATATTGGTGGCGACTTTATTGAGGCTGGCATTAAACGTGGCATCGACACGAATTGTCTTACTTGAGGGGCATCAAGGCGGTGCGGCGGCGGGTAAGGTGATCGAAGCGTTTGGTTCGTTTGTCATCGGCGGTAATTTCGCGGTGGGCTTAGTGGTTTTTTTGATCTTGGTTGTGATCAATTTCGTCGTGGTGACAAAGGGTGCGGGTCGGGTTGCTGAAGTAGGCGCACGGTTTACATTGGATGCGATGCCGGGCAAACAAATGGCGATCGATGCCGATCTCAATTCCGGATTGATTACTCAAGATCAGGCGCGTGAGCGGCGTGCCGAGGTGGCAGCTGAGGCCGATTTTTACGGCTCGATGGATGGTGCCAGCAAGTTCGTCAGAGGCGATGCGGTTGCCGGTATCATTATTTTATTCGTCAATATCATCGGCGGACTCGCGATCGGCGTCGGTCAGCATGGGATGAGTTTCGCGGAAGCCGGCGAAATCTATGTATTGTTGACCATCGGTGACGGTTTGGTCGCTCAAATTCCTTCGCTATTGCTATCGAGTGCGTCGGCGATCGTAGTAACGCGCGTAAAAGGCGGTACCGAGGATATTGGTCAACAAGTTAGTGCGCAGCTTTTCGAAAATTCCAAAGTCTTGTATATCACCGCCGGTGTAATGGGGACTTTGGGCATAATTCCGGGCATGCCGAATTTGGTATTCATTCTGCTGGCCGGTTCGATGGCCGGTTCTGCTTATATGATTGACAGGCGTCAGAAGGTATTGGCCAGTATCGAAACCAAGCGGGAGCTCGATGTTCGCCAAACCGTACCGGAGGTCAAGGAATTGGGTTGGGATGATGTGATGCCGGTCGATATCATCGGCTTGGAAGTCGGCTACCGCTTGATTCCATTGGTCGACAAAAATCAAGGAGGGCAGCTGATGACGCGGATCAAAGGTGTGCGTAAAAAGTTGTCGCAAGAGTTGGGCTTTTTAGTGCCTACGGTGCATATTCGCGATAATCTGGATTTGTCGCCGACGATGTATCGCATCACTTTAATGGGCGTAACAATGGGCGAGGCGGAGATATTTCCCGAATTGGAATTGGCGATTAATCCCGGTCAAGTATTCGGTTCGTTGAAAGGCCGGGAATGTCGCGATCCGGCATTCGGTCTGGAGGCGGTTTGGATCGATGCGGGTCAGAAAGATCATGCGCAAACGTTGGGCTATACCGTCGTCGATCCCGGTACTGTCATTGCCACGCATTTGAGTCATTTACTGCAAAGCAACTCTCATGAATTATTCGGCTACGAAGAAGCGCAACAGTTACTCGATAATCTTGCGAAAGTCGCCCCGAAACTGGTCGAGGATCTGGTGCCAAAAACATTGCCGTTGGGTGTTGTGGTCAAGGTGTTGCAAAATTTACTGCAAGAGCATGTATCGATTAGGGATATTCGTACGATTGCCGAAACTTTGGCGGAGTTCGGCGTCAAGAGTCAAGATCCCGATATATTGACCTCGGCGGTCCGTGTGGCACTTGGGCGATCAATCGTTTATGAAATCAGTGGGATACAGCAGGAATTGCCGGTTATTACCTTGGATTCAGAGTTGGAACGATTGTTGCATAAATCATTACAGACGGCGGGTGAAGGCGGTGTCGGCATCGAGCCGGGACTGGCCGAGCAAATGCATCGGTCGCTGGAAGAGAGTGCTCAAAAAATGGAAATGGAAGGACAGGTGCCGGTTTTATTGGTTTCGTCCTTTGTTCGTCCCTGGTTGGCTCGCTTCGTCCGTCATTCGATTTCAGGCTTGCATGTATTAGCTTACAATGAAATACCTGAGGATCGCCAAATAAGAGTGGTTTCCACGGTTGGACAACGCGCCTAATTGACGGGGTAGTACAATGAAAATCAAACGTTTTTTTGCATCGGACATTCGCCAAGCGATGCGCATGGTTAAAGATGAATTGGGTGCCGATGCGGTCATCATGTCTAATCGCTCGGTCGATGGCGGCGTGGAAATCGTCGCTGCTCGCGATTTTGACGAGCAACTCATTCATAATAAATTGCAAAAGGATGCGGCTGAGCGGAAAGCTCAAAACCCCGAAGTCAAACAGCCCCCGTTACAGGATTTTGCGGCTGAAAACAAATCGGCACAGATTATTAGCAGCACTCGAAAAAAAGGAGCGGACGGCTCGGTACCTCCGCGTTCGTTGCGTCGGGATTTTGACGAATATTTGGGTTATGCGGAAAAAATGCAAATAAATCGTCCGCGTCGTTTGCGGCCCGATCCGGTAAAGAAGCCAGTGCCGGCTGTATCGGCAAAAATAGAGGAAATTCCCGACGAGCCGGTACCTGCGGTTCATGAGAAAACGGTGATGTCGGCGCGGGTCGAAGAGTCCGTTCCGGTCGCCCGCGAAAACAGTGCGAACGATCAGCTTATCAAAGACATGTTTCAGGAATTGAAATCGCTGAAGATGACGATGAATAGCCGCCTGTCGGAAATCGGTTGGAGGCAAAACAGTCAAAGCAATCCGGTGCGGGTCGAATTGTTGCATCGTTTGGTCGATATGGGGATCGCCAAAAATTTGAGTATGAAAGTCGCCGGTCGCTTGAGTAATTATCAAACCATCGAGCCGGCTTTCAAAAAAGCTCAGGAAATGTTGGTTAACGTGCTGCCTGTCTATAATGATGCGCTTTTGGATTATGGTGGAATCGCCGCGTTGGTGGGCCCGACCGGCGTCGGCAAGACTACGACGATCGCCAAATTGGCGGCACGCTTCATTCTGAAACATGGGCCGAGACAAGTCGCGTTGATCACGACCGATAATTATCGTATTGCCGCGCATGATCAACTCAATACCTATGGCCGGATTCTCGATGTGCCCGTTCGCGTGGCGGCCGATGCCGAGCAACTGCGAAATTTGATCGACGGCTTTGCCGATAAGCGTCTTATTTTGATCGATACCGCCGGAATGAGTCAGCGCGACCAACGCTTGGCCGAGCAAATCCAAACGTTACAGCACGATGACCTACGCATTCGACCTTATTTGGTGATGTCTGCTGCGACGCAATATAAAGCGATGAAAGAGATTATTCAAGCCTTTCAAATTTTTCAGCCTGAAGCAGGCATATTGACTAAACTTGACGAAGCAGCGACCAAGGGGGCGGCAATATCGGCATTAATCGAACAGCGCATGCCGCTATCTTATGTTACCGATGGACAACAAGTACCCGAGGACCTGCATGTGGCCTCGGCCAAGCAATTAATTGAGCAGTGCGCAGCAGAGTCGGATCAAGAAAGCGATTATAATGCGATACTTGATTATGACGACTGGGTGGCGCAAGGTTATGCATAATCCATTCGATCAGGCAGCCGGAATCAGAAGAATGAATAAAACGAATCCCGTTCGGGTCATCGCAGTCACTAGCGGTAAAGGCGGCGTTGGGAAAACAAATTTATCGGTAAACTTGGGTTTGGCATTGGCCGAACAAGGCAAGCGAGTTGCCTTGCTCGATGCCGATATGGGGCTTGCCAATGTCGACGTGCTGCTGGGTATGTATCCGAAATTCAATCTTTCGCATGTATTGAAAGGTGAAAAAACATTGAACGAAATTATCGTGACCGGGCCGTCCGGGTTGCAAGTGATTCCAGCTTCGTCTGGCTTGCAGCATATGTCTGATTTGTCGACGGTCGAACAAGCCGCAGTCATTCGGGCATTTAGCGATATCGATCAGGATTTGGATGTACTGATTGTCGATACGGCGGCGGGCATATCGTCCAGCGTTATTAATTTTGCCCGTGCTTGCCAGGAAGTCATTGTTGTCGTGTGCGACGAGCCGACTTCTTTAACCGATGCCTATGCCTTCATTAAACTCTTAAATCGTGATTACGGTTTGAGCCGCTTCCATATTTTGACCAACATGGTTCAAAGTGCCCAGCAAGGCCAGAATCTTTTTCAAAAATTGACGAAAGTCACCGACCGTTATCTGGATGTGACGTTACAGTTTGCAGGTGCGGTACCTTATGATGAATATTTACGTAAAGCCGTTCAGCAACAAAGCCCGGTCATCGCTGCCTATCCTCGCAGTAAAGCCTCTCTGGCCTTGAAAAATGTGGCAAGACAAATAAATAGTTGGCCGATCAAAGGACAAGCGGGTGGTTATCTTGAGTTCTTTATCGAACGTATGATCCAATACGGCGCACAAAAGGATGTTGCATGAAGGGAGCGGCCATGTATGCGTCGGTGCAATCGGGTGAAAAAGAAGACCTGGTACTACGGCATGTGCCTTTAGTTAAACGCATTGCCTATCATTTATTGGCTAAATTGCCCGAAACTGTGTTGGTCGAGGATTTGATTCAATCCGGAATGATCGGCTTGTTGGATGCGATCAAGCATTTTGATGCCTCGCAAGGCGCCAGTTTCGACACGTATGCCGGTATTCGCATTCGTGGTGCAATGCTCGACGAAGTTCGACGATCCGATTGGACCCCGCGTTCCGTTCATAAAAAAGCGCGCATGGTGACTGATGCGATAAGACATATCGAAAGCAAGACCGGCCGCGATGCCAGCGATGGAGAAGTCGCCGAGTATTTGGGGATCAGTGCCGACGAATATGGACGCATATTGCAAGACACGCAATGCTGTCGTACCTTGAGCGTCGAGGAGTTGTCCGAAGAAGGCGATGCGGCTTTTTACGATGATCAGCCGTTAAAAAACGATCCGTTGAACCGATTAAGCCGAGAAAAATTCAATCAGGCTTTAATCGAGGCGATTCGAAGTTTGCCCGAGCGCGAACAGCTCGTGGTTTCTCTGTATTACGTCGATGAATTAAATTTACGCGAAATCGGCCAAATTTTAAATATTAGCGAGTCCCGCGTCAGTCAGATCAGCAGTCAGGCCATGTTGAGATTGCGAGCGAGACTTGCGGACTGGCGTGAAGGCCATGATAATGGCGTTTGAATTAGGCTTTGCAGGTATGAACGTTATACTCATCGTAGATCTTTTGCGGGAAGGGTTATGTAACCCATCCCGAATGTTTCGTTTGGTCCTAAATATTTTGTGCTGTTACCCAAGTTAGAGCTTGGGTAACCTGTTCAGTAGTAATTATTCACACCCCTATCGTTTCCACGCCCCGGCGTGGGAACGATAATTGCCGGGGGGCTGAATAGTTTCGTTCAGGAAACTCTAGCTTCCCGACAGTCAAGGAAGATTGAACGAGCGAGTCAGGGTTGATTGAGAATGTGCGGAGGTTGTGTCGGTCTCAGGAAGCTGGCGCTTCCGGGGTGTGTTTCCCAAGCTGGAGCTCTCGCCGTTATACACAAGTATCGGTAAACTTGCTAAACAGAGTTCGTCGTATACCTGGAAACGGTGCTGTTTGATAAATCTGCGGATATTGAGCATCAGTGGCTTTCCCTCACCTAACGCTAGGTGAGGGAAAGTCGGGAACGTTGGGCGACAAAAAATGGTATCGAAGCCTCATTAGCTAGGATTGCAAAACAGTAATTTTTGACTTATGTATAACGATGAGAGCTGGAGCTTGGGAAAGAGCGTGATGGGGGTTGGCCGTGCTATCAAAAAAGGTATGTGATGCGTAGCATCAAACGTTAAAAAGTTTTATTTATTAAGTTGAGTGGGTTGGAGACTATCCTTGGATAAAAATATGAAAATTCTCATTGTGGATGATTTTTCAACGATGAGACGTATTATAAAAAACTTACTGAGGGACTTGGGTTTTACAAATACGGCCGAAGCCGATGACGGTAAAACCGCTCTGCCGAGACTAAAATCCGGTGGCATCGATTTTCTAGTGACCGACTGGAATATGCCTGGCATGTCCGGATTGGATTTGCTAAAAGCCGTTCGATCCGACCCGGATCTTGCCACGCTGCCGGTTTTAATGGTAACGGCCGAAGCTAAGCGCGAGCAAATTATTATGGCGGCTCAAGCCGGCGTCAATGGATATATCATCAAGCCGTTTACCGCCGCGACGCTCAAAGAAAAAATCGAAAAAATCTTTGAACGCATAGACAGCTAACTCTGAGGGGATTTAATGACCGATAAAGATCGCCTCAGTCAGGTTAAAGACCTGCTTAAGGCATTAGAAGAAGGAGACGAGCAAACGGCCGACAGAATTCTCGATGAAATAGCCGGAATCCGCGAAAGCCAGCTGTTTATTGAAGTGGGTCGATTAACCCGGCAATTGCACGATGCCATGGTGCATTTTTCCGTGGATTCAAAAATCACCGAGATTGCCGCGCAGGAAATTCCGGATGCGAAGGAACGATTGCGTTATGTCATTACGATGACCGAACAAGCTGCCGATCAAACCTTGACCGTTGTCGAAGATATCGTCCCGGTTGCGCGAATGCTCAACGAACAAGCCACAAGACTCGCCGAAAACTGGGAACGTTTTTTGATTCGAAAAATGCCTTTCGAAGAATTCAAAGACATGAGTCAGGAAATTACCGAGTATTTTAATGAGTCTGTTAAATCGCTTGAAATTATGCAAAACGGGCTCAACGATATTTTAATGGCTCAAGGGTTTCAAGACATTACCGGACAAATCATCCGGCGGGTAATAGCAATGGTCGAAGACTTGGAAAATGGCATGGTCGATTTAATCCGTTTATCAAGCGTTAAAGCGGCTTCGAAAGAGACGGGCATGTCAAGCGTCGAATTACCAGGACCGGTCGTGCCCGGTGTTGACGATAAAAAAGACGAGGTGGCGACTAGCCAAGACGATGTTGACGACTTGCTATCCAGCTTGGGTTTTTGAGGATTGAATTATGGCGATTGATCTGGACGACGAAATTTTACAGGATTTTCTAGTCGAATCCGGTGAAATAATTGAATTATTGGGCGAGCAGTTGGTTCAACTCGAGCAGATGCCCAATGATTACGATTTACTCAATGCCATATTTAGAGGTTTTCATACCGTCAAAGGAGGTGCCGGATTTTTAGCGATAGACCCCCTGGTTGAAATTTGCCATAAAGCTGAAGATGTCTTTAATGTGCTTCGACAAGGCGATAGAAAAGTCGACCCTAAATTAATGGATGTCGTGCTTCAGGTGCTGGATATTGTTAACGAAATGTTCGGCCAGATTCGTGCCGGACATGAACCTGAACCGGCATCGCCGGCATTACTGAACAAACTTCAGGCTTTTACGTCTCCCGGCAAAGCGACCGAACAAAGGGGCTCGAAAGAGCAAGAACAAGAGCCATCGCCTATTGCCTCCGCCGATGAAATCGATATTGTCGAGAAAGAATTCGAATCGATGCTGAATATAGCCGACGAGGAATCGGCTGGTATTGACGATAGTTCAAACTCCGATGAAATCACCGAGGAAGAGTTCGAGCAATTGCTCGATACCTTGCATGGTAAAGGAGCTTCGCCGACCGCCCCTAAAATAACGCAAGGCGAATCGCAACCGGCTTCAGCAGCCGATGAAATTACCGAAGATGAATTCGAGCAACTACTCGATGCATTACATGGCAAAGGCGGTTCGCCGACATCGCCCAAATCCGATCGAAGCGAAACCGCATCGAATGCAGGAGTCGAATCGGAAAACGCCGAAAAGGTATCGATGCCCGCCAAAAAATCGGTGCCGGCGACTTCGGATTCCGATGAAATTACCGAAGACGAATTCGAAAATTTGCTCGATCAATTGCATGGTAAAGGGAAGTTCAACCCTTCAGTAGTTGCCGAAACCGGCGATCAAGCACCTAATAAGGCGCCGGAAAAGAAACCTGTCGCCGAATTTGTTCCCGGTAACAAAAACAAGCCGTCGCCTGCTACTAAGTCGTCGTCCGCTGCTAATTCAATAGAGCAGCATGACACTAAAGATCAAAAGCCCGCCGCTTCAAAAGCAGCCTCTTCAGGAGCCCCGCAAATCGAGCCCACCGTTCGGGTCGATACTCAGGTACTCGACGATATCATGAACATGGTCGGCGAATTGGTTTTGGTTAGAAATCGTTTTCAGACGCTTAGATCAGCATCCGATAGCGATGATCAGATGGCCAAGGCAATTGCTAATCTCGATGTTGTGACAGCTGATCTGCAACTAGCGGTCATGAAAACCCGAATGCAGCCGATTAAAAAAGTATTCGGTCGATTTCCACGTGTAGTCCGGGATTTGGCGCGTAGTCTCAATAAACAAATTAGACTGGAATTGGTTGGAGAAGAAACCGATCTCGATAAGAACTTAGTCGAGGCTTTGGCGGACCCGTTGGTGCATTTAGTGAGAAATTCGGTCGATCACGGTATCGAAAGCCCGGAAGAGCGGACTGCGGCAGGTAAGCCGGCCGAAGGCGTCGTCTTGTTGACCGCTTCGCAGCAAGGCGATCATATCGAGTTATCGATAAAGGATGATGGCAAGGGCATGAATGCCAATGCTTTGCGGGCCAAGGTCGTCGAAAAGGGTTTAATGGATGCCGATACCGCCGCTCGACTGGATCAACGCGAATGTTTTAATTTAATTTTTATGCCCGGATTTTCGACCAAAGCCGAGATTTCCGATGTTTCGGGGCGGGGTGTCGGTATGGATGTTGTAAAGACCCGCATTTCTCAAATGAACGGTGCGGTCGAGGTTGATTCAAAGGAAGGCATCGGTACCACGATTACCATCAAAGTACCTTTGACGCTAGCGATCATGCCTACATTGATGGTCAAGCTAGCCGATCAAGCCTTCGCATTACCGTTGGGTAGCGTGATGGAAATTCTCGATCTGGATCTGCGTGTGACTAATGTCGTAGACGGACAGCAGGTCGTCATGGTTCGAAACAAAGCCTTACCGCTATTTTATCTTGGCGAATGGCTCGTGCAGGATCCGAATTATGTGCTAAATAAACAAGCTTCTGCGCATGTCGTCGTGGTCAATGCCGGTGGGCGTCAAGTCGGTTTTGTCGTGGACCAATTAATTGGTCAGGAAGAAGTTGTTATTAAAGCTTTGGGTGCGAAATTGCAAGGCTTGGATGGACTTTCTGGTGCGACGATCACCGGTGACGGGCGCATCGCACTGATTCTCGACGTGCCCGGTTTAATGAAGCGATATGCAAGCTAATTAGAAGTTCATGGCCGTTAAGGTATTGATAGTCGACGATTCCGGATTCATTTGTAAAAGAATCAAAGAAATACTTGAGGAGTCGAAAGATAGCGAAGGACACGCCGAATTTGAAGTAGTGGGTATTGCCAATAACGGCTTGCAAGCGATTAGGTTGACGGCTGCCTTAGCGCCCGATGTCATAACGATGGATATCGAGATGCCGTTGATGGACGGCATTACTGCGGTTAAGCGCATCATGGCGGAAACGCCGACCCCTATTTTGATGTTTTCGGCAATGACCCAGGTAGGTGCTCAAGCGACATTGGATGCCTTGCATGCCGGTGCAGTGGATTTTTTACCGAAGCGACTGGATGAGATCGATGCCGACCGAGAAACGGCAAAACGCTTGCTTCGGCGAAGGGTACGCATGGTTGCCTTGCAAACCGGAAAAAGCAAAACAAGACGCGGCGGCGGAGCGCTGGTTAAGAATAAAACCGAACAGGCAGGAAAAACGCTCGAAAAACCGGCTAAGCAAGGGATTCAGCAAACAGCGAAACAATTCGGCGCATTACGCATTATGGTGATTGCCGCCTCAACCGGCGGTCCTGTCGCGATACAGCAAGTGTTAAGCCAAGTTCCGCAGTCATGCCCGTTGCCGGTGATCATTGTTCAACATATGCCGCAAAACTTCACGGCTAGTTTTGCAGAGCGGTTGGATCAATTATGCCGTATCAAGGTTAGGGAAGCACGCGATGGCGATATCTTGGAGCCGGGAACGGCGTTGGTTGCGGCAGGAGGAATGCAATTGGAATTCAAAGGCTCCGGCGTGCGTAAATCGATTGTTTTAAGGCCGAAAATAGCCGGAGAAATTTACAGTCCGTGTGCGGACATTACATTGGCTTCAGTCGCTCGGTATTTTCACGATGCAGTGCTGGCGGTGGTCTTAACCGGTATGGGCTCGGATGGTAAAGAAGGCGCTCGTAAACTGAAACAAGCCGGTTCGATAGTTTGGGCGCAAAACGAGGAAAGTTGCACGATATACGGTATGCCCAAAGCGGTTATCGATGCAGGCTTAGCCGATAATGTTTACAGCCTCGATGAAATAGGACGGCAATTAAGCCGTATCACTTAATGGATTACTTAAGTCTCGTTGGTGTTGTGTTGGGTTTCGTGGCGATCGTCGGTGGTACGATAATGGACGGCGGACATGCTGAAGCGCTGCTAAATGGACCGGCCTTAGTGATCGTTTTGGGCGGTACAATAGGTGCTACATTGTTGCAATTTCCGCCGACGACATTTTTCCGGGGCCTCAATATCAGTTTATGGATCTTCAAGCCAAGGAAACAATTGTTTAAGCAACAAGTTAACAAAATGGTCGAATGGAGCGCGCTGGCCAGAAAAGAAGGTCTGCTGGGGCTGGAATCGGTTCTCGATAACGAAATCGATCCGTTCGCAATCAAGGGTTTGCAGCTATTAGTCGACGGTAGCGAACCGGAAGTGATTCGGGATTGTTTGGAATTAGAGATTAGTACTCGGGAGTTTAGCGATTTACAGGCGGCTAGAGTATTCGAAGCCATGGGCGGTTACTCGCCGACGATCGGTATTCTCGGTGCCGTGATCGGTCTCATTCATGTCATGAAAAATCTGGCCGAGCCAGGTTTACTGGGATCCGGCATTGCAACGGCGTTTGTTGCGACGATCTATGGCGTTGGCTTTGCCAATTTGATTTTTTTGCCGGTTGCAAACAAATTGAAGATGCAAATATTGATAATGTCGCAAGCTAAGGAATTGTTGGTTGAGGGCATCGTAGCGATTGCCGAGGGAGAAAATCCAAAAAATATCGAATTGAAATTATCCGGTTTTTTAATCGAAAACCGGGATTAGCTCGGAGGGGCGTGATGCGGCGAAAAAAAAAAGAATTGGCCGAACCTGAAAATCATGAGCGATGGCTGATTTCCTATGCCGACTTTATCACCTTATTATTTGCGTTTTTTGTCGTAATGTATTCGATCTCTTCGGTCAACGAGGGTAAATATAAAACACTGTCCGACTCATTGGGAGAGGCCTTTTCGAAAAGACAATCGGAAGCGGCGATTTCCGATAGAGAAGGCTCTCCTTTTACTGTGGTGCAGCCGATCAAAATCGGTGAAGAACCGATGGCGGTTCAGCCGATCGAGCTACCTCATCCGACTTTGGAAGAGGTTGAAAAAAAGCATGAGCTTAGTGAGGATATCCTGCGTGAGCGGCGCAATTTGATTGATGCGTCCGAACAAATGTCGGAAGTCTTGGCGCCATTTATCGAAAAGGATTTGGTGGCGGTTAAAAAACATGACTTTTGGATCGAGCTAGAAATGAATAGCGAACTGTTATTCGCGAGCGGCGAGGCTGAGTTATCGCCAAAAGCGTTACCGATTTTGAAAAAAGTTTCGGAAATTGTCAGACGTATGCCGAATTTCATCAATGTCGAAGGGCATACCGATACGGTCCCGATTAGTACCGTTAAATTCCCATCCAATTGGGAACTGTCTTCGGCGCGAGCGACTAGCGTAGTAAGAGAATTTGTCAACGAGGGGATAGCGCCGTCACGATTATCGGCGGTCGGCTATGGAGAATTTCATCCGATAGCCGATAACAGTAGCGAGGCAGGTCGATTTCAAAATAGAAGAGTTGCGGTGGTGTTGATGTCGCATGCTTTTGCTCGTTACGGCGCGGATGACAAAGAAAGAGCGAAGTTACTGAATATATCGCCGGTTACCGATGCTGAAATGAACAATACTCAAGGTTCCCCATAGTGGTGTGGGTAATTACCATCCTCGTTCCTAACGCACCGGCTTCCTAGGTATGGGTTTTCACGGAGGGCCGTGGGAACCGGAAAATCTACGAGAGCCGAGTTTTTTGCGGTTTAGCTAATGAATTTAGATTAAAAGGCATTTTATGAAGGTCTGGACGGTATCCAATCAGAAAGGCGGTGTAGGCAAAACGACGACTGTCGTTACGCTCGGCGGTTTATTGTCTTCCTGGGGATTTCGTACATTATTGGTCGATCTCGACCCGCACGGCGCATTGACAAGTTATTTCAAAATGAATCCCGATGAAGTCAAGGCGAGCGTATACAATCTTTTTCATGATGCCAGTTTGAAAAAGAAAAACGCGGGACCCGAACCTTATATCGTAGAAACTAAATTCGACGGTTTGTTTGTGTTGCCGGCCGCGACCGCGATTGCAACGTTGGACCGACAAGTCGCATCGATGGGCGGTATGGGATTGGTGGTCAACAATGCCTTAGCCAAGGTATCCGATCGTTACGATTACGTCATCATCGATAGTCCGCCAATGCTCGGTGTGTTGATGATTAATGCACTGGCGGCTTGTCAGCAATTAATTATGCCGGTGTTAGCCGAATTTTTAGCCGTCAAGGGACTCGAGCGTATGATGCATACGCTCAATATGGTTTATAAATCACGTACCCATGCGCCTCGATATACGATTGTACCGACGATGTTCGATAAACGAACGCGCGCTGCTCAAGAAAGCCTTAGGGTGTTGAGAGAGCAATATCCGGATTATCTATGGAATTCGATTATACCGATCGATACAAAAATCAGGGATGCCAGCACACAAGGTATTCCGCTATCGATTTATTGGCCGGAATCGAAAGCCGTGGAGGCTTACTCGGCTTTGCTGGATCGCTTGTTATTGTATGATAATCAAACTGTCAAAGAAACGGCGGCAGTTTAATGAAGGGTCTTAGCGATAACAAATTGGATATCGAGCCACAGATTATTCACCAGGAATTGGCTCTCGACAGCTATTTAAAAACCCTGCTGGAGGAAATGCCGACTGAGGAAGCCGATGTGATTATGCCATCGGCACCTGAGGCTAAAGTGCCCGTACCGACAGCACGTGTCGAATCGAAAATAAAGAAAAAAAGCGAGACCATTGCCAAGACGTCGGCCTTGGTTGAACTGCAATTGGTTCCAAAGCCTACCATGCCGCTTGCGGTTATGCCGTCTTGGGCGCAGTATGAATTCCAAGCCTTATTTTTTAGAATAGGCCAGCTCATACTGGCTACTCCTTTGGTTGAGTTATCCAGAGCCATTAAATTTGATAAGACGATCACTAAAATCCCTGGGCAACCCTCGTGGTTTATCGGTTTGCTGGAAGACCAGAAGCGAAAAATCGGTATTCTCGATTCCGGGCAATTGATTTTAGGGAAAGGTTATGCAAATAAACGAGACTTAATTGAGCAGCCTTATAAAAGCATGTTAATTACCCAGGATGGCAATTGGGGCTTGGCTTGCGATGAACTTTTGTCTATTGGTAAGGTGCGTCCCGAGCAAGTTCGTTGGCGAACCCATCGTAAGCAGCGGCCATGGTTGATTGGAACAGTAATCGAGGAATTGACCGCCGTGATCGATGTCGAACAGTTGACGCCGCGAAGAAAGGGAAAAGAAGAAAGGTTAAAGGTCAAAGGTTAAAGAAGAAAGGTTAAAGATTATCGTTCCCACGCTCCAGCGTGGGAATGCAGCCCTGGACGCTCCAGCGTCCAGTGACGACAAAAAAGATAGGAAAAAGCCGCAATACGAAGGTACCGGCAGGACGGGATTTACTCCCTTTATACTCAAAAATTAGCTAACTTCATGAAGGTATGGGATGGCTAGCGAGGATGTCGGCAGCAGGGGGCTGCCGTCAAGCCCCCATGGATGGGTTTACCCAGCACCTAAATGCCACAGTCCATTGGCTATGATAACTATCTGGGATAATTCATCCAGCACCTAAATAAGCCATGATTTTGAATCATTGCCAAAGACCTATGGAATTTAGGTGCTGGATTTAGGTGCTGGGTGAACGGCTTCCTCGACAGGGATACCCCGCGCTCTAAATCCAGTTAGAATGCTCAAACTGGGAATTGCTGCTTGTGGAGTGGTACGTTGTGCGTAACTATAATCTTTAAATTTCGTGATTTTCGTGGACAAAATTCTTTTTATAGAGTGAAGGGTTAGTAGTTGGGCGGATACGGTTTGCAAAAAATAATAACTTTGAATAATGAAGCGGTGATCGCGAATGAGTGAATTCGATACAAAACAAAACAATCCGGTGATGCAATGGGTAACTTTTCGTCTCGGTGATGAAAAGTACGGCATCAATGTCATGCAAGTGCAGGAAGTGCTGCGGGTTGCAGAAATCGCTCCGGTTCCCGGTGCACCGTCTTATGTGCTGGGCATCATCAACTTGCGAGGCAATGTCGTAACGGTGATCGATACGCGCAATCGATTTGGTTTGATGTCGAAGGAGACCGACGATAATTCGCGCATTGTCATAATCGAAACTGAATCGCATATTATCGGCATCTTGGTCGATAGCGTTGCCGAAGTCGTCGAGCTGAGATCGTCAGATATTGAAACGGCTCCGAACGTCGGCAATGAAGAAACTTCTAGGTATATTCAAGGGGTGACTAGCCGAGATAATGAATTATTGATTCTAGTCGACCTAAATAAGTTTTTAAGCGATGAAGAGAAAGCGGAATTGGATATGTTTTGAAGTTAATCGTAACCTGAAAACAGCAACTTCCTTGAGCCGCGGCTAAGAGAGGCGGTCATGATCGAAATACAACCGATAGTACCGACATATCCGGTTATTAAACCGGCTAAAGTCACTAATGACGAAGATCGACCGGATAAGAAAAAACAACAAAACGAGCAGGAAAAGGGTTCTGAATCGGAGCAGCAAGACGATACGGGACCTGCTCAGCACATTGACGAAGTTGTTTGATGAATGAGATTTTATATGCCGGTCTTGCCGTACTGAGCGTTATGTCGATTTTGCTAGTATGGTTAACAGTCGATCATATTAAGCTTAAACGCAACTATCGAGCCTTGGCCGAACACCTGAATAATCATAATTTGGATATTGTCGGTTTATGTTCGGCATCGGTCGGTGTCGATAACCGATTAGCCGAGACGGCTGAAATACTCAAGGAGTTGACCGAAAAAATCAACGACTTTGAACAAAGAGAAGAAGAAGCGAAGCCTTACCACGCGATCATTCAGAAGGTGCGAAGCGGCGCCGATGCGGCTGAATTGATACAAAAATTCGGTATTAGTCGTGATGAGGCCGTGCTATTGATTCGTTTGCATGGGGCTAGATAAAGGCTCTGTTTGCGATAATACTCCCTTTTGATTGAAAAACCGTCTAAGAATAAAAGGTATGGGATGTATCTATCGAGGAACGCCTGAGTACCGCTCCAGCGTTACGAGACGCTAGAGCGTCTCGGTCTTCATTCCCACGCCGGAGCGTGGGAACGATAGGGGGGTGTGAATAATTACTATTTAGGTGCTGGATGAATTATCCCAAATAGTTAATCATAGCCAATGAATAATGGGTTGATATACAGCCGTCTACTCCGAATGTCGGCAAACACAACGAACGTTTTGACTTTATTGAACTTTGATCAGTTCAACATCGAATATGAGTGTGGCATTAGGGCCAATCGCGCGGCCGGCGCCGCGTTCGCCATAAGCCAAATCGGAGGGTATGTAAAAACGGTATTTAGCGCCTTCCTTCATTAACTGCAGCCCCTCGGTCCAGCCGGCAATGACTCGATTTAACGGAAACGTGGCGGGTTCGCCTCGGCCATAGGAGCTGTCGAATTCTTCCCCGCTAATTGTGGTGCCTTTGTAATGAACGGTTACATTATCGGAGGCATTTGGCGTGGCTCCGTTTCCTTCGTTCAAAACTTCATACTGAAGGCCGCTAGCTGTGGTTTTTATGCCCGCCTTTTTGGCGTTTTCGGCAAGAAAGGCTTCGCCTGCTTCTTTATTTTCCTGTGGGGTGGTCGCATTGGCCATTGAGAACATCGTAAATCCTATGATAATAGCGGTAAAAACTGAAAAAACGCGGATATGCAGTTTAGTCACAGATTTTTTCCTCCTGTCGTGAGTTATAAGGAAGTGAGTCCATTTTTGGAGAAGTCGCGAGAAAAAGCAAGAAAGCTTGTTTTTTAATCCCAATAAAGTAGCTAATCCATGGGAGTAGGTTAGCGCCTTCTAACTCCAATACCGGTTTGTCCTTTATTGCCGGTGATGCCGCTTGTTCGCAACTGTGAACAAGCGATATAGTTTACCAAAAAAACCAGCTCTTGCTTTCAAATTCGTTCCGGCATGAATTTAATTGCGAATCGTAAACACGGGCTTTGCGGTCGACTTTTTCGGCAACTTTTAGTAACCAGGGTTTTTGTAAAAACGTTCGGCGCCGGTATCCCGTATGACCTTCGTGATAGGCCAGGTATAGTTGCCGAGCGTTTGATTTAGCTAGTCCGAGTCTTTTGTAGCTCATGTGATTGTACCAGCCAACAAAATCGACCGCATCGGCAAAGTCTTCGCGGTCGGCACTCCAGCGACGGTTATGTTTCATGTAGTCTCCCCAAGTACCGTCCAATGCTTGAGCATATCCATAGGCACTACTTTTTCTAAACCAAGGTATGAACCCTAATAATTTCCGTCTTGGCGGGGCGGCGTCGGCAACAAAGCGAGATTCTTGATGTATGATCGCCATTTGGACAGGAATTGGGACCCCCCATTTTTCATAAGAGGTTTTGGCGTGTTTGTACCAGTTGCTTTTTTCTCTGAAAGTTTCGCAAATGTTTTCTGTGTTTTTTGGCGGGGCAGTGGTGCAGGCTTGTAAAATAAGAAACGAGATAGCCGTTAAAATTATTTTTATCGATCGAATGGATAGCAGCATAAAAAATGGACAATCAAGTTCTGAAAGACGAGATTCGAAGCGAAAAATAAAAATAATAGTCTACACTAGTCATTATTTAATTTTCATTGTAAGAGCATAATGCTTGCCCTTTTCGGTTTGGAAATAGAGAATAGAGTTGTTTATTTTCCGGTTATTGTCAGCATTTCCTAATTTGGAAATCAAACAGGGTGAGAAGTGTGTCTGGCGAGGAGTAAAAATCGACCGAGCACGCCGGTGCCTTTTAAGGCACTGCCGAAATTTGAAGAGCGACTGGTATGTTTCGGCTCCATATCTTCAATAATGAAAGTCGTACAAAAATGTAATGAATGTAATGTAGGTTAACAATGCCATACGAAAAACGCCATTATCGGAAAAAACTAACTTCCCATGGATTAATTTATCTGGATGGGGTTGAACTTCCGATGACCTTGAGCAACATCTCGATCACCGGTCTTTTGGCTGAATTGAACGATCATGAACGCATTAATGATGTTGAAGATCTGTTTAAAACAGTAAAGATATCCCCTATCGTCGATATCTACCTTCATGAAATGCGACTTGCCGGCGAAGCCGAAATTGTTCGAGCCGATATGATCGACGGTCGGATTTATTTGGCGTTGGATTTTAGAAATGTCGAGCATGATGTAGAAAACTTGTTTTATGCAAGGCATGCCTACAGGAAAAAATTGGAGGCGCCGGGGCTCATAATCCTTAACGGCCATAATTACCATTTCAACACGATTAATGTGTCGGTAGACGGCTTAATGGTTACGTTACCGGAGCGTATTGACGTGGAGCCTGGGGCAATTGCCGCGTTCAACTTTAAAAGACTCGACCTTCTCGGCGAAGTTAAGGTCGTATGGGTGACTTACCAGGACGGGAATACCTTATTAGGTTTGGAATACAATTACTTGGAAAAAACCTTTGTTGAAGGTATTCCGAGATTCTCCCATCATAACCCGGGTGTGGTTAAAGGGTAATTGCAATAAGTCCAGCAAGCGGATGCTCTGCTCAAATTTTTCATGTTTAAGCAGATTTGCGGAATAATCAAAAAAGAGTTGCAATCCATTAATCTAAAAAGAGCAGTTGAGAGTATCAAGCTACCGTTATTCCTGAGTCCTTCGGCTTTACTCAGGAGAGCCCTGTCGAAGGGTGAGGGGAATTTAAGGTTTAACCATGCCGGTAAAAGTGTTGTAGGCCGTTCATGCTTCGACTTTGCTCAGCACGAATGGTCTACAACACAAGCCAATTGCTCTTTTTAGGATTATTCAAACAGCTTGCGTCCCCGCCAAAAATCCTCGGCCATATTCATAGCGCAATCTTGACTGTCCGCTTTGCCTATCAGCTTCAAGGCGATCGCCGCGGTACCGATAACGGCCGCTTCTCCGTATTCGTCCTCGATATCGCCTTGCCAGACTGCAGCGAGCTGCTTAGGGTCGAGCGTTTCGGATTTGACATGGCGACGCTCGAAAATTCTCGGCCATTGCTCATCGTATAATTCGCCATGCTTAACGCTTTGCACTAAGCAATCGGCGTCGGGATTACGTTCGACTTCACCGCTTTCGCCTTTGAATACCGCGACATGAAGGTCGTTTAATAACAAAGCGGCTTCTTGATGCACCGGCCGGTAACCCGGGTGAAAAATCGCCTGAATGCTGTGTTTGGCATTAAAAGGGTTCAACATTCTGGCGAGCGTATGTACCGGCGATCGCAAGCCCATGATCGGGCGCAATTCGATGATTTCATGAAGTATCGGGCAGATGTATTCCAGCGGCAAATAACTGAAGCTCTGCTCTTCGAGTTGTTGTCGCGCTTCTTGTAAAGAGGCGGCGTGCTCGATGCCGAGGTATTTCAGAGCATCGTGCGTATAAATTCGGCCTGCGGTATGGCCGCCGGCGCCATGCATGAAGACTTTGATGCCATTTTCCGCGAGCAATAATGCCGACAACAAAAACCAGGGGAGGTGGCGTCGTTTGCCGGCGTAGGAAGACCAATCCAAGTCGGCGGGGCAAGAAGGTTCGCCGAATGGACTAAAAGTTTCGCGTGCGGCTTGAATGAAGCCGGCCAACTCTTCAGGCGTTTCTTCTTTAACCCGCATTAGCATCAAAAAAGCGCCTAATTGCACGGGCAGCACTTCGCCGGCCAAAATCATACTCATCGCTTGATAGGCTTCTTCTCGAGTTAGCGGGCGCGAGCCTTTTTTGCCTTTACCGAGAATGCGGATATATTCAGCGAAAGGATGTTCTTGTCTTGTCATGGCAGATTACAATCCAATAACGACATAATGATCGATCAATAACGCGGCAAACATCAGCATCAAATAAATAATGGAAAAACCGAAGGTTTTCATTGCCGTTCGGTCGTCCTTGTGGCGCATCATCAAAATCGCATAATAAACAAAGCCGAGGCCGAGAGGAACTGCGGCGGAGAGATAAATCAGCCCGCTCATGCCGGTTAAATAAGGCAGCAATGTCACCAATAAGAGTAGCACTGTATACAGTAATATTTGCAGTCTTGTGAATTCGGGGCCGTGCGTGACTGGCAACATCGGAATTTTAACTTTCGCGTATTCTTCGCGGCGGGCGATTGCCAGGGCCCAAAAATGCGGAGGTGTCCAAACGAAAATGATTAAAAACAATAGTAACGAATAAGGATGCACTTCGCCGGTCATCGCGCACCAGCCCAAAACCGGAGGTGCCGCACCGGCCGCGCCTCCGATCACGATGTTTTGCGGCGTCATGCGCTTTAAATACACGGTATAGATGATTGCATAACCGATCAGCGACAATAAGGTCAAAAACGCAGTGAGCGGATTAACCAAAAAGCCCAATATAAGCATCGACACCAAGCCCAAAAGCGATGCGAAAACGATGACATTCATTGAGTGCAACGAGCCTTTCGGCAATGGGCGGTTTTGCGTTCTGCCCATTAAGGCATCGGCATTCTGATCAAGATAGTGATTAACCGCCGCTGCGGACGAGGCGGCGAGTCCGATGCCAACGGTGCTGTAAATCAAGGTATCGATGGGCGGTATGCCGGGCACGGCCAGCAACATGCCGACCACGGCAGTAAAAACGATTAAGGCAACTACTTTGGGTTTGCACAGTTCAAGATAGTCACGCCAATAGAGCAGGGCGGATGGGTTAGTCATTATCGAAAATATTCCAACATTTATATTAAGCTATAGAATTAAGCTATAGAATACAGTGAACTATTGATTTATCAAATAGTCGGACGCGTTAACCTTACTACAGAGAGGACGTTATGAAGTTGCAAATTGCGAGTGCGGTATTATCCGGCATGTTTTTGTTGCCGGCACAAGCGGCGGTTAAAGTACATGAGCGGATTTTAGACAATGGTTTGAAAATCCTGGTCAAAGAAGATCACCGGTCGCCGGTAGCGGTTTCCCAAGTCTGGTACAAAGTCGGTTCCAGCTACGAGCCGGGCGGCATTACCGGTATTTCTCACATGCTCGAACACATGATGTTCAAAGGCACTGACGAGCTCAAACCCGGCGAGTTTTCCCGAATCATCGCGGCCAACGGCGGTAACGAAAACGCCTTTACCGGTCGCGATTATACGGCTTATTTCCAGACGATGGAAAAATCCCGTTTGGAAGTCAGTTTTAAACTGGAAGCCGATCGTATGCGTAATCTGCACTTGCTTGATGAGGAATTACAAAAAGAGCTGCAAGTCGTTTACGAAGAGCGTCGGATGCGCACCGACGATAAGCCTCGCTCTAAGACCCAGGAGCATTTCGCCGCACTGGCTTATTCGAACAGCCCCTACAGAAATCCGATTATCGGTTGGCCGACGGACATAGAGAACTACACAATTGCCGATCTCGAGGCCTGGTATCAAAAATGGTATGCGCCGAACAACGCTACCTTGGTCGTGATCGGCGATGTCGAGCCGAAAGCGGTGTTCGCGTTAGCCGAAAAATATTTCGGACCGCTCAAGCCCAGTGAAATTACGCCGGTGAAGCCGCAAACCGAAGTCGAACAACTCGGCATACGGCGCATGATCGTCAATTTGCCAGACAAACTGCCGTATCTGGTCATGGGGTATAAAGTTCCTGTGCTGAACACGGCCGAACACGAATGGGAAGCTTATGCATTGGAAGTGATGGCGGGTATTTTGGATGGCGGCAGCAGTGCACGCTTGGAGTCCGGATTAGTGAGGGGCAAGCAGATCGCTGTGGCGGCCGGGGCCGGCTACAACTTGAGTTCCAGACTCGATGAATTGTTTATGTTTGATGCGACGCCTGCACAAGGAAAGAGTCACCAAGAATTGGAAGCGGCGTTAAAGGAAGAAATCGAAAAACTCAAGTATGAGTTGGTGCAACCGGAAGAATTGCAGCGGATCAAAGCGCAGGTGCTCGCGAATGCCACCTACGAGCGCGACTCGATGTTTTATCAAGGCATGCAGCTGGGCATCAATGAGACCGTCGGTTTAGGTTGGCAAAAAGCCGACGAATATGTCGACAAGGTCAATCGGGTGACCGCCGAGCAAGTCCGAGAAGTCGCTAAAAAATATTTTACCGATAACAACTTGAGCGTGGCCTATTTGGTGCCGCAACCGATCGCTGAACAAACCGGCAATAAAAAACTTAAGGAGAGCAAATAATGCGTATCGCTTTGATCAGTCTGTTATTGATGCTGACAGGACAGACCGCCTGGGCTGCGGCAAACATTGAACACTGGACAACCAAACAGGGGGCTAGAGTGTATTTCGTACCCGCTCCAAATCTGCCCATGGCCGATATCCGGGTGACTTTCGATGCAGGTAGTGCGCGCGACGCTAAGCAATTCGGAATCGCTGCGTTGACCTCCGGGCTACTCGATACCGGCGCCGGCGAATGGAATGCCGACCAAATTGCGCAACGTTTCGAAAGCGTCGGCGCCCGTTTCGGAACCGGAGTATCCCGCGATATGGCTTGGCTGTCGCTACGGACTTTGACCGATCCGAAATTGTTCGATAAGTCGGTCGAAACGATGCAAGCCATCTTGACTCAACCGCGCTTCGAGGAAGCCGATTTTCAGCGCGAAAAAAAGCGCACGTTGGCCGGTTTAAAACATCGCGAATCTTCGCCGTCAACCCTGGCCGATATTGCCTTTTATAAAGCGGTTTATGGACAACATCCCTATGCGCATCCAAGTGCCGGCGAAATTGAGACTGTAGAACCTTTGCAGGCCAAGGATCTTAAAAGCTTTTATAGCAAATATTATGTGGCTACCAATGCGATGGTGGCCATCGTCGGCGATATGAGCCGTAAACAGGCTGAACAAACCGCCGAGAAATTGTTGGCGAAATTACCGGCTGGACAAAAACCAGCCGAATTACCGGAAGTGGCGATGCCCAAGCAAGGCCGCCGCGAACATATCGCGTTTCCTTCCGCGCAAACTCATGTAATGAGCGGTCTTCCGGGATCCTATCGCAATGACGACGACTATTTCGCATTATTTGTCGGCAATCACATACTGGGCGGCGGCATGCTGGTTTCGAGATTATTCGAGGAAGTCAGGGAAAAACGAGGTCTAGCGTATAACACTTACAGTTATTTTGCACCGATGTATCGCAAAGGACCTTTTGCGATGGGCCTGCAAACCCGGACCGATCAAGCCGACAAAGCGTTGGAAGTCTTGAATCAAACCTTGACCGAGTTCATTGAGGAAGGGCCGACCGAGGAAGAACTCACCGCCGCAAAACAAAACATCACCGGCGGTTTTGTCATGCGTTTCGATACCAATAGTAAAATGATCGGTTATGTCGAAATGATCGGATTTTACGGTTTGCCGCTCGACTACTTGGAAACTTTTCAGGAGAAGGTGAATGCGGTGACCGTCGATGCGATCAAGGACGCGTTTCAGCGTCGCGTCGATTCCGAGTTATTGCAAACGATCACCGTCGGCGAAACTCAATAAATCCGTGCAAAACAAGCTAAGAATCATCGCCGGCGAATGGCGCGGTCGCAATCTGCGTTTTACCGACGCACCGGGATTGCGCCCGACGCCGGCAAGAGTTCGGGAAACCTTGTTCAATTGGTTGCGAAGCGATATTTATGGCAGCCGTTGCCTGGATCTCTATTCAGGCAGCGGCGCGCTGGGTGTGGAGGCTGCCTCGCGAGGTGCAAAATCGGTCGTACAGGTCGAAAACAACCCACAGGCTTGCCGACATTTAAAAGAGAATACCGTTATTTTATCGACCGACCGAATCAAAATCGTCAATCAGGATGTCTTCCGCTACTTGGCCGGTGACGCCGAATCATTCGATCTAGTTTTTCTCGATCCGCCTTTCGGCAAAGGTCTCGCCGTGCAAACTTGCCAATGGCTCGAAGATAAAGGCTGGTTGTCCGCGCGGGCTAAAATCTACTTGGAAACGGAAATCGTGCTCGATTTTACCGACATACCCGAAAACTGGCGGCTTCTAAAAGATAAAACGGCCGGCGAGGTAGCGTATCGGTTATACGAAAGGTTCGCCGAATAAGATTTCCTGATTACAGATAAGCTTCAACGCTCGCTGCTTCACAGGCACCAGCTCTCGCCGTTATACATAAATTGTAGGGTACGCTACGCGTACCTCCATGCAGTTAAGCACCGAACTCTACTCAGATGGGCTTGTGTTAAGCATTGATGGGGCGATCATGGTACGCATAGCGTACCCTACGGAGCTGAGTATTCTCGTTCCCACTCTCTGTATCACTGTCATTAAGTTAAGGGTAACCCGTCATTCCGCCATGTACTGGCGGAATCCAGAGCCATGGATGGCATGCTTGAGTACCTTGGCAGGACGGGCTTTATAACCTCGTCCTAAACGTTACCTACATGGATGTAGGTAAGGGGCGTGAGCAGGAGCGGAAGCTTTTCGACCGTGGCCAAAGCAAATCAAAACGTTCGGGGCGGGTTAAATAACCCGCCCCGCGTGATGCTTTAGTGCTAAAAAATCAAACAGATGAAAAAATCCCCCCAAAACGTTATAATCCGCTGTTTTTTCATTGTTCCGGCTTTATCATGAATATTACCGCAATCTATCCGGGCACTTTCGACCCCGTAACCGCTGGGCATCTGGACTTGATTGCTCGGGCCGCTAAACTTTACGACAAAATTATCGTTGCAATCGCGGTCGGTACGACAAAAACGCCCTTATTTACGATCGATGAGCGTGTTGCGCTGGCTAAATCGGTGACCGAAGCGTTCGAAAACGTATCGGTTATCGGGTTTAGCAACCTATTGGTCGATTGCGCCAAAGAACAAGGCGCTCATGTCATCATCAGAGGTCTAAGAGCGGTTTCCGATTTCGAGTACGAATTTCAATTGGCCGGTATGAATCGGCGGCTTTCACCCGATCTCGAAACGGTATTTTTAACGCCGGCCGAACAATACGAATTCATATCGTCGAGTATGATCAAGGAAATCGCACGCCTCAACGGCGACGTATCCAGTTTCGTGCCCGATATCGTTAAACAAAGTTTAATCCAAAAATTTAGTCAGGAGTAACAATGGCTCTTATTATCAATGACGAATGCATCAATTGCGACGTGTGCGAACCGGAGTGTCCGAACGGTGCGATTTCCCAAGGCGAGGAAATTTATGTCATCGACCCGGCTTTGTGTACCGAGTGCGTGGGGCATCACGATTTGCCGCAATGCATCGAAGTGTGCCCGGTCGATTGTATCGACAAAGACCCGGAGCATGCCGAAAGCAAAGACACGCTGTATCAAAAATACCTAAAATTGACCGCGTAGAGTCCGCGCCGCCTAAACCTTTCGGGCTAAGCATGCCGCAAATACGACTGACCACGCTTAACGCTCGGTACATCCATAGCGCATTCGGGTTGCGCTATCTCTACGCTAATTTGGGAGAGCTGCAAAACGTAGCCGAAATACTCGAATTCGGCATACAAGACAGGCCGATCGACATCGTCGAAAAGCTTTTGCAGCATCGTCCGAAAATCATCGGTTTCGGCGTCTATATTTGGAATGTCGCCGAAATCGGTTCTACCGTGGCATTGCTCAAACAAATCGCGCCGGAAATCGTCGTGATCCTAGGCGGCCCCGAAGTCAGTCACCCGCCCGATTTGCCTCCTGTCGCCGAGTTGGCCGACTACATCGTCACCGGCGTCGGCGAAATCAGTTTTCGCGCATTATGCGAACAAATCCTAAACGGCGAAGCGCCCGACGAAAAAATCATAACCGGCGTCGAATCGCCGCTGGAAAGTTTGGTATCGCCTTACCCCTATTACAACGACGAAGACGTTCGCAACCGCATCGTCTATGTCGAAGCCTCGCGCGGTTGCCCGTTCAAATGCGAATTTTGCCTCTCGGCGCTCGATGTCACGGCCAAGCCGTTTACATTGGATCGCTTCTTGGACGAAATGGACGTGTTGTATCGGCGTGGCGTTCGGCATTTCAAATTCATTGACCGGACCTTTAATTTAAAAATCGCCGCCAGCGTTGCGATACTGGAATTTTTTCTCGAACGCATGGGCGACGGCTTGTTTTTACATTTCGAAGTGATACCGGACCATTTACCGGACCGGCTCAAACAAACGCTCGAAAAATTCCCGCCCGCAACGCTGCAATTCGAAGTCGGCGTGCAAACTTTCGATCCTGTCATTCAACGGCTGATCAGTCGCCGCCAGGATAACGAAAAAACCAAAGAAAACCTGCGTTGGCTCAAAGCAAACACCCACGCGCACATCCATGCCGACCTAATATTCGGACTGCCCGGCGATACGCTGGCCAATTTCGCGGCCAGTTTCGATCAATTAGTCGCATTACAGCCGCATGAAATTCAACTGGGTATCTTAAAACGTTTGCGCGGTGCGCCGCTCAATCGGCATAACGAAGCCTACCGGTTGCGCTACAACCCCGAGCCGCCTTACAACATCCTCAGCACCCGCGATATCGGATTTAACGAAATGCAACGCATCAACCGATTCGCGCGCTATTGGGACATGATCGGAAATTCCGGCCGCTTTGCCGAAGCCCTGCCTTTGATACTGGCCGATGCGCCCTTCGAACGCTTTTTGCGGTTAAGCGATGCCCTATACGAACTCAGCGGTAGCACTTGGAAGATAGCGCTTCGGCGATTGTTTGATCTGCTCTATCGAGTAATGACGGAATTCTTGGCGATTCCTACGGTTGAAGCGAAGCACGTTCTCGAAGCGGATTATCAAAAAACCGGCGAAAAAGGCCTGGCGTCGTTCATGAAAACCGAAGGATATGAAACAAGTAAACCCTCTCGTCAAAATCAAGCGAATAAGCGTCAGCAGGCATTCGGTCACTAGTAGTGTGCGCATCGCGCACCATTTTCCGGACTCAGGTTATTGCAGAACATTCGAAGGGCCCCGCACCGCACACCTTTTTTAGCAGCAATTCCCCGTTTGAGAAATTTCGCCGTATTCAGGATGCGGGGTATGCCTGTCGAGGAACGCCGTAAACCCATCCATGGGGGCTTGACGGCGGCTCCCTTCCGCCGACACCTCGCCAAGCACATCCCGCACCCTTTTTTAGGGTATTTCGCTTATTGTGGAACATTCGTAGGGTGCCGCATTGCGCACCTGGGTCATGAGCTGTTGTCGAGTTCTGTGTCGTGGAAAGGGAGCGTTATGTGCGCCCAACCAGGTAAAACGACCGATGAAGAAAAACGTCGCAATTAAACTGTGTTATTTGACGCAGTCAATAGGTTAAATGACACACTTTTTGATGAAGAAGCGCTGAATATCGAAAGCACTTTATTTAGCTAAAATAAAAAGAGAATCCTCCGTTAGGCAGGTATGAATGAGCTTCGGACGAGAAATTGTGAGGATAGTCTCGGATTTTTAAAAGCGGCCTCATTTTTGCTTAACATAACCGAGGTAGGGTGATGGTTGTTGTAAAAGGGCTTATTGCTTTTCTATATCAAATTCCTCCTAGATTACTGATTAGATCAATTACCTTGCCTTTAGAAGATAGCTAATACAGCGCCAATATTAGAACGATAGTTGTGTAATGAAGCTAACTGGGATAAGGAGCGGGCGTTGTCTTAAAACTCCGCAAACGGTATATTGCGGGCTTTTTACTTCAATTCAATAGACACAGAGGTACATAATGGAAATGAAAAAATCAATGCTGATAACAGCGGTGGCTGTTATCGGATTATCTATCAATACGGCTTATGCGCATGGCGAGCATGAGTTTAACGGTGGCGAACCTTATACCTTATTTCATCCTGAAATCACTTGGGTAGACGGTACCGCTACGGCTAATAACGTACAGTTAGGTGGCGGTGAAAGGTCGGCGGCCGCTTATTCGTTTAATGTGACAGAAGCGGGTAATTTGGATGTTTATAGCGCTTATACAGACGCTCAATGGGGCGTTACTTCTATTTGGGTTTTTCAAAAAGATACAGTTGGAAACGATTGGACTTTAACGAATTTAAATACCGATGGAGCGCGTAAACCAGGTGGTGGGGCATTAAATATCTTTGATGTTCCAATTGTGGGATGGCAAGACGATGTATTTACTACAGGTGTTTCGCCTGCCGGGCTAAGAGATCATTTCGAAGTTGGCGAATATATGGCTTTGGTTACTATACTTGGGGCACATCCCGATGGACATCCGGGTGTCTTTGATGCAATAGGAGCTAAATTTTCCGATGGCTTTAATTGGACGGTCGGTGGTTTCGCCCTTATCGATCTCGTTCAAGAAGTAGCTTTTCACAATTTAACCATAACGGCTTCAGCGGGTTCTTCAGCTGTTGTGCAACCTGTGCCTGTGCCAGCTGCAATATGGTTCATGGGGTCGGCTTTGGCGGGATTAGGCGTTTTGCGACGTAAAAAACCCACTGCTTTGTAGGCTTAAATACAGTTTTGATTGGATTATTAGGTAATGCGGCAAATAAGATGAGGCTAATGATATTAGTTAAATGGATATCTCTAACGGCTTTGCTATTTGCCTCAATGTCAACAGCATATGGCGACAATAAGGTTGTGCAAGCCCCGTTTGTTATAAGACAAAGTGCGATTCCCGAAGCTGAATGGTTGTTGGAAGCTGAACAAGCCGATTTGCACGGATTGCTCGGAAGTTTGTCGGAACGGAGTGCGATAAAGATCCATTATGCCGCGTTGCCTACCGTGAACGTTGATGCAACGTGCATTGGCCCAACTGTGGTAACGATACTGCGGTGTTTGCTTGGCGCAGAGACTAACATGCTTTTTCATTATGCAGAGTCAGTGGGTGATGATGCCAATAGACAGGAACGCGAACCGAAAGAAATATGGATTTTAGCGTCTTCTCTGAGCCCGCCGCCAATTGCGTCAGCACGGCCAAGCGATTGTGGGAGTTCTGAAGGTAAGGGAGTCAGTCGACCGGTAGAAAGTTTACATAATGAGTTAGGTGTGGAACAAGATGTCGATTCATTGCTACGCCAGGTCGACTCGGAAGATCCGGAGAAAAGGATGAATGCACTAGCCGGATTGGCGCGACTTGGCAAATCCGATAGCCCAGAGGTTTATGATGCGGTTGCTCGATCAATATCGGATAACGACGCAAGAGTAAGAGGGCAGGCGGTGTATGCGCTATCGCAAATCGGGAATGACCAAAACGCGCTGAATGACTATTTACAACAAGCCTTGCATGACTCTGAAATTGGGGTGCGTTTGATGGCGATCGATGCAATCGAATCTGACACCGCATTGTTGCAACAGGCGCTTCAAGATAAAGATTCGTCTGTACGCGATTATGCAGCAAGCAAATTACAAACAATCATGCAGCGCTAATACTATCAAAGAAGAGCAATAAACTATTCACTTGATGTTCACAGCTTATTACGAAATGAGACAAAGTTATTGAGCAGCAAAACTGTGTGAAAAATTACTTAAATAGAGAAATACAATGAAAAAAACCCATAAATTTATTAAAAGAACTTTAACTCTAGCGGTCCTATCAGTAGGAATGGGCATGACTGGACAGGTTTCCGCGCATGATCTTAATCAATCGTTAATCGGAGGTTTTTTCGGTGCAAGCGCGGTCGATTTATTCATGGTTCAATGCTTTAGCGATCCTGGTTTAGGGGGTGGGGCTGCGGCTGCGCGCTTGTCGATAAGGGTCAGAAAATCACAAGGTAGCGGTAGTTTTTTAAATGTTAGTGTAATGAAGGACGGTGTGGCGAAATCCACAACTATCGGTCAAACAGCGAATGTTTGGAGCCCATGGATACAGGTTACGCCTCAGCAAGGTAACGGAAATTATATGATGACCGTTAGTCAAACGCATGCCGTCAATAGTTTTTACACAATCGAATATCATTGCGAATCCGCTGGTGGCGCTCACACCGGAACTAGCTTGGTAACTCTACAAAACCAATAATCCTAAAAGAGCTTTGGCAAGGTAAATATTCAGTCACCCTCTTTGAAAAAGAGGGGCTAAGGGAGATTTTTTAAATAAATTCCCCTCAATCCCCTCTCTTTTTTTCGAGGGGGAAGCCAAATCGACAACTTGTTTTTGATGCAGGGGCTGAACAATTACTTGGCATGTGTTGTAAGCTCGTTTGTTCGTGCGAAGCCTAGTTGAAACACGAAAGGGCTACAACGCATTCCCAAGCTTAGTGAAGCCCCAAAAAATTGTTTGCTCTTCGATAGTGCTCAAGGAGAGCGGTATTTCGGAGTGTTTTAAATTAAAAAACGCAATGGCGTGTTTATATTTAGCAGAGTTCAGGTTTTGGTAAAAGGACTAGCCGACTCTGCGAAGCCATCAGCTTAGCGCTTTATCTTATTACGATATATACTCTTCCATTTTTTCGATTTCGGTTATAAAACCCGTTTATCGCTTCCCAAACGAGAGACATGTTTTCTATCAAATCCGTTTTTATCCTATTCTTAGGGCTTTATTTTTCTATAGGCATTGTTCGTGCCGATTGGGCCGGACAACCGGCGCCGAACTGCGAGTTGACGGTTATGAGCGATGGGCAGCCGCTCGACTGGGCGTCGCTCGAAGGCAAGGTCGTCTATCTCGATTTTTGGGCATCCTGGTGTGTCCCTTGCGTGCAGTCCTTTCCGTTCATGACGCAAATGCAACGCGAACTCAAGGATCAGGGGTTAGTCGTGATCGCGGTGAATGTAGATGAGGAACGAAAAGACGCCGAAGAGTTTTTGGCGCGTTACCCGGCCGGATTCGCCGTGGTCGCCGATCCTAATCAAGAATGTGCGAAACAATACAATGTCAAAGCGATGCCGTCGTCTTATGTGATCGATCGTCAAGGCGTTGTTAGAGACGTGCATTTAGGCTTTAGGCGCGGAGAGGCGGAAGCATTTAGAAAGGTTGTCGAGCGGATTTTGGCGGAGTAGGGTTTTCTAGTGAGCGGATAGCCGTAAACGATCAGCGGTTATTGGGTTGTATTTTGCTAACGAGCTTTTATTTTTCTGTTTATTCCTAAGTCCCATTTTTATTTATCAAGTACGAATATACCCGCCACGAAAAGGTGGATATCGATTGTCGGCTTGCAATGGCATTATGGAAATTTTTCAGTGACTGTGCAAATGGCGTTGAAAATCGCGACGAAGGCGTCGCTCCCACATCGATTCCACAATCTGTGGGAGCGATCCCCAGATCGTCCCTCACCTAACGCTAGGTGAGGGAAAGTCGGAAAGGTGCGGTAACAACAGAATGGTATCGAAGTTGCGTTTGCCGAGAGATCAAGCTGTGTAGAGTATACATCGCGTACCTTTTTGTAAGCAATTTTTCAGTCGGAAGGCTTGTGAAAAGGTGCGCGATGCATACCCTACGATTTATCTATCCCTGCGGGCGAATGGAAGGGAAGCTCTTAGGAAATTTTTTTGCGGGATATTTGTTTGTTACAACAATTGTCGTGCTTACGTAGTAAGCGGCTTTATCTTTTAAACCATGATTGTACGCAGTATGAACTCATCGATTAAACATAAACCTTGGCCGCTGCTCATGCTGGGGTTGTCTTTATTACAAGGATGCGCGGCGGTCCAGCCATGGGAGCGCGGCGTTCTGGCTAAACCGCAAATGGCGCTGGAGAGAACCCCTTTGCAAAGCGAATTGCGCGGGCACAGTTACGGCAGCCGCGAAGCGGCAGGTGCGGGCAGCTCGGCGAGCGGAGGCGGCTGTGGCTGTTACTGAGAAAGATCGGAAAGCAAATTCGGCGCTTGGCAGCCTACAAGCGCTAACCGCGGCGGCATTGATTTTGCCGGGCTTAGTGCCTGCGCAAGCGGCCGAGGATAATGAATTCAGTTTTCAATACGGGCGTTATGAAGAAAGCCGGCGGGATTTAGGCGGGGTTAAAAGTCAGTTCGATCCGATTACTGTAGATAGCCTACATACCAGCGCAAGAGTCCGCTTAACCGATCGTATCAAATTTGCGTTTAACTACATACAGGATACCTGGTCGGGTGCGACTCCGATTAGCACAGCGCCGTCTACACGAGAAGGGAATCAACCTTATGATGTTGGTACAGTAGCAGGAGCATCCCCTTGGTTATATTCTGGCAATGGGAATGGTAAGGTTTATTTTGATGACCAACGAAGGCCAGTTAGAACTATTCGTAGGGATAATGGTTTAGGGTTTGGTTTTGATGAATTAATTGCGGCGGGGCTTGATAATAGAAATGTACATACGATGTCTATTGCATCTCCCGAAGTGCGTAAGGAAGGCAATTTCAATTTGACTTATGAATGGGACGATGCAACGGTCAGTGCTGGTGGCGGTTTGTCGCTTGAAAACGATTACGAATCGCGTTTCGCCAATTTGGGTTTTACGATCGATTTTAATCAAAAAACCACCACGCTCAGCGGAGGTTTGAGCTACGCCAATAGTTCAACTTCGGCGCGTCTTGACCATGATGCACAGACCTATATTAGTAAAAATGCCTATAATGGTCAATTGCCCGAATTCCAACCTCGTTATGCAAAAGTAATTTCTAATCCTATACCAGGGACAGATGATTCCGAAGAAATTTTGAGGGGTAAACGAGAAGACTGGGCTGTCAACATGGGTTTAACGCAAGTCGTCACTAAATCGTCGCTGGCTAAGTTTGGAGCTAGTTATACTCGTAGTACCGGCTATATGGGTAATCCTTATAAAGCAGTTACGGCTTTCTTTCTAAGACCCGTTACCGCTGGCTTAATGAGCAGAGATTGCGATACTCAAGGGACAGTAGCCGGACCTGGACTTGGAGCTGCGGATTGTGGTGAAGGAATTGCTTACGAGGGCCAGGCGAAAGCGTTTCTAGAACAGCGTCCTGAGGTGCGCAATCAATGGAGCTTTAATACTGGTTGGGTACAATACATTGATCCTCTTGATGCTGCGCTGCATTTCGATTATCGTTTCTATCATGACGATTGGGGCATCAATGCGCATACTTTCGAAGCTGATTGGGTGCAGCCGCTTGGATCAGGTTGGTCAATGACGCCCCGTGTGCGTTATTATTCTCAAAGTGAAGCTGATTTCTATGTCCCGTTTTTGGTCGCAGATGTTTCGAATGAGAACGGCGCAGATCGGCTGGGTAGCGACAATTCTAAACTGCCGACCCAAACCTTCTCAAGCGACCATCGGCTATCCGGCTATGGTGCATTGAGCGGTGGTGTCACGGTCAGCAAGCAATTTACAAAAGGAGTTCGGTTCGATGCCGGCTTCGAGTATTACACGCATCAAGGCTCACTGAAAATTGGTGGAGGCGGCGAGCCGGATTATGCCGATTTCGATTATTGGGTCGCGAACGGCTCGGTGAGTGTCGAATTTTCAGCAATCGGCCGAAGTCTGACCGATCACGATCATCACCATCATCACGATATGACCGAGCACGAACCGCTGATGCCCGCCGGTTTGATGTGCGTCGGCGGGCACATGCTGAATCAGGAAGGAGATTTCATGGTCGGCTATGTGTATCAGTATTTACGGGAAACCGGCAATATGCTAAACCGGACCTCGAAAGCTAGCGATGCGGCGATGGTGAATAACGGATACCGGACGATTCCAACCTTCCATGACATGCACATGCACATGATCGACTTGATGTATGCGCCGACCGACTGGTTCAACATCATGGTCATGCCGATGTTTATGGATATGGATATGGATTTGCGAGTACTAGATGGGATAAACGGCGATGTAACCACGGATCATTTGCACGGCGGCCATCAAACCGGCGGCATCGGCGATACGCTGATGTTCGGTATGTTCAAATTATTCAAGCATCGCGGTCACCATATCAATTTAGGGCTTGGTATCAGCGCGCCGACCGGCGATGTCGGGATCAAGCTGAACCGGCAACACCAAGAAGACGCCGGCTTTATTCATTATCAAATGCAGCTCGGTAGCGGCACTTGGGACTTTCTGCCTAGCCTGACCTATCTCGGGCAATATGACAGGTTTTCGTGGGGCGCGCAGGCCAACGCCACTGTGCGTATGCAAAACCGGAACGATTCAGGGTATCGGCTAGGTAATATGTTCCAAGCCTCCGCTTGGGGCGGTTACAGTATATTCAACTGGTTATCGGGTTCTGTGCGGGGTGTTTACACTGTCGAAGGTTCAATTCAAGGGGAATTTAATCCCGTACCAGGTGCAGCTGGTTGTACAGATCCCATTACAAATGGGGCCATACTTTGTTCTAATGTCAATCCGACAAGCTCCACATTAGATGACCCAAGAAACTACGGCGGTCGCTTCTGGGATGTCGGCTTCGGCCTAAATGTGGTCGTGCCTGGTGGCGAGTTTTCCGGCAATCATTTGAGCGTCGAATGGTTGCAGCCGGTGCATGAAGATGTCAACGGCTTCCAATTGGAACGCAAAGGCACGCTATTCGCCACTTGGAGCTATATGTTTTGACCGTGGATGATGTCTGTATGAAAAAGCTATTAAAGCGATGTTCGGCTCTAATCGCCGAAAATTAAGCGCGTAACTGGTACTCAGTCATTTTTGCAATGTCGGGTAAAAATCGTTTAGCGTAGCGTAAATCCGCTCATCCTTCGACAGGGCACTCCTGATCGCAGCCGAAGGGCTCAGGACGAACGGATTTACTTTATGCTGTTACCCAGGCTCCATCATGGCCAATCTGTTCAGGAAGCCCTAGCTTCCCGATATCAATGAAGCCGTAGGGTGCGCATCGCGCACCTTTCTTCGGTGCCGAACCGACGAGCCTGACCAGGTGCGCGATGCGCACTCTACGGCTGGCACTTACAAAACCTATGAACACCAACAATTTCAAAAATATTTTTGAGTTTAAAACGCGGGAACACAGTATTTAGCTAAAAATAGATTTTTTCGATAGCCTAGTTCTGTGCCGTGGTAAGGCGCGCGATGTAAATCCTACGGTGCTAGCCGTCATCGGCGCTTATGTTATACTCCGAACCGATAAGAACGACTTCAAAGGAGCCGGGTCATGGCTTTAGCGCAAGAAGATATCAACTATATAGAATCTCTGATTCGAAAAGTATTGGCCGAACAGCCCGATCAGTCCCGTTTCGACTCGCGTTACGATTTGGAATTAAGGGAGCGCACCATTCGTGTGGAAGAGGAGTTGAAACATCAACGCGAATTGATGCTCGAAGGCTTTAAGCAAATGGAAAAGCGCTTTGAGCAGGTTGATAAACGCTTCGAGCAGGTCGAAAAGCGTTTCGAGCAAATCGATAAACGTTTCGAGCAGGTCGAAAAGCGTTTCGAGCAAATCGATAAACGTTTCGAGCAAATCGATAAACGTTTCGAACAAGTCGATAAGCATCTCATTCAGATTACGACCCGCATGGATAGGTTCATGTTTTGGTCGTTAGGTTTGACCATCTCCGCCGTCATAGCCGTCCTTAAATTCATGTAAACAAGGCTGGGTTTATAAGCCGCCTCATTTCAAATTCGCATCTTGAAAAAAGCCAAGCGCCTAAAATTCTATCGATTCAATTTCAAGGCCATGGGCACGCCTTGTGAAATCCAGTTATTCGCGGTTTCGCATAAAACGGCCCAACACGTTGCCGATATCGTCATCGACGATGTTGAGCGCTTGGAGCAACGCTATTCCCGCTACCGCCCGGATAGTTTTTTATCCGAGATCAACCGTGCGGCCGCGCGCGCCAATTCGATAGAAGTCGATCCCGAAACCGCTGGTTTGTTGAATTATGCATTGACCTGTTACGAGCAAAGCGATGGATTGTTCGATATCAGCTCCGGTATTCTGCGTCAGGCTTGGCGATTCGATCGCGAAAATTTACCGGAAGAGCCGCAGATTCAAGTGTTACTGGATAAAATCGGTTGGCATAAAATCGATTGGACGCCGCCGAAGTTGACTTTTTCGGTGCCGGGCATGGAGCTCGATTTCGGCGGCATCGTCAAGGAATATGCGGTCGACCGAGCTGCGGGGTTGTGTTTACAAGCCGGTATCAAGCACGGGTTAATCAATCTTGGCGGCGACATTAAGCTTATCGGTCCCCGGCCCGACGGTTCGCCCTGGCAAGTCGGTATCGCGCATCCCCGGCAAAAAGGGGAGGTGATTCAAGCCTTGGCGCTTTCGGGCGGCGCCTTGGCTTCAAGCGGGGATTACGAGCGCTGTTTGCAAATCGATGGCGTGCGCTACGGTCATGTGCTCAATCCCAAAACCGGTTGGCCGGTGCGCTTTATGGCTTCGGTTAGTGTTGTCGGGGATTTTTGCGTCGTTTCCGGGAGTGCCGCGACGATTGCGATGCTTAAGGAAGAGGAAGGACCCGCGTGGTTAGAATCGTTGGGCTTGCCTTGTTTGTGGGTCGATGTGAACGGCAATTCCGGCGGTTCGCTCATGAACCGAAAAAGTGTGTGATATCACACACTTTTGCTTCAACTGACTCATTTGATAAAGTTCGTTTTTCGGATATTCAAATTAGTCTTGAACAATTCTTGACTGCAGCACTTGGTTTTGTTGACTTGACGACGATGCCTTCATAAGAATGACTGTCGAAAGTGTGAGCTGGTATGTATATTGCTTTTATCGTTTTAGGTTGGCCAATTGCTCTTTCAATGAATGAGCTGTGCCGGTTTTGGCTAACTTAAAAAACGCCTGTGGGGGGGCAGGCATTTCGATAACACATAAAAATAAAGGTGAAATTATGTACAAAAATCTCGTGTCGATTTTTGCCGTTGCTGTGGCGATGTTCGGTTTTACTCAAGAATCGTTAGCGCATATCGGCTGGAGTAACCAAGATGCTATTTGGCATGCGGCTTCTACAACAGACCACGGCGATGGCTCGACGACCTATCATTGGCAAAGAGGAACGGTGAGAACTAACTGGGGATGGGCGGATGCTACGGATGCGGATTGGGGCGATAGCCATCAAATGAAGCATGTAAAGTTCGAAATCACCAATCCCGGCGGCGCCCTTGTCGACATCACGGTTAAGGAAGGCGCGGTTAATTTTATTCCACACGGATCTACGGAACCGGCTGATGCCCAATTGGGGCTGAATCCCGCTTTCAGTCTCTATCGAGGCATCAGTCCAGCGAATCATGCCGAATTCGATTCGAGCTTAGGTGTAGCCGGCGCCAATAATAACAATGCTCATAGCTTGTATCCTCATGCGGTTCACGACTGGCATCCGTCATTTACGTTTGCCGATGCTGGCCATTTGGGAAAAGAAGGTTTGATATCGGCACATCCCAATGCGGATAACGGTTTTAGAAATCAAATCACGATGTGTAACAACGGCGGTCAGTGCGGTACTCAAGAGTACATAACCCATGTCGGCGAAATCAATCATACTGCGAATGAAGTGAATCTGGCCGGACTATTCTTGACGCCCGGCTGGTATGCGATTGCGGTTGGAGGAGCAGCCGATACCGGAATACCGTATTTTGAAAATGCTCATATCGGCTTTCCGAACCTGGGCCCCATCATCACAGCCGATTCCTTTGGTTTTCACGTCGATTTGACCGTCCGTCCTGTGCCTGTTCCTGCTGCGGTTTGGCTGATGGGTTCGGCTCTAATCGGTTTGGCCGGCTTCAGAAAACGTCGTTCGGCGGTTTAAAATTAGGATAGCCAGTCAATTCGGTTGGTCTTTTTTCCGGACACGGATGTCCGGAACCGCCAGTGCGGAACGATAATAAGGGCTCAGGTGCTTTTATATTTAAAAGCGTATCCTTAAGAGAGTTTATCCGAGAGTTGCCCGGATAGACGAATAGGTTTAGTTTTCCGGCAAGCTTGAGTTTTGTTTAAATTAGCGGTTTATTTGAGAGTAAAGAAGGTTTATTAACATTTCGACTTGCCGAATTCAGCAAGTCGTAAACAATCTTCGGCATAACAATTAAGAGGATATACACATGAAAAAAATTATATCGACAATGGCGTGTGTGGCCGTAGTCGGTTTACTTCCAACTCAGCAAGTATCAGCCCATATCAGTTGGATCAACCTGACAAATCTAACGCCGGTCATCGACGGCGACAAGCATATTTTTTCGGCCAATAGTATCGTATCGAGTAACTATGGTTGGGCCGATGCAATGGACGAAGACTGGGGCGATAGCCATCAGGGAGCTTGGGCTCAGTTTATATTGACTGAGGCGTCGAACGTTAAGATACATGTTGAGTCTGATTATCAAGATACTTTTTTAGAATTTAACGGCAATTTATTTCCTTTGAGAGTAGGAGATTTAACTCCCGGCTTTTCGCTTTACAGCGGTGTTTTACCTGATGAGGCGCACGACTATTCTTTTCCGCCACCGGCAGGGAAAGAAGGTGCATGGAACGGTCTGGGTACGACAACCATGGGTAACGATGATTTTGAGGTCGGTACTATTCATTATATAGGTCATGCCGGCGAAATCGACGGCTTGGCGACGGCTGTTTCATGGATGGGTGCGCTCGAAGCCGGCATTTATACCGTTGCAATCGGAGGGACGTGTTATGAAAGAGAGAGTTGCGGTGCTTTCAATCGATTCGATGCCGATAATGTCAGTCGCGGTTTTGATATTAGCTTGACCGTCGCTCCTGTCCCTTTGCCGGCTGCGATTTGGCTAATGGGAGCGGGCTTGGTTGGTTTGGGGGCTTTCAGAAAGCGTACTCTAGCCGTTTAATGGTGTTCTGTCGTATTTTAAAGATCGATATTGTTCTTCTTTCCCTGTGATTGGGAGTGGGATCGGGTTTTGCGTGTACCAAAATCCGCCCCACCTCCGACCTTTTCTCTCTAATTAGTAGGGTGCCGCACCGCGCACCCTTTCCCCGGGCATGCCGTTTGGTGTGTTTCAAAGTTTTGTAAATATCTCCTGATTAGCAAGATGCTTCAACTTACCGAAGCCAAGTGTCCGAGCAGGGGCTAGTCGTAGTCGCAAAAAATAAAATATGCTGTTACCCAAGCTCCAGCTTGGGTAACCTGTTCAGGAAGCTCTAGCTTCCGGTGTGTCTTTCCCAAGCTGGAGCTTGG
Source organism: Gammaproteobacteria bacterium (assembly GCA_018830325.1). Taxonomy (GTDB): domain Bacteria; phylum Pseudomonadota; class Gammaproteobacteria; order Methylococcales; family Methylomonadaceae; genus Methylotuvimicrobium. Next base: position 43,605 of record JAHJSQ010000010.1, read on the forward strand.
GAAAGAGCGTGATGTGGGGTGGCCGTTTTTAGCTTGAAGCGCATGGCTTGCGAACCCCGTCCTGCTGGGGATATGCTGATCTTTGGGCTTTAGCTGAAGAAACTTGCTAATCAGGAAATATCTTGTAAAAAGGTGCGCGATGCGCACCCTACCAGCTTTATGTCTATAACTGAGGAGCAATGGGGTCAAAGAAAATGTGTGTCATTTCACGCATTACTGTGGCATATGACGTAAATCTTTTGAGAGATATTGCGAACTAGACTTGAAGTTAGTTTATGGCGAGAGTCGAAATTAAAATAAATTCCAAGTTATTTACTTGGTTTTTCTGGATTTGTGAAGTAGTAGCAAAAAATAAGGACTAAATAAATTATGCTTGGCACAGTAAATGAATAGTAAAAGGGTGTGAAATAACATGGCGTTGTTATAAGTCAACGGGGGGGCTTGCCGGATCGTTGTTTTGCAAATTCCTTATCTATTCGTAACTTAATAACAAAAATGGTGATCTATGAATAAAAATATATTTGCTGCATTGGCAATAGGCGTTACCGCCTTGGTGTCGATACAAGAGGCTTCGGCGCATGTGGGCTGGAATGGTCGCGATTTAATAACCGATGCTTATTCTTCGACGAATAACGGTGACGGCTCGACCACTTATCATTTCGACCGGGGTGTGGTTGCCGGTAATTTCGGTTGGGCCGACGGTTTGGATGCCGATTGGGGCGATAGCCATCGCGTTCGTTTTACTAAATTCTATTTAGAGCAAGATTCATTTGTTAATGTCGATGTTTGGGGGACCGATCAAGTCAGAAATCGAAACAACGACGATATGATGGATCCTTCTTCATTGTTGGCCGATTTGAACCCTGCATTTTCGATTTATAAAGGAACCGGTGCGCATCATGATGCAAGCGCGGGTGCGCATAACGATCATAACTTAGTACCCGGCAGCTCTTTTGATTGGACTACATTTAATAATGCCGCCGATTTGGGTAAAGAAGGTGCGTTCAGAGCCTTGGGCGATATCACTATGTGTAATAACGGTGGAGAATGCGGTACCCAAGAATTTACCGGTTACTTTGCAGGCGGAGTTAACACTACGGCCAATTCAATCTCTGCTGCGGATATTTTCCTAACTGCCGGTTGGTATTCCGTAGTTGTTGGCGGCACTTCCAGCGAAGCTTGGAATTATTACACTGCGGGCGACGGCCGCGCTCCTGACCTGACAGCTCATCATTATATGGGTACTCATAATGATTTAGATCAAGCCAATAGAGGCTTCAATGTCGATTTAACAGTTAAACCGGTGCCGGTTCCTGCTGCGGTTTGGTTAATGATTTCCGGTTTGGTTAGCTTGATCGGTATGAGAAGACGCGCTATCGCCGCTTGATTCAGTTCTTGAAACGAGCAACCTGAAAGTAGGCCGACGTGAATTTAACATCGGCGGTCTGCTTTTACTTGCCATACCGTTCGGACGCGGTATGCCCCCTGGACAAGGATGTCGAACTTTTCGTCCGCTTTTCTTTCCGTTGTTCCTGAGGACACTTAAATTTATAATCGCATGGCCATTTGGGCTGGCGTTCGTTAAGCTATTCCGCTCGGACCCGCCGCGCTTAGCAAGGCGATTATTCTTTGCTTGAAAGGTTGATTATGCCCAAATCCAAATCTCATGCCTCCGCTCTCGCTCTAACGCCAGTCGACCGCATCGTCCTATATTTGACCGTTTCGCTGACCGGTGCTTCGGTAATGGTGTTAGAGCTGCTCGGCACGCGGCTGATCGGTCCGTTTTACGGTGTCAGTTTGTATGTTTGGTCGTCGTTGATTTCGGTAACGATGATCGCGTTGGCCTTCGGTTACTGGCTCGGCGGCCGGATTGCCGACCGCATGCCGCGTATTCGTTTGTCTTATTTGATCGCTTTGGCCGCGTTGACGACCGTGATCATTCCAGCCTTGACCCGGCCGGTGTTGCTGCTGACCGATCCGATGGGTCTTAGAGCCGGCGCTTTTTTCAGCGCTTTTTTACTGTTTACGCTGCCTTTGACCTTGTTGGCGATGACGGGGCCTTATGTAATCAAGCTGGCCGCACGGCAATTGGCGAACGTCGGCGCCTTGTCGGGTTCGGTGTATGCAGTCAGTACGGTCGGTAGCGTGATCGGCACGATCGCGTTGGGTTTTTATTTACTGCCGGTAACGGGATCGCGCGCGGTGCTGTATGGTTTAAGCGTTTTGCTCGGCATGTTGGCATTGATGCTGGCGCTTTACGAACGGCGCGGTACCGGTCAGCAATTTACAATAATGAGCATGGCCTTGATTTTTTTTGCATGCTTGGGCGGCGCTGCCTTTGCGTATGAAAATAATCGTACGCAGCCTTGGGGTAAAGGTTTGACTTTGCTTTACGAATCCGAGAGCGTTTACGGTTGGGTGCGCGTGATCGACGACGAAACCCAAAAAGTTCGTTTCATGATGTCCGATGCCTCGACGATCAGTGCAGCGGATATCGATAATGTTCGGCAAGGTTTATTGACTTATCAATGGGTTACTCAGAGATTGCCGTTGTTTCGCCCTGCGGCAAAAAATGCGTTACTGATTGGCCTAGGCGGTGGACATATCGCGGATGGTTTGGAAAAGCAAGGCGTCAAAACCGATGCGATCGAGATCGATCCGGCGGTGGCTGAAGCGGCATTGAGGTTTTTCGATTACCGCCCGTCCGGCGATTTGATCGTCGGCGATGCGCGTTATGAAATCCGCCAATTGACCAAGACTTACGATTTGATTATTCATGATTGTTTTACCGGAGGCTCCGAGCCTGCTCATTTAATGAGTATCGAAACGCTATTGGAGTTGAAGGCGCATTTAAATCCAGGCGGGATTTTAGCAATCAATTTCGTCGGGTTTACCGATAGCAAGCGGCAACGGCCGGCGCAACTGGTATACCGAACCCTTGGCGACGCGTTTGCCGAGCGGAGAGTTTATATTTCCGAACCGGGTTCCGAATTTAACGATTTTATTTTCATGGCGTCGGATGAACCGATCGCGATCCATGTAGGGCAGGGTAATCCAAAAATGCTGGAGCTATTGAGTCAGCGGCGCTATGCGATGGCCGAAGGAGATTTGGTCGTCACCGACGATTTTAATCCGCTGGAAAACCTTCAGGTCAGTAAGGCCGAAGCCTATCGTAAGGTGCTGTTGGAGCGGGTCGGCATGGATGTTCTTTTGCGTTGACGATTTCATTTACCGCAAACTACATCCGACAAACGATCGATCATTCTTAGAGCGTCGCATCGCGCGCCAATTTCCTGCCATTCCGTTTGTTTCAGTGTCTTGAAAAGGTGCGCGATGCGTACCCTACTTACTCCCTTTATACTCAAAAATTAGTTAACTTTATGAAGGTATGGGGTGTTGCTAGCGAGGATGTCGGCAGCAGGGGCAGATTTTTGCTCCTCGGCAATTGCTCCTGCATTGCCCTAATACACGCCATCCTTGGCGCTTAGCTGCCGTCAAGCCCCCATGGATGGGTTTATGGCGGTCCTCGATAGACACACCCCATGCCTTTTATTCTTAGACGGTTTTTCGATCAAAAGGGAGTAGCTTCTTCGATCAATTCCATTCAAGCAATTTCCACTGATTGATTCGCGTACCGCGATGTAAATCGCTTTCTCTGACGTCCATGTTGCCGTCGCCGTCAGTGTCGATCAAATAGTAAGCCGGGCCGATATCGGGAACGACTTTGATCATATACAACTCGCCGTTGATCCGGTATTCCTGTATTTGGTCCTTGCCTCGCCGAATAATGGTGATATCGGGCTCCATCGGTTCGCCGCTTTCGACAGGCATCGGTGCATCGGGAAGTTCGGGAATGGCTTCGGTGGTTTCCTTGCTTCTGCGTATTACCGTTCGATCAGGCTCCATCACTTGGCCGCTTTGCACGGTTGCCGGCATATCCGGTACGTCGGGAATATCCATTAAAATGGGCGGCGGAGCCGATAATGCGAATGCTGGAATAATCAGCAAGCTGTAAGTTAAAGTTAAACGCATCATATTTTCTATTCTAATCGGTTATTGATTCTATTATGACAGCTTGCGGGCTCTGCGTATTGAAAAAGTTATGACAAACCATTAAAGAGTTAGCGGCGAGGGGAGTTTGTCATCCAGGTCGATTTTGAATCATGTATCGGCCTTCTAGGCGGTTGGTTATTGTTCCTATAGCGATCCCTGTAAGGGAATCTTGACTGATAGGGAAGATAATACAAGGGGTAAGCCGGCATTCGGAATTGATTCTCTAATGCTTCGGCCTGCCTTAATTCGGCGATGGCTTGTTGACGTTGCGCTTCCGCGCTACGTTTCAGCGCCTCAACCGCTTCGGTGCGATTCCTTTCCTTGCGCTGCATTCTTTCGGCTTCCAGTCTTTCGGCTTTTTGTTTATCCCGTTCCATTTGCCAAATGGCGAGTCGTCTTTCGGCCTCGGCCAATTGACGAGGGTCGGTGGGTTCTATTGGTACTTTTTCTTGTTGCGCATCGGATGAGCAAGGTTTGCCCTGGTAAGTGATTTTTCTTGATGATGCGATACATTTAAAAACATCGGCATCAACAGTTGGGCTTATGGCTATCAAAAGCAAAAGGAATGCTATCATTGTCATGACGGTAACATTTTTATGCGTAAGGTTATAAGTGTAGACCCGTTATATGCAGCTTGGTTCTTTGAGCTTCTTGGTTTTTCCTCGTTTCCACCGCTTCAGCGTAGGAATGCATACCGATCTTGTTTCGGCAGCTAAGGTATGTGTTCTTACGGAGGACTGCGGGAACCGGAAAAAACTTAGGATGCGGTCATAAATAACTTTCCTATTTTTAATGCACGGTAAGCAGGTTCGGTTGCTTGATTGACAGGTGTCGGCGGCAGGGCAGATTTTTGCTCCTCGGCAATTGCTCCTGCATTGCCCTAATACACGCCATCCATGGCGTAATGCAAAATCTGCATTCACCCAGCACCTAAATTCATAGCTCGTTGGCTATGGTTAACTATCACTGATAATTTAGGTGCTGGGTTCACGGCGTCCTGTCAAACGAGTTACCGAACCCGCTACAAAACTCATAGCTCCAGGAAGTTATTTTTCACGAAATCCTTATTATTCATCATATTTCTCATGTCGGTACATTCTTCGGGCTCATCCTTTTTACGCCATCTTTTTCCACTGCTGATATCGAATCTCGTTTTGCTACTTTCGCTTGGAGCGACCTTCGGAGTTTGGAAAAATGCAGAAGCCGATCTTGAGCGCAATTTGAAAATCGATTTCGATTTCAGGGTTAGGGATATTATAGACCGCATCGAACAACGTATGGCGGCTTACCATCATCTGGATCGAGTCGGAAGGGGAAGGCAAAGGTAGCGTATTTGTTTTTGAAATACCATTAGCACAGAATGAGGCATCCGACTAATTTTTCAGCGAACTTACTATGAATCAGAGTAACAATGGGTCTTATCGAAAATTACGCCGCACCGTGACGTTGGGTGTATGCGGGATTTTGTTGCTGTTTGCACTGTTCATCGTTTATGTTGTCAGGAATGAAAGTATCAATCGCCTTCATGACTTGGCAACTCATACTTCTGCCGCGACCAGTGTCAACGAGATTTTGCTATATCGTGTCCTGGTCGATATCGATCGTTTTTTACTGAAAACACGGATCTTGCTGAATCAGGGTAAGGCCGATGAATTGTTGCGTGATTCATTAAAGAGCGAATTGGCCGCCAATCCTGAGCTAATCGATTTGTTAATTGTCGATCGCGACGGTGCGGTCATTCATTGGACCGGATCCGGCGATAAGCCGGTTGTTCTTGATCAACCCTCTTACACCTATCATTTAAATCGTTCTGAAGATCGCCTGTTTGTGAGCTCTCCAATGTCTTCATCGATAAGCGAAAGGGGGTATGAGGTCTCATTGAGCCGGCCCTATTTTGATGATGAACAACATTTTGTCGGAACGGTAGTTGCGATTGTTTCGATTGATCGCTTGGCCGAAGTTTTTGCCGGTATAGAGCGCGTACCAGGGTCGACTTTGGTCGTGATGAATAATGATAATGAGGTGTGGTTTCGCAACCCGCGCGTGTCTGGCGACTCCGGCACTCGATTGCGTGAAGTGCTGGAGCCTTATCGGGATAAAAGACAACGGTCGGGCAGGGTGACATCGCCCTTTGACGGTAAGGCTTATTGGGTTGTCGAAAAGCGCATGGCTGATTTTCCTCTTCGAATATTGACATCCGCCGAAATGACTTCGGTGATGGCCGCCGAACGCGCCATGATTGCTTGGGCGATAGCGCTGTTTTTAGTCGTTTCGTCAGTGTTGTTCGTATTATTGTATCTGATACGGCGACAGGTGGCCGGTTTAGATCGGAGCGAGAGTGCTTTACAGGAAAGTCACGATCTATTGACGAAGCTGTCCGAACAGGTTCCCGGCGTTATTTATCAATTTCGATTGTTTTCCGATGGTCGATCTTGTTTTCCTTTTGCGAGTTGCGGCATTAAAGACATATATGAAGTCACTCCTGAACAAGTGCGTGAAGATGCCGCTTTGTCCATCGCGAGAATACATACCGAGGATCGGAATAATGTGATGTCTTCTATCCGGGAGTCGGCTACCTCGATGACTCCATGGCATCAAGAATATCGTGTAATATTGCCGAAGCAAGGTTTGCGTTGGCTGCGAGGGGATAGTCGACCGGAAAGGCTTGAAGATAACAGTGTGCTATGGCACGGCTTCATTACCGATATCACCGAGCGAAAACTTTATGAGCAAGCCGCTCAAGAGTTAAACCGCGATTTCAATACCTTTCTCGACAATACGTCGGATTATGTGTATTTCAAGGATCAAGACAGTCGTATTCGCTTTTGCAGTAAAACATTGGCGACGGTTACTGGTTACGGCAATTGGCGAGAATTAGTCGGCAAGCACGATTCGAAAATTTTTCCGGAAGAAATCGCGCGTATCTATTATGAAGAAGAAAAGCCTATTTTTAAGGATGGAAAGCCGTTGATCAATAAGATTGACCCTTACTATGATTTACAAGGACAGCTCCGCTGGGTCAATACCAATAAATGGCCGGTATTCGATTGCGATGGCAAGACGGTTGTCGGATTGTTTGGCATTAGCCGCGATGTGACCGAACAGAAACGAGTCGAAGAAGAATTGCTCCGATCCAATGTCGATCTCGAGCAATTCGCCTATAGCGTGTCGCACGATATGCGCCAACCTTTACGCATGATCACAGGTCATCTGCAATTATTGGAACGCGCTTTGCGCGACACCTTGGATGAAGAAGGCAGAACCAATATGGCTTTCGCGCTCGATGGGGCTAGACGCATGGACGCGATGATCGTTTCGTTACTGGATTATTCGCGCGTGGGGCGAAAAACCGAGCCGAAGACATGGCTGGAAAGCAAGGAAGCGCTGGATGAAGCGATGGGGTTTTTACAGCCGGATATTGTCGGCACGCAGGCTGAAATCGATGTGCGAGGAGAATGGCCGACTGTCTTTGCCAGCCGCGACGAATTGAGCCGCTTGTTCCAAAACTTGATCGGTAACGCGCTTAAATATCGGGAGGCGGATATTCAGCCGCGTATCGAGATTAGTTCTGATGTCGATTCGGCTAACTGGCGGGTGTCTATTCGAGATAATGGCATCGGTATCGATCCTACGCAAATCGATCGGCTATTTCAATTTTTCAGCCGACTTCAATTAAGATCCCGCTACGAAGGAACCGGCATGGGGCTGGCATTGTGCCGAAGGATCGTCGAACATCATGGAGGAAATATTCGCGCGGAATCGCAAGGCGAGGGTTGCGGTAGCACTTTTAGTTTCGAGCTCCCACTTAGCAACCCGATGCAACAGCATACCGGGGAGCCGCTTTATGAGTAAGGCTTCGATGCCGCTGAAAGCATTGCTTGGCGTCTCGGTACTGTGGACCGCTTCTGTAGCAGGCTTCTTTTGTTGGGATAGCCATATGTCTATTTGGTACGCGCAGGAGATGGCGATCAAAGAAGCGCGCGGTCATTTCAACAAAGATGTGGCTTTGCGTAAATGGGCGGCGCGCCATGGCGGTGTCTATGTTCCTGTCGATGAACGGACTCGCCCGAACCCTGCCTTATCGCATATTGCCGAGCGGGATATCAGTACACCGTCCGGAATCAAACTGACATTAATGAATCCGGCGTATTTGCTTAGGCAAGTCATGGACGAATACGAAGAACTTTATAAAGTGAAAGGAAGAATTACCGGCTTTAAGCCTTTGAATCCCGATAATGCTCCCGATGAATGGGAGGCGGCGGCCTTGCGCCAATTCGAGCGGGGCGAAACGGAAGTTTTTGAGAAAACCCTGATTAACGGCGAGCCTTATCTTCGCTTGATGAGCGCCATGGTAGCCGACGAATATTGCTTGAAATGCCACAGTCGGCAAGGTTACCGTGTCGGAGATGTCTTGGGAGGCGTCGGCGTTTCCGTGTCGCTGCAATCTTATCTGGAGGGTGCGGCGAGGGTCGATCCGGAAAAGATACTGTTGCTGGCCGTTATTTGGATTATGGGCTTGGCTGCTATCTATGCAATCGGATTATTAATTCGGCGGCGCATCGAGGAGCGAAAGCTCAACGAGGCTGCATTAATTAGAAAAAACCGGGAAATTGTTAGCGCGAATGCGTATCTGACTCGATTCGCCGAAATTTCTGCTCATCATTTGATGGAGCCGACCCGGCGCCTGGTGAGTTATAGCCAGCGCTTGCAATGTCACTTAAAAACCATGCCGGATACGCATAATGATGAAATTTATCAAGACTTGCAAGTTTTGGAACGCGACGCTGCGCACTTGCGTATGTTCGTTAAGGATATTCAATTATTTCTAGCGGCCGGCGAGCCGGTCGAAAAGGTTGGCATTCAGGATGTCGATGCGCTGGTGTCTAGTCTGCTGCAACGCCTAGAGGCTCGCGTTAAACGCGCTCATGTGCGATTACACATCGATAAATTACCTCCGGCAACATTAGATAAATCGCGGTTGACCGATTTATTTTGGATATTGATGGACAATGCACTAAGCCATGGCTTGCCTACCGATGATAACGTCGTTCCTGAAATTCATATCAGCGGGGAACGCGTCGGCAAACTCAGCCGTTATCGCATCAGCGATAACGGCCCCGGTATTCCTCTGCAATACCGGGAGAGAGTTTTTGAAATCTTCGAGCGATTGACTACGACCGATAAGTCTGCGGGTGCCGGTATCGGTTTACCTATCGCAAGGCGTATTATCGAGAGCAGGCACGGCAAAATAGAACTGGAAGATTCGCCGTTTGGTGGAATAAGCGTAGTTTTCGAATTGCCTGATGATAATTAAGGTTATGTTCAGGATGTATTATCCTAAAAAGAGCAGTTGAGAGCCTCAAACTACCGTTCGCCCTGAGCCCCTTCGGCTGCGCTCAGGAGAGCCCTGTCGAAGGGTGAACGGTAGTTTGAGGCTTCACCAAGCTGGTGTAAGTGTTGTAGACCCTTCATGCTTCGACTTGGCTCAGCACGAACGGTCTACAACACTTACCAACTGATCTTTTTAGGATCATTCCAAAATTTTTACTAGCCAACCGTCTTCGCTGATGCATTTAATGATCGGCGACCTAAGCTTGACGTTGATTCTCGCATGAGTGCCTTTTAATTCGGGGGGCAGTTTGCCTCGCACGACATAAAAAGGGTCCTTGAATTCGGTGGTAATCGCAATCGGAATCTTTTTGACGGTGACCTCAAGATTTTCCGGTTTGTCGAATCCGAAGGCATTGAAGGTAATGTCCGATTCGGGCGCGACTTCGGCCAAATGTGCAGGTACCAGTTTATTTTTGTTGATTCTTAATTTCTGACAAGCGGAACCGCCGCCACCGCCGGCGCCATGTCCGTCATGCATACTGGAATTCCCTTGAGCATGGACTGAACTGAATTGCAATAATAAACAACAAGCGATCAAAGGTTTGATGAGTTTCATAATGTTTCCTTATATTTTTTCTAATTGTCGAAACGCGTAGAGTAAAAGGTAGCCCGGATAATCTTACTGCCTCTTGCTCAAGCGTTAAATATACTCAATAACAGAACCTTCGCGCACTAAATTTTTAAGAGTTTTTTGTCTGAAATTGTTCAAGCCAGTTCAGGCTGTCGAGAGTCGGTCCGACGGGTCTGTACTCGGCACCGGTCCAACCGGAATAACCTGAATTCCGTATCGAATTGAACAAACGCTTGAAATCGATATTTCCCGTTCCAGGCTGACCGCGTCCCGGGTTATCTGCAAATTGGATGTGACCGATTATTTCGGGGTGCTGGCGAATAAAGGCCTCAGGGTCTTCGTTCATCATCGATAAGTGATAGATGTCGACTTGCAATAAAATATTGGGGTGTTCGAGTCGTTCGAGCCAGTCGAGCATTTGTGCGCCGCTATGGATAATAAACCCCGGCATATCGATTGTATTGATTGCTTCGAAAACTGTGTTGACGCCGAACGCTGCGAAAGTATCGGCCGTCAAGCGCAGATTGTCGCCGAATGTTTGCAGATAGTCGTCGAGGCGGCTGGGATTCATACAGCGTCCGGGAAGCACATTGACTGCTTTAGGTTGCAAAACCTCGATATAGTCGACGGTTTGGGCCAAGGCGGTTTTAAAGCGCTCGCATTTCTCGGGAACTGCGGCCAAGCCTTCGCCGCCTATCAACAAATCGTCCGCTTCGACATTGAATAGCACCAATTGCAAGCCGGTTTCGTCCAGTTTGGCGCGAAGCGCATCAATGCTTTCGCTATAAGGAAACTGAATCTCGACCGCCCTGAAGCCGGCGTTTTTAGCCGCTTCGAAACGATCCAATAGCGGCAATTCGGTAAACAGCATGCTGAGGTTGGCGCTGAAATTGATCATCGGGGATGTTCTGTTGTCGGATAAATAAATTGCGGATAACGTAATTAAATTAGTAAGCCTTTTCCTGATTAGCAAGTTTCTTCAGCTAAAGCCCAAAGATCAGCATTTCCTTAGCATAGCGGGGTTCGCAAACCATGCGCGTCAAGCTAAAAACGACCAACCCACATCACGCTCTTTCCCAAGCTCCAGCTTGGGGAAGACACACCGGAAGCTCCCCCTTCGACAAGGCTCTCCTGAGCGCAGCCGAAGGGCTCAGGGCAAGAGCTTCCTGAGACCGACACAACTTCCGCGCATTCTCAATCACCCCCCAACTCGCTCGCTCGTTCAATTATTCTTGGTTATCGGGAAGCTAGAGCTTCCTGAACAGGTTATCCAAGCTGGAGCTTGGGTAACAGAATATTGTAGTTTTTGCGACTACGATTAGCCCCTGCTCGGACACTTGGCTTCGGCAAGCTGAAGCATCTTGCTAATCAGGAGTCTTTTCAAGGCTATGTTCGCGTTAATAGTTGAAGTGAGTGCTACACCAATTTCGAAATTTGAAGGCTGTAGGGTACGCTGTGCGTACCACAGCAGTTCCAACCGTAGCTTGACGTGTCCTCATGTGTTGCCCTGTGCCGACATTAGGTACGCGCAGCGTACCCTACAGTTTATCTATAACGGCGAGAGCTGAAGCTTGAGAAGCAGCTCAAATATTTTCGTCTATTTCGTAGACAAAAAAGCTTTTTTTACATCACCGTTCGAATAGCTTGATCAACGTAGCCGGGTCTTGTTCGAGAAAGCCTTGACTGCCGTGTAATTGCATCAGTTGTGCGGCAAGGCCCGACATCGGGATGGCATTACCTTGATCGGACGCCAAATCGACCACCATATTCAAATCTTTTAGCAAAGTTTTGACGCGCCATTTAATCGGTTCGAAAATTCCGTCCGCCATTTCCGGTCCGACGATTTGTAAAGGTTTCGAATCGGCAAAGCCGCCCGCCAAAGCTTCGGGGATTTTAGCGGCATCGACGCCGGCCTGTTTCGCCAAAGCCATCATTTCGGCGATCACCAGCACATTGCAACTGACGATCATTTGATTGCAGATTTTTGCAATTTGTCCGCAGCCGACCTCCCCTAAGTGCGTCAGTTGGCGGTAGAGCGGAGCCAAAACTTCGCGCGCGGTTTCGATATCGTTATCGGTGCCTCCGGCCATGATCGCCAAGTTGCCTTGTTCCGCTCCTTGCACTCCGCCGGAAACGGGCGCATCGACCCAAGTCATGCCGCTGCGTTGTCGTAATAGTCCGGCAAGTCGGCGCGTGGTTTTCGGGTCGATGCTTGAAAAATCGATTAGCAGTTTTCCGGTTGAACCTGAGTTAAGAATAGAGTTCTCGACGACAGAAGCCACGGCCTGCGAATCGGACAGGCATAATAAAACAATATCGGAAGCCTGGACCAATTGCTCGATCGAATCGCAGGCAAGCGCGCCCGCTTCGACGACCGGTGTCAGCTTGTCTCGGGAACGGTTCCAGACGTTGACTCGAAAGCCCGCATCGAGCAAGCGTATAGTCATTGGTTTGCCCATCAGGCCGATGCCGATGAAGCCTAAGGTTCTTTTGTGTTGGGTCATGCTTGAGTGTTTTTGTTCCAATTCGTACGATACGGCCGAATAGCGGTTGCCATGGTTTAATGCGCTAAGCGGTTCAAAAGCTTAATATAACCGTTCGGCGATTGCAAAGGCTTGATTGTTACTCGCGCAGAGACGTGAAAGCGTCGCGCCCACAACGCTTGTAACCCCCTGTGGGAGCGATCCCCTGATCGTCCCTCACCTAACGCTAGGTGAGGGAAAGCCGCGAACGTTGATTAACAACAAGCGATATCGAAGCCGGATAGGCTAAAATGCAAGCCTTTAGGATTTGGTCGTAAATAACTTCCCTATTTTACGGAGGAGGGTTCGGTTGCTCGCTTGGCAGGTGTCGGCGGCAGGGAAAGCCGCCGTCAAGCCTACACGGACGTATTCACGGCGTCCTGCCGAGCGAGTTACCGAATCCTTAACAAAGCGCAGAGTTCCAGGACGTTATTTATCACGAAATCCTTAGTGACGCTCCTTCGTCATGAAAAACCCTGCGCCTCCGCGCCTCTGCGCAAGACCAATGAAACCCCAAGGAGACGATTTTGAAATTAGCAAAAACATCGGTCGTTGCCGTTCTGGCCGTATTCCTAACACTGTCGGCCATTACCGGTCATGCAACGGAAAATAAAGTCGCGGTCTCCAGCGCGCATCCGTTGGCGAGCCATGCCGCGCTGGAAATGATCGGTCGGGGCGGCAATGCTTTCGATGCCGCGGTTGCGATCAGCGCGGTATTGGCCGTGGTCGAACCGGCCGGTTCCGGATTGGGCGGCGGCGGTTTTTGGTTGTTGCACCGCGCTTCCGACGGTTTCGAAACGATGCTGGACGGACGGGAAACAGCGCCGTTGGCCGCACACCAAGACATGTATCTCGATGCCGAAGGCAAGGTCATACCAAAACTGTCGATCGACGGGCCCCTGTCGGCTGGAATTCCAGGCGTCCCTGCGGCCTTGGTTCACTTGGCCGAGCATTACGGCAAATTACCCTTGTCGGCTTCGCTGCAACCGGCGATTCGCTATGCGCGCGACGGTTTTATCGTCGGGCCGCGCTATCGCCGCTTATTGTCATTTCGCTTACCGCAAATCAAGGCATCCTCGGCGGCGACCGCGATATTTCTCGATAACGGACAAGTACCCGGCCCCGGTTGGACTTTGCGTCAGCCCGATTTAGCGAAGACTTTACAGCGGCTCGCCGATTTCGGGGCAGCCGGGTTTTACGCCGGCGAAACGGCGGAAAAACTGTTGAAATCGGTCAAAGCAGCCGGCGGTATTTGGAGTCAAGAAGACTTCGACAATTACCGGGTAGTCGAAAGAGAGCCGGTCAAAGGGACTTATCGCGGCATTCGAATAACCGGCGCGGCACTGCCGTCGGCCGGCGGCATCGGCTTGGTGCAAGCCTTGAATATCCTGGCCGAATACGATTTGACCGCAATCGATGCAGTCACCCGCAAACATCTGGTGATCGAAGCTTTGCGCCGGGTCTATCATGACCGGGCTTTATACTTGGGCGATCCCGATTTTATCGATGTTTCGGTTTCGCGTTTGATTAATCTCGATTATGCGGCCGGTCTCAGAAGTACGATTCGTAAGGATAGATCGTTGCCGAGCGCAATGCTGTCAGGGAATTTGCCAGAACAAGCAGGCGGCGACAACACGACGCATTTTTCAGTGATGGATGGCGAAGGCAACCGAGTTGCCGCAACCTTGAGCGTTAACTATCCCTTTGGCTCCGGGTTCGTTGCCGAAGGTACCGGTGTGATTTTGAACGACGAAATGGACGACTTCGATAGCCGGCCTGGCGCGGTTAACGTATACGGCTTGATCGGCGGATTGCCGAATGCAATAGCGCCCGGTAAGCGTATGCTGTCGAGTATGTCGCCGACTTTTCTCGAAGACGACGAGCGCATCGCGGTATTGGGAACGCCGGGCGGTAGCCGCATTATTTCGATGGTCTTGCTGGGGATATTGGATTTTGCCGACGGTAACGGTCCGGATTCCTGGGTTAGCGTTCCGCGTTATCATCATCAATATATTCCCGATGCCGTGCAATACGAACCCGGCGGCTTGTCCTCTGAAGAATTGCAAGGTCTTGAAAAATTGGGCCATCGGCTACGCGAAACATCCTACCGGTACGGCGATATGCAAGCGCTGCAATGGCATAAGCGGGAAGGCCGCTTCAGTGCCGCGAGCGACCCTCGTGGCGAAGGTTTGGCGGTGATTCGCAATGACTGAAGCGACTCTGAAACCCGGCTGTATCGAAATAGAATACGGCAAGCTTTACAGTATAAATGTATTGAATCGAAACTATTATGACATGCTGAGCGACAGCGAACGGTCTAATGCGATGCAGCGGCGCACGGCCGAAATGCAAAACCGCTATGTCGAGATTCATGCAAAAAAACGTCTGGCGTTGTCCGAACTCTTGAAATGTAAACCCGAAGCCCTCGTTTTTGCGGCCGAGGCGAACGGTAAGCCCTATTTACCCGATTATCCGGACTGGGCATTCAACCTGTCGCATTCGGGCGATTATTTTGCGTTGGCCGTGGCCCGGCAGTGCCGCTTGGGTATCGATCTCGAGGCGGCAAGAAGCCGGTCGAATTTGGCCGGTATCGTTATGAAATGTTTTGCGGCTGAAGAAATATCGTACTGGGAAGCTTTGCCGGAGGAGGAGCGGATTTCCGCGTTTTACCGTTTTTGGACTCGTAAAGAAGCCTTCGTGAAAGCGACCGGCCGTGGCATCGCCTTGGGTTTGAACCGTTGCGTGGTCGACCCGAGCGACCCTGGCCGGATGTTGCGCGTCCCCGAAGAATTCGCACCGGCATCGGACTGGCGGATTGCCTGCAACGATTGGAAACGTGACATTTTTTGCGCGGTCGTGATCGATCGCGCTATCGAGAAAATTCAATGGCGAGAAATCGTATGAAAAAAATATTTCTTGGTTTGGCGGTTTGTTTATTTTGGCTGATCAGTGCCGAAGCTCAAGAACTTTATCCGGCCGAACGATTGGGCCGTGGTCGCTTGGTTTTCGAAAAGTCGCGACATGCGATCGACCTCGAAGTGGCGATGACCGAAACCGCCCGGTCCAGAGGCTTGATGTTTCGCAAAGCGCTTGCCGACAATACCGGCATGCTGTTTATTCATTCTAAAGAAGATGTGCTCGGGGTTTGGATGAAAAACACCAAAATGCCGTTGGATATTTTGTTTATTTCAGCGAAAGGTAAAATCGTATCGATTTTGCAGAATGTCCAACCTTGCATCACCCCGGTTTGCGGGGTCTACGATTCGCATGCTAAGGCGTTATATATGCTGGAGGTGAATGCGGGAACCGTCGCACAGCTGGAAATAGCGCAAGGCGACCGGGTTTTGATTGAGTTGGAACAATAGTAAGCGGTTAGTAGTGAGCAGTAAGTGGGGGACAGTAAGCGGTAAGCGGGGTGAAAGGTGAAAGAGGAAAGACTCGTAGTGTGCGCATCGCGCACAGTTTTTGGGTCCACTGCTGTTTCCCAAGCTCTTATCCGCTCACTGTTAACTGCTCACCGCTCACCAATCAATACCCTGTCAACTCCACATAGCCGAATCCTGTAACTGGCAGCCCGCGATGAGTTCCCATTAACCTTGCCGCGCCTTCCCAATAACGGAAAGCCAAATTCAATTCCTGATCGTTGACCAGCGGTTCGACTTCGAGTTGCAATTGCTGTTTCGGAATCGTCAAACGCCAGTGGGACGGATAAGTTCGCTTGGAATGCGGACTGGTCCATTCGTCGAGTACTTCGATCTTCACGTCGTCGACCTGTAGCGCGACCGGGTTTGATCGAGCCGGGATCAAAGTGCCGGAGCTATGCGGATCGATTCCGCCGTTCTTGAGCCGGAGTTGGTAAACCATCAGTTCGGTATCGTCCGATAGCTGTAGCGAAAACCAATCCCAGCCGGCTTGATCTTCCGATAAAGCGCTGGTGCTCCATTCCCGGTCCATCCAACTATTGCCGGACACCGGAAAATTTTGTCCGTCGATCCTGAAGCTTCCCTTGGTCGAAAGCCGGGTATAGGAATAATAATAAGATGCGTTGCCGGCCCTATCGCTTTTTCGGCTGAAACCGCGGTCACCTTGTAAGACCACCGGTTTTTGCGTGCTCAATAATAGGTCGATCGCGATATCCCGATGTTCGGCTTTTAGGTGCATCGGAAAAATGTCGCCGTTTATTCCTTCGGCAGACCAATCATGCAACCAGACCTGAAAACGGTCGTTACGTGCGCCGGCCAAATCCAAGGCGGTTCGGCTGAAACGCTCGGCACTGTGAAATCGTCGTCCTTCAACGTCGGTTACCGTAAAATGCGCCATGTACAATTGTCGGTCGCGCCAGGCCGATTCCGACTCTATATTGTCGGGTGCCAGTGCAAAGCGGAAGAAAGTCAATTGATAACCGAAGCGGCGTCCATTCGGGTCTTCCAGATTGCCGGTAAAATACCACCATTCGCTACGGTAATCGTCATGCGCGCCATGATCTTCCGGAAACAGGAACGGACGGGGCTCTAGTACCTTCGCGTAGCCTTCGCTATCGGCCGTTAACGGACTGCTGAACGAGGATTCCTCAAGGACTTGGTCTTCGCCGACCGAACTGAAATGCAGCCACACTGTCAGTATGGCGATAAGACAAAGCACGAAAAAGAGAACGATTTTTTTCATTATTCGGCCCGCAATGCTTCGGCCGGACGGGTACGAGCCATTCGATAGGCGGGCAATATACCGGCTAACAGCGCCGCGAATACCGCCAGCAGTAAACCTTGAACCAACACGGCAGGGTCGACATAAAAGGCCATTGTCCAGCCGAATGAACGCAAGTAAACGATATGGATCAGCACGTAAGCGACAAACAGGCCGACCGGAACGGCGATCAAACCGGCCGTTAATCCCATTAAACCGGTTTCCGTGTAAATCAAACCGGTCAATTGGCGGGGCGTCATGCCGATTGCGCGCAGAATGCCGAGTTGCCGGGTGCGCTCGAATTGCAGCGCCATCAGTGCGCCGAATACGCCGACGAAAGCAATGCCGGCCGCGAGCCAACGCAAGGTTTCGGTAATCAAAAATGTCTCGTTGAAAACTTGCATCGAAGCGTCGAAAATCGCCCGGCTGGATTTGAGATCTAAGGCTTGAGGAAGACTATCGCGCAGACGGCTTTCCAGCACATTCAAATCGCTTCCCGCTAGGCCGTAAACACCGATTCCGGTATAACCCAAGTCCGGCCAATAACGAAGATATTGCGTTCGGCTCATCGCTAATCGTCCCCGGTCGCCGCTGTAATCGTAATAAACGCCGAGTATCTTGAAGTCTTGCAATCCTTTGGCCGTCTGCAGCGCGATCGTATCGCCGGCTTTAACTTTGTTGTGATAAGCATAGGGTTCGGTCACGATGACAGTTTGTTGTTCCTCGAAAGCCCGCCATAAACCGGTATCGAATGCTTGTTTGAATACGAAGCCGTTTTTCGATGCCTCAGTCAATTCGAACGCCGACACCTTGACCGGCATGCCGCCGGCGGCGATTAGCGTATGCAAAACGGTGCTGACTTGATCGACTTCGGCAAGTTCCGCGATAATCGCTTTCAATCGCCGATCTTTGAAGGCTTTGTCGCGGGCCGGTTTATCGCCTGCTATCGAAACATAGAGATCGGCTTGCAAGGTCGTATTCAACCATTGCGAGACGGTCACGCGGAAACTGTCAATCATCAAGTTCATGCCGATGGTTGCGGCAACCGCGATCATCAGTGCCGCGATCGCGACGCCGGTACGGCTGATTTCTGCGCCGACCATGCGCGGCGGCAATTTGCCGAGAATGCCGAAGTGCCGGCCGCTCAACGTTTCTACCGCGGACATGATGACCAAAGTTGCCGACGGCGTAAGCAATGCAAAGCCGAACAACAGTAAAAAAACGCTGGCGAGTCCCAGTTGTATGCTGGTTTCAGACATAAAGCCGACGGCGAATCCTACCGCGATCAATAGCAAGCCTAACAGCAAGACCGACCGGGTCAACCGCCGGGTTCCGGATTCCAATTGCGAGCGGGTTAACGCGTGCTTCGGCGAAAAACGGTTCGCTTCGCGTAACGGCGGAATCGCGGCCAGCAATGTAGCGCCGACGCCGAGCAAAACGGCCTTGCCGATTTGCAGCGGCGAAACCGACAACGCCATGGCGTCGATTTTGAAATAAAGCGTATCGACTGTAGCCGAAACGGGGTGCAGCATGATTTGGCCGAGTAGCAGCCCGAGCCCGATGCCGAGCGCCGTGCCGATGACTGCCAGCATCAGTGCTTCGGTCAAAATCATTCGGCTGATTTGCCGCCGCGTTACGCCGATCAGGCGTAAATTGCCGATTAAGCCGCGCCTTTGCAGTACCAAAAACGTCATGGTGTTATAGATCAAAAACATACCGACCAAAAGCGACAAAAGGCCCATCGCGGAGAGATTGATCGAAAAGGCTTCGGTCATTTGCTGCATCGATTCGAATTGCGTTTCGATCGAGACTAACGAAACATCGCCCGGCAAAAGGTCGGCGAGTCGAGATTGAACATTTCGAGTGTCGTTTTCCGGAATAATGGCATCGATATAACTGAGCTTGCCGAACCAGCCGGTGATTTCCTGAACCGTCGAGATATCGGCGATCACGATATTGCGAAGCGCTTCCGTTGCTGCAGCGCTACCGGGGGAGATCAAGTCGACGATACGCAACCGATGGTCGCCGGTGCCGGTCGTGACGATCAACTCATCGTCTATATCCAATTCCAAAGCTTCGGCGGTGTGCCGGCCGAGCATCGCGGTATTCGCTTCGGCGACTAAGCGAATCGCTGCTTGCGCACTGTCTTGTCCGTTTTGCCAGCCGGAACGAAAGGCGTTTTCGGCGAATGGGTCGATACCGATCACACGGAGTTTAATTTCCGGATTTTGTTGGATAGGAAGATAGGTTTGCAGTACCGGTGCCAGGTTGCGGGTTCCGTGCTCGACTCTCAGCTTGCGGTAAAGCATTTCATCAAGCCCGCCTTCGCTGCCAGCAATGCGGTGCGTGGCTTTTCCCGAAACCGTTCGTTCGGCTTGTTTAAATGACTGTAGTGCGCTATCGAGCGCTAAATCGATAGCGATCACGACCGCGACGCCAAGCGTGATGCCGAGCAAGGCGAGCGCTAGTTGCCAAGGGTGTCGCAAGAGAAAATTACGGCCGGCACGGTTGAGTATCGTATTCATGGGTTAATCGTCGGTTTCGATCAATGCATGGTCGCGGATGGTCAAAATACGGTCGGCGATGCCCATGACTTCACGGCTATGCGTGGCAAGTATCAGCGTTTTTCCGCTTTGCCGAACCAGTTTATCCAATAATGACATGACTTGTTGACCGGTTTGTAAATCCAGATTACCGGTCGGTTCGTCGGCCAGAACCAATCCCGGATCGTGAATCAGTGCGCGAGCAATCGCGACGCGTTGTTGCTCGCCGCCGGAAAGCCGGTCGGGATAGGTATCGAGCCGATCGGACAATTCCAGAGAGTTCAATAAATCGGTTGCCTTGTCTTGGTCTTTTCTAGTTATGCGCCGGATCAATTCCAAAGGCAACAATAAATTTTCCAACACCGTCAACGTCGGTATCAATTGATAGGATTGAAACACGAAACCGATATGATGTCGGCGAAACAAGGTGCGCCGATGTTCCGAGAGAGCGGTCAGATCGATACCGTCGATAACGATACGGCCGCTATCGGGCCTGTCGATACCGCCGAGCAAGTTCAACAAAGTCGATTTTCCCGAGCCGCTCCGTCCCAGCAAGACCAACAATTCCCCGTGTTTTACCGATAACTGCAGGTTATCGAAAATCGTAACGGGCTGTCCCGATTCGCGGTAGTTTTTGGTTAGTCCGTTGAGTTCGATGAAGGTTTCGTTGCTGGTTGGAGGCATGGGAGTATGGATTAGGCTGGATGTTGGTTAATTTTAAAGGGGAAAGGTGAAAGGGGAAAGAAGTAAGCAGTAAGGAATATGCACAAATTTACTTCTACAAGTTTTAGGCACTGTGGAGGTTCGGCGACTCGCTTGACAGGACGCCGTGAATACATCCATGTAGGCTCGACGGCGGCTATCCCTGCCGCCGACGCCTGTCAATCGAGCCACCGAACCCCCTTTCAGCATTTGTCGAAGTTATTTCATGCTCGTTCCTAAGCAGCAAACCAAGAAAGAGCAGTTGGCATGTGTTGTAGACCGTTCGTGCTGAGCTAAGTCGAAGCATGAAGGGCCTAAAAGACTGTCACCGGCTTGGTGAAGCCTCAAACTACCCTTCACCCTTCGACAAGGCTCTCCTGTGCGTAGCTGAAGCGCTCAGGGCGAACGGTAGTTTGATACACTCAAATGATCTTTTTAGGGTAAACGGTGAATGATGAAAAAAACAAAGTTAGGCCTTATTGTTGACAATTTCTTTTGACTCCATGTTTCGGCACCATTCAGTAATACAGGAAATGACGCATGATGTTGTTTTTGATATCTGTTGTAGCTTACTATAGCGATTATTCAAGTTTTCATGGAGCCATTGAGATGGCGCTTGCGCAAGAAGATTTAATAGAAATTCAAAGGCTCATTGATCAGAGTATTGCCGCCCGTCCGGAGCTGGTTAATGCCAATGTCCGTTATGAGCTTGAGCTTCGTGAACGAATTGTTCGGGTAGAGGAGGAGCTTAAGCATCAACGGGAGTTGATGATGCAAGGTTTTGAGATGACTCAGAAGCGTTTTGAACAAGTCGACAAACGTTTTGAACAAATCGATAAGCGTTTTGATGAAATGCTTAAGCGTCACGATCGGCATTTTCTGTGGCTAGTCGGTTTTATTGTGAGCTGCGCGGGTCTAACGATTGCTGCGGTGCGGTTTTTTTAATCCAGTCGGGAAACCGAGGTCACCCATCGTCTTGTTCCTAAGCGCCGGCTCGGGGATTCCCACTATACGCATCAAGCTAAGCAAAGATCCCTCAGTTGAATCGCTACCTCCTGCGCGTTTAAACAGCGTAGCCCGTATTCCGCTACGCTGCATCCGGGCTACATGCTTTAATCCTGAAAAGAGCAGTTGGCATGTAACTTATTCAGTCCCCCGGAAATTATCGTTCCCACGCTCTGCGCTCATCGTTATACATAAGTCAAAAATTACCCTTTTGCAAACTTAGCCAATGAGACCTCAATACCATTTATTGTCACTTAACACACTCGGCTATCCCTCACCTAGCGCTAGGCGATCCGCGTAGGGTACGCTGCGCGTACCAAAACCGTGCCCTGGCGGTTCGGTTGGCACATGAACATTGCGGGGTTACCATGGTACGCACAGCGTACCCTACAATTTATGTATAACGATGAGCGCTCTGCGTGGGAACGATAGGGGCTGTGAATAATTACGTTGGCATGTGTTGTAGACCGTTCGTGCTGAGCTAAGTCGAAGCATGAAGGGTCTACAACGCTTTCACCGCCCTGGCGAAGCCTCAAACTAGCCTTCACCCTTCGCCAGGGCTCTCCTGAGTATGGCCGAAGGAACCAGGGTGAAAGGTAGTTTGAGTCTCTCAGCTGCTTCTTTTTAGGTTAATAGCACCTTGGGAATTGAGCCGGCTTATACAGGGACCGATAGCAGCTTACCGTTAACTGCTAACTCTCAACCCCCCCCTATTTTGCTTTCAGCTTATCCAACTCGGCTTTGGCTTCTTCCCTGCCTTCGAAAGCCGCTTCGCCTTCGAGCGCTTTTTCCAGCGCTTTTATGGCATCCGCTTTCCGGCCTTTTTTCAGATAAGTCATACCCAAGTGATAATGCAAGTCCGGTATCCTGGCTTCCTTGGCGACGGCTTTTTCCAGGTGTTTCAAAGCTTCGTCGTAGTTGCCTTTTAGATAATTGAGCCAGCCATAGGTATCCATGAACGAGGGGACATCGGAATCCTTCAAGGCTTGAGCTAGATCGAAGGCCCGTTTTAGGCTGGCATCATCGCCTTTATGTGTCAGCAAGGCCGCCAGATTGTTAGTCGCCAGGGTAACGTCCGGTTTGATCTTCAGCACTTTTTCATAAGCTTCGATCGCCGCGTCTGGGTTTTTCGACAATTCGTTGATCGCGGCGCTACCCATCAGCAACTGAACGCTATCCGGTAAAACTTTAAGGCCGTCTTGATAGACTTTGACTGCTTTGTCGGTCTGCTCTGATCTCATATAGGCCGAAGCGAGATCATGATAACCCTTTTCGAATTTCGGATAGAGCTCGACGACTTTTTCGAAAAGTTTTTCGCCTTGTTCGAATTGCTTATTGTGTAGATGCAATTCGCCGCGAAGCGCGAGGAAGGTTCCGTTTTCAGGCTGCTTGGCCAGTACGTCGTCCAACAGCTTTTCCGCTTCCGCGACTTCTTGTCTGGCCATATAGCTGGAAGCCAGAGCGCTAACGACGTCTACAGCCAATGGTTTGATTTCCAGGGCTTTCTTCAAAGCGTCGGTCGCTTCTTGCGATTTCCCTTGCGCCATATAAATTTGTCCGAGGCGGAAATAGGCCAAATCTTTGTTTTCCGTCATTTCAAGCAGTTTTTTTGCGGTGGCTTCGGCTTTCTCCCAATTTTTTTGATTTCCGTACAATTCTATCAGTTGGTTGGCGACTTTAGCGCCTTTATCGGAGAGGGCCGTAAGTCCGTTTTCGTAGACTTCGATGGCCTTATCGATCTGTTGCTGTCTCAAATAGGCCGACGCCAAATCCAGATAGCCTTGTTCGAACTCCGGGTAGAGTTCTACGACTTTTTTAAGGAGGCTTTCGCCTTTTTCGAATTGCTTATCCTGTAGATACAATTGTCCGCGCATCGCCAAGAATGCGCCGTTTTCCGGTTGTTTTGCCAAGGCATCGTCGAGCACTTTTTCAGCCTGTTTGACTTCCTTGCGCGCTAAGTAGCTTGAGACCAAGCCGCTCACTGCGTCCATAGCAAAAGGTTTGATTTCAAGCGTCTTTTTAAATGCCTCGGTCGCTTCTTGGGTTTTGCCTTGCGCCATGTAAAGCTGACCGAGTTTGAAGTGGCCTAATTCCGGTTTTTCTTCGTTATCGAACAACAACCGGGCGGTTTCTTCGGCTTTGTTCCATTTTTTCTGCTGGGCATATAGATCCGCCATCATGATGGTTAAATCGGTATCTTTATCGAATTGAGTACGCATTTTGCCCAATAATTCTATAGCTGCGTCCTCCTGTTTGTTACGCACCATCAGCCTAGCCAAGTCTTTGGCGGCAGAGAGGTTTTTGGGATTGACGGCAAGGACTTTTTCGAGCGACTCTTTGGCCAAATCGATCTTGCCGTTTTGCAGATGCGTGCTCGCTAGCAATAATAAGGCTCGTTCCGAATCGGGGGCGTCTCTCAAAACGGTTCTTAAATCGGCGGTCGCCCCATCGAATTGCTTGTCTTGCAGCAGCAAGCCGGCGCGCATCAACAACGCGGCATTATTGCGCTGGTCGGCTTCGATGACTTCATCCACCAAACTGCGGGCCGTGGTTAGATCTTTCTCTTTCAAGGCAAGAGCGGCCAAACGGTTTTTGGCTTCGAGCCCGTCTTTTCCAATCGGATCGTCGGCGACAATTTTATTGAGGATGTCTTTGACTTTATCGGGCTGGTCTTGGTAAATCTTAAGCATCGCAAAACGGTAGCTAAAGTTTTTCGGGTATTGTTGGATCAAGTCTTGCAGCTTTTGTTCAGCAACCTCTTTACCGCGTTGTGCGATCAAAAAATCCACCATTGCCAATTTCGGCGATTCTTCGTCTGGGAATTGGGCGATCATTTTGTTCAAGACTTGCTCCGCTTCGTCAAGACGTTTATCGGCGGTATAAAACTTCGCTAAGCCTATGTAGAGTTCTTGTTTATCCGGAAAACGGTCGACCAGAGAAACCATTTCCTGCTCGGCTAAGACCTTATTACCTTGGGCATTGAGAATGTTTATCTTGATCAAGGATAGGCTTATTGCATTGGGATGCTGAGCTAAAGCCTTGTCGATGGCTTCGAGCGCTTCAGGAAGTTTTTTTTCGTCGCCATAGATCTTAACCATCAGCATCGTTGCTTCTTGATGGCCGGGTTCTAAGGTCAGTGCCTTGTTCAAAAGTTCATTGGCTTGTGCGTTATCGTTTTTTCGTAAAAAAATAGCCGCTTTTAACGCGAGCGCGTCGGCATGGTCCGGTTGTTTCGCCAATACTAGGTCGGCTTTTTCCTCGGCTTGTTCAGCATTGCCGCTAACCAGAAATAGTTTGCCAAGCAGCAGTTGCGCTTCGTAGTGGTCCGGATTCGACTCGACGACCGAGGATAGGAGGCCGAATACTTTTTGCCAGTTTTGGTCCTTTTCTTCGACTTTGGCAAGGAGATAAGCGGCATCAGAATTTTTGGGGTTGATTTGCAGCACGTTTTTCAATTCGACTCGCGCTTTATCGAAGTTATCTTGGTCGAAAAAAGATTGCGCTTTTTCCAGATACTTTTGTTCGCGATCTTCGGCACTTCCGCACGCGGCAAGAAGCAGCACGCTCATCAGCAGTAACAATCGAGTAGGTTTGCGTAGTTTCATTTAAAGTTTCCGTTGCATTATTAGGTAAAGAAGTGATTGAAAGTATAGCTAAGGACAAGAGCTATAAAAGATAGAGTTCTAATAAATCATGGTGTGATCGGCGATAAGTAAGGCTATTGTTAATTGTAAATGTTACAAATGTTTTGCAATAGGCTTTCTGCGATTGGTTTAAAAAGGCTATGTATGCGGTAATCGTTGAAAACATCCGCCACTACCGGAGCACTTATAAATCCAAAGTGAATTGTAGGGTATGCTGCGCGTACCTAGCGTCAGTACAAGGCAATACATGAGGGCATGTTAAACTACGGGTGGGACTGCTGTGGTACGCAAAGTGTACCCAACAGTCTTCAAGTTTCGACATTGGTGTCGTATTAATTTCAACTATTAACGCGAACATAGCCTTTGCTGAGGTTATAGAGCTTGTTCATTTTGCTTTGGGTAAAAATTGAATGGTAATTTCGACAGGCTTACGGTCATGAGATTAGCGAGGCATGAAGTTTAACTAAATTTAATCAGCAAAATTAAGGCCAAAACTTCACATAAATCCGTAAATCATTGCTTATGTAGATAGCGTCGCTGTTTCGGCTAATCCATGCTGGCATTAAAGCGTGAATCCTAAATGAGCAATGGTGAGGGAAAAGCTGCATGAGTCGTTAAATAACATAGTTTAATTAATATGCTTTGTCATTTTAGAGGCGGTGATAGTTTAGCGTTGTATTCCCCAAAAATCCGCCTTTTTCGGATGCCTATAGCAAACATAGGCTATTTTGCTCTCGTTATTTGCGATGGATAGTAATAAATGCCTCCTTAAATCAGGCGCTCATGGTGTGAAAAATGCTTGTTTCCGGGTTTTGTCATTAAATCCAAACTGTAACGGCAGTCAAAGTAACATTCATGAAGGCTCGGCCATCGCCTCTGCAAATGAAAATTCGAGGCGTAGGGAGGGGCGGTATTTTCGTTGCTGAGCTTTTGCATATCGAAAAATTATACCCATCGTGGATCAAAATTCGGCACCGGGGCGCCCGTCAAAGGACGCCGTGAATACATCCATGAAGGCTCTATGCCAGCTCCATGCTGGCAAAGCCTTAGCCGAGCACCCCGGCGCCTCATAAGGCACTGCCGAAATTTGAAGTGCGAAAGGTATAGATAAAAAGTCCAAATCTACAAACTTTCATATTAAGGATAGAAGATGTTATGAACGATTATTTAAGTCGCGGTCAAGCCGCAATCCAAGCGCGGAATACTGAAGAGGCGATTAAATGGTTTGAATTAGCTGTTAAAGAGGATCCGAAAGATGCTCAGTCGCTTGCTTGCTTAGGGCAGGCGCAATGTTGGCATGGGCGAATCAAGGATGGTTTGACCTATCTGCGTTTGGCAGGTCGTTTTTTAGAAAAAAAGGCTAAAAAGAAAAGAGATACTAAGGAGTTGGTGATGCTAGCCGAGCAATTGCAGTTTTGGAATGATTACGAAGGCTCTCTTGATTTGCTCAAAAGCACGGTACAAATTAAGCCTAATGAAGTTAGGGGTTTTCAGTTGCTTTCATTAGCCTATTCAAGGCTCAATCAAGGGCGTGATGCGTTAACTGCAGGAAAGCGAGCCCTAAAATTAGCGCCTGAGAATATGGTGTTGAATATCTTGTTAGCGACCCTAGAAGCGGCAGAGGGTCGAGTGGATTCGGCGAAGATACGTCTTGAAAAAGTCTTACGCGCGTCGTTTAGTGCCGAAGAAAAATACCGGGCCCATAAAGAGCTAGCCACGTTGCTCGATAAAGAGGGGCTATATGACCAAGTTTTTGAACATTTGCACGTCGCGGCCGGTTTTGCGAAACGGCTGCCTGAAATAAACAAGCAAAATAAGCTTTTGGTTCCGAACATGCTGGAAGCAAACAAAGCGGGCTTTGATCGAGAGCTTTTAGGGCGCTGGTCGGTTGAGGAGTTTAAACAGGAGTTGCCGGCACCGGTATTTTTGATGGGCTTTATGCGCTCGGGGACCACGTTGAGTCAAGAGGTTATCGGTACGCACGGCGATATTATAGTGGCGGACGAGCCTGATTTAATTGTTGCGATGAGAAATGAACTCAATCGTATATCGGAATATCAGGGTACGACGCCGGAACAATTGAAAGCGCTGGATTTGTCGGCAATAAAAGAATTGCGAGCGTTTTATTGGAGACGAGCGCAAGGTCGATTTGGCGATGATATCGGTAGTAAAATGTTTTTAGATAAAACGACAATGAACACGATCGATATTGGTTTGATTAACTGCGTATTTCCCGATGCAAAAGTAGTATTTGTGACGCGCGATCCACGCGATGTTTGCTTGAGCTGCTTTATGCAAGTGATGGCTCCTACGCCGGCGACTGTTCATTTGCTTGATTGGCGGTCGACAGCAGAATTTTATGCGGCAGTCATGGATTGGTGGATGTATATCAAGCAATCGTTAACGCTTGAATGGATCGAATTTCGCTATGAAGATGCGGTATTGCGGTTTGAGGCGACATTTAGGCCGGTCTTTGATTTTTTGGGCTTGAGCTGGGAGGAGAACGCTATTGAATTTCATAAAAATGCGTCGAAAAAAATAATCGTTAGTCCGAGTTTTAATCAAGTTTCCAGGCCCCTTTATCAATCTTCACTGGCGCGGTGGAAAAACTATGAGTCCGAGTTTGGCTCGATCATTGACGTGCTAGACCCTTGCATTAAGGCGTTTCGTTATGATTCGCGGCAGGAATAGGTTGTTTTTTGCTTCAATGTGCGTCATATCACACAATTTATTAAAAATAAGGGCATTTCGCTTATTTATTATCTGAGATTTGAAAGGAGCTCGAGCTAATTATTCTAGTAAACCTATGAGATATAAAATAAATGTGGTTATGGCTAGGTTCTTGCTGATAACCTTATTCGATTAAGGGTTGTAGTTTTTGTGCAATTGTTTGACTTCATATCGTTGTTCACTAAAGATTGCGCGCAAATAATATGTGCTGATTAGCAAGATGCTTCAGCTTGCCGAAGCCAAGTGTCCGCGCAGGGGCCAGTCGTAGTCGCAAAAACTACAATATGCTGTTACCCAAGTCCAGCTTGGGTAACCTGTTCAGGAAGCTCTAGCTTCCCGACGATTTTCTGGTTCCCACGGTCCTCCGTGGGAACCCATACCTTGTCAGCCGAGGCAAGATCGTTATGCATTCCCACGCTGGAGCGGTGGGAACGAGCTTGATGTGGGTTGGCCGTTTTTAGCTTGACGCGCATAGCATGCGAACCCCGTCCTGCTAGGGATGAGCTGATCTTTGGGCTTTAGCTGAAGAAACTGGCTAATCAGGTAATATGTTGAGCGAGTCTCTCGAAAATTTTCGGGGGGCCGAGTTTTTTTAGATTTGACGGATAATAAAAACGGTGAATTTTAAATGAGATTTATGAATAAACTGATATCGGGTTATTTATTGGTGGCGACACAAATAGCCTTTGCCCATGGTCCGGTCCCGTCTCCGTTGACCGATGCGGAAGTGCCTCCGGTTCCTGGTTTGGTGGACGGTCCCGACCCTATAGTCGTTGATAAAGACATGGCAATTGCTTTGGGTAAGGCGTTGTTTTGGGACGTCAATGTCGGCAGTGACGGCATGGCTTGCGGTTCTTGTCATTTTCATGCCGGAGCGGATGTCAGAGTAAAGCATCAGTTGAACCCCGGCGAAAATAGCAGTAAACCGACAGGGCAAATTTTTAATGTTACTGCATCCGGTTTGGGCGGGGCTAATCACACATTGAACCGGGATGATTTTCCCTTTCATCGGTTTAACAACCCTTTCGATCGCAATAGTGGTGTGGCTTTTAGCAATGACGATGTCGTTGGATCGTCCGGTACGTTTAGCGGAGAGTTTACCGGCGTTTCCAGGTTGAGGGGTATAAACGACGAATGTAGTCGAGAAGCCGATCCGGTGTTTCATGTCAACAATGTCGGCACCCGACGCGTCGTGCCGAGAAATGCGCCTACCGTCATCAATGCGGTTTTTAATCATAGGAACTTCTGGGACGGTCGTGCCAATAATATCTTCAATGGTAGCAGTCCTTGGGGAAATCGAGACCCCGATGCCGGTGTTTGGGTGAAGGTTAGTGCAAGAAAAGTAAAAAAACAGCGGTTAAGCCTTGAAAACTCATCATTGGCTTCGCAGGCGTTAGCGCCGCCTTTGAATTCAGTAGAGATGAGTTGCCGTAATAGAACATGGCCGGATATCGGCAGAAAATTGTTGTCAAGAAAGCCTTTGCAGTACCAAAAGGTTCATCATGAAGATAGCGTCTTTGCGCCGCTTAATTTGACGTTGAGTTCTCCGGAGAGTCTGCAGCCCGGCCTCAATACTACCTATAAGGATATGGTTAAAAAGTCGTTTAACCAAAAATATTGGTCTTTTTCGCGCACCGGCCCATTTGGCGGTCGGCCCGGTCAGCAGGCTTACGATCAGGCCGAAGCCAATTTTTCAATGTTTTTCGGCATTGCATTACAGCTCTATCAAGCGACTTTGATTTCCGATCAGGCGCCCATCGATACCTGTCCGCGTGATCCGGCAACTTTCGAGCCGTTGGCCGAGTGTATTGGTGAATCCGCTAAACGAGGTATTGCAGTAATGGAGTTGGCGCATTGCAATCTTTGTCATGCAGGACCGACATTGTCGACAGCGGCGGTAGTAACCAATGCAATGATTATCGATAAACTTGGGCCTAACGGCATGGGTCCTTTCAGTGGCGCCGCCTCGGCCGGCATTAATAAATACGGCAACACGGTTACCCGCGATACGACCCAAGGGGGTCTAAGTAGCCCTAAGCTGATGGACTTCGGTTACTTTAATACCGGTGTTGCGGACCCGGATGGCGACCCTGGCTTAGGCGGTTTGGATGATTTTGGTAACCCGCTATCGCTTGCCGCTCAATATGTAGAGTATTTGGCCGGTGAAACGGATAAAGTTTTGGATGAGGGAGTAACAACCAATAGAGCTTGTGACTTTATTGCTCCGTTGTCATTGAATATCCCAATTAACTTTGGAGATATGTTTACTACGCTGGACGGTTTGATTCCGGATCCGAACGGAACTGAAGGTTGTTTAATAGAAACAAGGAATTATATTCCTACGGTTCAAGCGGCTCAGGCTCATAAAAACGGACCTAAATTGGGTCTGGCAACTAAGGCTGCGTTTAAGGTGCCGACTCTGCGAAATATTGAGTTAACCGGACCTTACATGCACAACGGTAGTATGGCAACGTTGAAAGAGGTTGTGGAGTTTTATGCTAGGGGCGGTAACTTCGACAACCCTCAATTGCACGGTTTGCAAGTTGCGCTTCCCTTGGCTAACAATGTCCAGGCCCGAGAAGATCTGATTGCGTTATTGAAAACATTTACCGACGAAAGAGTGCGATACGAACAGGCTCCGTTTGATCATCCCGAGATCATGATTCCAAATGGTCATGTCGGGGATAGGGATTTTGTTACGGCTGGGCATCCATTACATGCTGAATGGGCCAAGGATGAGTTTCTGGTAATTCCGGCGGTCGGTGCCAACGGTTCAATTGAGCCGCTCCTTCCGTTTGAAGCGTTGCTCGACGATTAATGTGGGTAGGGCGGTATTGCTCTTCGGTTAGGGCAGTGCCGCTGCTAATGAATTTTATGTATTGAGTTTTATGCTCATCGAGTTTTGGATGTTTAGAAATGAAATCGATTAAAAGTTTATCAATCTTATCATTTGCTTCTTTCTTTCTTATGGCAAATGCGTCAACCGCTCATGCGGTTAGCAGTTTTGAGAGTAGCGCTACGCTTACCTATACTATCAATAGTATTGTCAATCTCGACAATCCGGGCGATCTTGCCGGTTTGACGGTCAACGGATCGTTTGAATTGGAAGATTCCCAAACTTACACGGAATATACGGGCAATGGAACAAGCTCAATTAGTCATTCCGATTGGTACTATGGCCCGGTCGACGGTAATGTGTTTTCTAAAACCTTTTCATTGAGCGGTTCCGTCGGTAATGGTGATGTAACCTCAAATTATTTGGTTTTCTTCGACTTGGAGTTTATCAATGCTTCGAATGATAGTTTCGCTATCGATGTCGATTTTGCTTACGACCTCTCGGTTAAGACGGTTGGCGAAGATGTATTTGCTGAAATGTTCCTTGATTATGGGGAAGAATTGACTAATGAGTATTTTTCTGAGGATCTTTCCATGTTTGAAACAGGGACCGATCAATTGACGGGGTCGCATAAGTTTTTATTTACGCTTGGAGCATTTGAAGACCAGTTGATTTTGGCGGATGTTAATCAATTCGGAACAGCATCTGCCGTTCCGTTACCGGCCGCTATTTGGTTGTTCGGTTCTGCATTGTTCGGGTTAGTTGCTAACGGCCTTAGAAAACAAGCCGATTGTTAGTTTCTATCGCTTTTCCTCATTCCCACGCTCCTGCGCTCATCGTTATACATAGATTGTAGGTACGCTGCGCGTACTACCAAAGCCGTGGCCCTGGCGGCTCGGTTGGCACATGAAAATTGCGGGGTTACCATGGTACGCACAGCGTACCCTACGCGGATCGCCTAGCACTAGGTGATCCGCGAGTGTTTCCTCGTTCCCACGCTCCCGCGTGGGAATGCATACCGATCTTGGATCGCCTTAAGGAGTGGTTTTGAGCGGGGGTGTGAGAAACTGGAAGCCAGACAAGTCGGCCGTCCATGGCAGCTGGATTCCGACAATCCCTGGAGGAATGACCTGTTTCCTCGTTCCCACGCTCCTGCGTGGGAATGCATACCGATCTTGGCTCGCCATAAGGCGAGTTTTCCTGCGGGGGTGTGAGAAACTGGAAGCCAGACAAGCTTGCCGTCCATGGCAGCTGGATTTCGCCAATCCCTGGAGGAATCGCGTTATTAGCTCAACCTGCTTGAGAAGCGATTAATGACAGGCGGATTCCGGATTTGTACGGTTTCTTTTTCGGCTGAAAGAGACCAAACCGATTAAACCACTGCCCAGTAACCAGGCTGCTGCGGGAATTGGCACCGGTGATGCGCTAATGGTTAACTGATAATTTTCTACAGGACCGAAATTTTGTCCATTGACCACATTACCGCCTAAATAGATCGAATAAATTTGCCCAGCTAATGCGGTAAAGGTGATATCTCCGGAATCGGAATGTGTTTCATAAATAACGTTGTTCGTTCCGTGAGGGTTGTTCTCTTTGGCAGGGTCTTCATAGGCGCCGGATATATAGCCGATATTCCATGCTGCATGACGGCTATAGCCGGCCGTTCCATCATCCATTCCTTTAAATACGCTTATTCCGAAGTTATTGATCAAAGGGCCTAACGATTCAGGGCTAATAGTGATCACGGCGGTTACATGAGATTTCAATAATCCGTAATCCGTGTGATGCGCCCAACCTTGCGTAAACCCCGGGTTAGACTCGTTAACGGGCCAGGAGCCCCAGGCGCCGTCAGCGGTATCTATATCAACGTTAGCGCCGTAAACCGAAAGGGCATGTGCCTGTGAAACCTCATGGCTTTCATTGGCTGAGTGAATGGCTACCGCCCAGTTCATCGCCTGTTTACCGACATAGCCGAATGGGCTTTCGCCGCCCGTTGTGCCGACCCAAGGGACCTGTGCGCCGGAATTTCCGGAACCGTCTACTCGGGTCCATCCATCGGTACCGGATGAAGCGATGTAAGTATTGTACATAACATGAGCAGAGGCATTCGGCATGGCGCCAACAGTCATTGCGGCGCTGGTAACGGCCATAGCAACTGCTTTAGCTAATGGTTTTTTTTTCATCGATTGAACTCCTTGTTTAGTTTAATATTTTTGCATTTTAAATTTCGGTAACGTTTTCATAGGCCGCTGTCGAAACATAATGCGCAAAGGTATGTTTTAGTGAGGTTGGTTGTATTGTTTCCGGCCCTTGTAGGGAGGGGCTGCCAAGTGGTTCTGGGTAAATACGCATCTTTTTGAGGTCTTTCATTTGACTATCGAGGTAACGATTTGTCTAAAGGCTTATACCAAGATGCATAAATATTTAAGGGACATTCAATAAATGTGAGGCTTACCTTAAGTCGCTCGAGATTGTATCCTCTGCCGAAATTTAACTACCGTTAGTTAAAAAGCAAAATAAATGCCATCTTTACCATTTAAGCTGCTCTAAATAGGATTAATTTTTTTTACGAGTCATTATAATAGTGCGGCTCTATCTTATTGATTTATATTATCTATACGCAGGTCGTTTTGGAGGGTATTCCGGTTAAGTAGTCCCTTGCTTAAATTTAGCGAGAGACTGGTTGATCGATAGGGTAGGCTGGGTTGTCAATAGGTGATATGACTCAATGCTATGTGTCATATCACACATAAACCAACTTGATTAAAGATAGGCTTCAGCCAAAATCTAAACGGCATTGATGATTAGGGACTAATTCTGGCGTTATTCTCGAAAGGTCTCCAAATATAAAACAAAAGAACAAAAAAAAAGGGGGGGGGCTGGCTACAGGGTAAACGCATTAAAACAGAATATAAAATCAAATGGTTATAATGCATAGTGTTTTCAGTAATTTCATAGTAGCAGTTTTTAGTGCCACAAAATAAAAACTAACAAATAAAATGGTCTGCAAGCTTAGGTTGAATAGTCGTAACATATTGATATGGGATTTATTTTAATGCGTTTACCCTGGGGCAGGTTAGTTTTTTCTTCCCCCTTTTTCTTCTTTTCATCAATTACTTCACATTTGCGTAATGAAAGGTTTATTAAGCGCATTATCCGAGTAATTTAGCCGCTCTCCTCATTTTTAAAAAATATCAGTGCCGCAGGCAAGATCGGGAAAGTGAAACATCGATAGGAGGGTGTGTGATATCACGCACTTTTGTGTCTAGTCACGTGTTTTTAGCATGGTTATCGGGGTTTTGATTTTCGAAGCCGCAACTGCAAGCCGTAAACCTAAAGCGTTTCGGCTAGCTTTTAAATAATAAAAACGCATCAAAGTTCGTTTCGACTTAAGTCTAGGAAAATTTATCTTCATATTCAGTGTGGCTCGTATTTTGCTTAACATATAAAGTTGCATTTTTGTAGCTATGGTAAGTTGCCACACTCGTCGCAAGGCGGGGTCGGAAAGCCGCGGGTCTGATTCAGATAGCCGGGTTACCTCCTAGGAGCTTTGGGGAGAGCAGGAAAGCATATCGATAATGGGGGTTATCGATACGGCAGTCTCGCAATACAAGCTCGCTAAACTGGAGTTGTTTATTTCGGCGGACGGCCTAAAAACATCAGACAATTCCAAAATTTAACGACAACTTAAATCTACCACACCCGGATAAAAAAAACGTGATGTGGTTTGGGGAATTAAATAATGAATATATCTGTACAATCTGTGTTCAAGTCTACATTGGCCGTAGCGACTTTGGCATTGACTAGCGGCGCCGCGATGGCAGCCGGTGCTGTCAATCCCAATGGATCTGGCCAAGGCAATTCGTTCTGGGTAGACGGCAATGTGATTTCAAGTGCAGGCGGCTCTATTGCAACCAACGCCTTTACAACTAGCGTAAATGGTTACGCGAGCAACGCCTCATTGGGGAATGCTGCTTGGGCCCATGCGGGTAACAAATGGTTTACATTTTATTTGACAGAGTCCGCGACAACTACGGTTACCGTTGCAGCAGTCAATGCCGGTGATATGTCACCGGGCTTTACAGTGTGGCGGACTGACGGCGAGTTCGACGGCGGAACTGGCGGTACCGGTGAAGTACCTGGTATCGCTAGCGGCCCACAAGGTGTTCCACACTCTTTCAACCAAGTCGGAGCGATTGGAACTTACGGAACCTATTGGATGACCGATGACAGTATTACGACTCCCGCTTATGGTGTTGACAACAAGACAGTCGGCAACAGTGCTAACGGAGCATTGGAAACGATGGGCTACGCGAATTCAGGCCCAGCTTCCGGAACAACAGCCTGGGGCGCGGAGTTACAAATTGGCGCTTATGACGGCAATGGTTTGGTGAGTGGTTCTATTGTACCGGGCGAATCTGCCAGTTTGATGCTAAACGATCTGGCGGCGGGTTGGTATGCGGTTTATGTAGGGGGGGCTGATGGGTCATTGGGTGGTTCGCCG
Organism: Gammaproteobacteria bacterium; assembly: GCA_018830325.1. GTDB lineage: Bacteria > Pseudomonadota > Gammaproteobacteria > Methylococcales > Methylomonadaceae > Methylotuvimicrobium. The sequence goes on from JAHJSQ010000010.1 coordinate 78,789, forward strand.
ATGACTATGGCCGTATCTAGCGTTCCGGTACCAGCAGCTGTTTGGTTGTTCGGCACTGCATTGGTCGGTTTAATGGGTTCTGCGCGAAGAAAAGCTCAAGCATAAAGGGCCAGCAATTCCCAGTTTAAGCATTTTCGCCGCTCTTATAGTGTGGGGTATGCCTGTCGAGGAACGCCTTAAACCCAGCACCTAAATCCAGCGCCTAAATTCCATAGGTCTTTGGCAATGATTCAAAATCATGGCTTATTTAGGTGCTGGATGAATTATCCCAGATAGTTAATCATAGCTAATGGCTCATGGAATTTAGGTGCTGGGTAAACCCATCCATGGGGGCTTGACGGCAGCTCGAACGCCAGGGATGGCGTGAATGCAGATTTTGCAGGAGCAAAAATCTGCCCTGCTGCCGACATCCTCGCCAAGCACCCCCCCACACCCTTTTTGATCCCCAATTGGGAATTGCTGATAAAGGGCAGTTTCAAGGAGATATCGAAGCGCACGGAAGCGCATGTACTTTGGCTATGTCTGTGCCTGGCTATGCTTGGATTGAATATAAGGTTGCAAAAGAAATCTACCTTTTATTTAGTACTGCCAGTTTTAATGGCATGACTGCTCAAGATTAAATTTTTTAAAATTAAAATAATGAAGGATTCTAAATAAATGAACCTTCGGAGTTGATAGATGACAAATTTTCGTCATGTTTATTTTTATGTTTTGGGGTTGGTTGCTTTATTGATAAGCCATTCTGTCTCCGCGACAGGCGTAGGTCCCATGCCGATTAGTCTCAAGCATTTGCAAGTGCCTGAAGTACCGGGCTTGCTAGATGGTGCCGAGCCAATTGTAGTTAACAAAAATGCAGCCATCGCGCTTGGAAAAGCATTGTTTTGGGATACGAATGTCGGAAGTGATGGAATGGCTTGCGGTTCATGCCATTTTCACGCCGGCGCCGATCGTCGAGTCAAAAATCAGTTAAATCCGGGAGCTAAGTCCAAATCATTAGAAGAACAAGCATTCGATCTGTCATCATCCAATGATGAAATGGGGCCCAATTATACTCTTAGTCGCCGCGATTTCCCTTTTCATCGCCGATTCAATCCTTTGAGTCATGCATCACCGGTATCATTTAATTCTGACGATGTGGTTTCGTCATCAGGGACTTTTAGTGGCGAATTTATCAATACCAGTCGAACAGGTAATGCAAATGATGCATGTGACCGCGATGCGGACCCGGTTTTTCATGTCAATGGAACCAATACCCGTAGAGTCGAACCCCGCAATACGCCAACTGTGATTAATTCGGTTTTCAATCATCGAAATTTTTGGGATGGACGCGCAAATAATGTTTTCAATGGAAGTAGTTCATGGGGGGATCGTGATCCTGATGCAGGTGTTTGGGTAAAAATCAATACTCGCAATGTTGCCAAACAAAGGTTGCATTTAATCAATTCTTCGTTGGCATCACTGGCAGTGGTTCCTCCCCTTAGCGATACGGAAATGGGCTGTAGAAGCCGAACGATGATGGATGTCGGAAGGAAATTGTTAGCGCGTCGGCCTTTAGAAAATCAAAAAGTCCATTGGAACGACAGTGTTTTGGGTGGTCTGAGTTTTAGTAAACCCGGTAATTTAAAAAATGGGCTGAATACAACGTATTCGAATTTAATTAAACAGTCTTTTAACAATAAATATTGGTCATATACTCGGCGAGGCAAATTTGGCGGTCCTTCTGGTGAATTGCCTTATGATCAGATGGAAGCGAATTTCGCAATGTTTTTTGGATTGGCCCTGCAGCTTTATCAATCCACGTTGATTTCGGATGAATCGCCTTTTGATCTAAGTGCTAGAGATAGCAGTCAACAACCTATTGATTTGACCGCCTCCGAGCGAAGAGGCTTGGATTTGTTTAGAGAAAGCGAATGCAATCTCTGTCATATAGGTCCAAACTTTACCGCGGCGGCAATAAATTCGAATGCTGAGTTGAATAAAGCGCATCCTGAAGTGTTCGGAGACGTTGCGTTTCATATGAGCGCATCAAAAAATGTTGTTAATCGTATTCTGATTACCACTTCTGCAGCATTTTTCGATAGTGGATTTGCTTCAACGGGCGTTGCCGAAGAAAATAGTGATGTCGGTGTCGGCGGTGTTGATATATTCGGACACCCATTATCGTTCAGTTTGCAGTATATGCAGCATTTGGCCGGAAACGAAGAAGCAGTCGTTGATAATGTAGTTAAATTAAGCCGCGCATGTGATTTTCAATTGCCGCTTGCGATGAACTCTATTCCCCCTTATCTAACCAGTCTTTTTACACCGCTCGATGGTGTAGTACCGCAATCGACTGAGGATTGTTTTCTTCCGTTGACACATGCTTATTTACCATCTCCAGAAGCAGCTCAAGCCGAATTAAGTAAAACGGATACTGTAAAAATGGTTGCCGCTGTAAAGGGAGCATTTAAAATTCCTGGCCTTCATAATGTTGAATTGACGGGCCCATATATGCATAACGGCAGCATGGCAACTTTGGAAGAAGTGATCGAATTTTATACGCGTGGAGGTAACTTTCATCATCACGCCAAACAAATCGACAAAGTATTTCCACTCGCGAATCTCCAGTTTTCCGAGCAAAATCGTGCTGATCTCGTTGCTTTCTTAAAAACATTGACGGATGACCGGGTTAAGTATGAAAAAGCTCCGTTCGATCATCCCGAGATAAAAATTCCGCACGGTCATGTCGGCGATAATCTCGCAGTCAACGACGGGCACTCGTTGTCGCCCAATTTAGCGCAAGATGAATTTTTACTGATCGAAGCGGTAGGGGCAGAAGGCAACATGTCGCCGCTATTACCGTTCGAAAATTATTTGGCTCCATAAATGCGAATTAAGATCTCATGAAAGAGCTATTAAACTGTCTTACGCCGAAAATCTTGGAAACGGGGCTAGCGAAATGAACATTTTTAGTCACCGATAGCCGGAGCACCGAGTGTTTTGCTGAAATCTGTGCGAATAGCGCAGACGGAGGCAAAATAAATACAAGGCATTACGAGCCGGCGTCAAGCCATCTGCGAGAGTGCTACGGATCCGTATCGAGTTTACGAGGATGTGGTGTAGTGGTGCGAACGCTGGGAGGAATCGGGGGGCCGAAGGCAATAGCAGCGAGTCGCGTAATTTTTGCTGATTTTACAAGCAGGATGTCCGGATAAATCTTTCGCAAAAATAGCGACTACGCTGGAATAGTCATATCAAATTTCCGAACACAATATGTATCATCATTTTGTATAAGGTTAAGCCTATTCGAACCCCAAAATGCCGTAGCTTATATGTAATCAGTTATTCTCAAGTCTTCAAATATCTACAAAATACCCCTAATCCTCATCTTTCTGTAAAGTGGTAAATACCCTTCATAGCGGAATATCGTTGTTATTTACTAAAAACAGTTGATGCTATAATCCTTGCATATCCTTGAGTTCGAGAAGCAGTCGTCGTGATTGCTGTCCTCAAGTTAAACCGGGCATCCTTCCAATTTGTAAATTGCGTAGCCTTGCTTGTCGATTTGTTTCCTCAATTCCGGCGGTGCTTCGGTGCTATGGCAAAACATGCAATTGGTTTGGTTGACAATGGCATTGGGTTCGCCAATATCGGTAAGCCATTCTTTTGCGTAAGTCATGGCTTTATCCTGGTCTTTTTCATCAAGAACTACGTCAAAGTGCATTATCTTTCCTTTGGCGGTCTTTGCATAGGTATCGTATACGTGGGATATGGGCATAATGATTAAGTCCTCTAAAAAAGCCGGCGGAAAATCCGCCGGTATTAAAGTTCTAATACGAGGGATAGCAATGTCCTTCCTGGATGTAAAAAAAGCATGACAGAAAGTCATTATTTGTTTCGAATCGAAACAAGTGTTAATGTATGATAATATCTCTGCAGTTGTCAACAGAGAGTTAATACTTAATTAGCCGATTGCCATGGAAACAGCCGATATATACAAAGTCATTGAGCGCATGGCGGCCTTGATCAGGTCCGAAGAACGCAAAAGATGCACAGAACTGGGTATTCAGATCGTTCATTTTCAAGTTTTGGATTATTTGTCTCGATGCAATAAATATAGTGATACGCCTGCGGCATTGACCCATTATTTGGGCATGACCAAAGGAACCGTTTCACAGACTTTACTGTTATTGGAAAGAAAAGGATTTATTCGGAAAGTCCCCGATCTTGCCGACAAGCGCATGGTCCATTTGCAATTGGTTGCAGAGGGATGGGAGGTGTTGCGTCAAGCTTATCCGAAGGACTTATTTAATAAGGCTGCGGAATTCCTTGAAAAAAATTGTCCGGAGGTCGGTGATGCGCCTTTCATCGAAGCTTTGACCGCATTGCAAAAAGCGCACCAGTCACATTCTTTCGGGCTTTGCGGAACATGCAAATATTTTACGACCAAGCCCGAAGGTTTCTTTTGCGGTTTGACTGGAGAACCGCTCACAAAATCCGATAGCGAAAAAATCTGCCAGGAACATACCGTTCCTTGAGGATTTGGCAAAAAATCATTTTTCGACAAAATTTTCTGTGCCGACATTCTCGGGTACTCAAGGTATACTCGATCTTGCCTTCGCGGCACTGAATTCCGCCACAAATCCGTATGGAACGGATTTGCAATTACCAGGAGTGAATCCCTGGCGGAATGACGCTTAATTTGGCGCCTCTGTTCATTCCTACCTAATTCCCTTTTTTAAAGCTATGTATGCGGTAATAGTTGAAAACACCCGCTACTATCGGAAGCACTTTTAAATCCAAAATGAATCCTGATTAGCAAGATGCTTCAGCTTGCCGAAGCCAAGTGTCCGAGCAGGGGCCGGTCGTAGTCGCAAAAACTAAAATATGCTGTTACCCAAGCTCCAGCTTGGGTAACCTGTTCAGGAAGCTCTAGCTTCCCGACATTCAAGAAAGATTGATCGAGCGAGTTGGGGTTGATTGTGAATGTGCGGAGATTGTGTCGGTCTCAGGAAGCTCTTGCCCTGAGCATGACGAAGGGAGCTTCCGGGGTGTCTTTCCCAAGCTGGAGCTTGGGAAAGAGCGTGATGTGGGTTGGCCGTTTTTAGCTTGAAGCTCATGGCTTGCGAACCCCGCCCTGCTAGGGATATGCTGATCTTTGGAATTTAGCTGAAGAACCTGCTAATCAGGAAATGAATTGTAGGGTACGCTGCGCGTACCTAATGTCGGCACAAGGCAGCACATGAGGGCGCGTTAAACTACGGATGGAACTGCTGTGGTACGCACAGCTTACCCTCCTCCACGCTCAGTGTATTGGAAAACAATCATTTACTATTTACTAAATGGTTTATTTAGTAGGAAAGATAACCGTTTCAACTTCTAACACGAACATAGCTTTTTTAAGGCTATGTATGCGGTAATAGTGTATCTATTCAGTCCCCCGGCAATTATCGTTCCCACGCTGGAGCGTTGGAACGATAGGGGTGTGAATAATTACTTCGAGATTGGTGTAGTATTCACTTCAACTATTAACGCGAACATAGCTTTTTTAAAGGGGATGCCTACAATTTTTTCTCACCTCATCCGATGCAAAGATTTTCGGCATTCAATGCCAAAGAATAAGCGCCAATAACAGGCCTTTCATCCTATATCCGCTTCGACTTTCGCGGGGCATTCGGAAAGTTAATTGGTATCGAATCGATAATTAATTGACTTTTTTCTCTATCATTCTTATAGTTTCGAATCACTACTAAATGGAAGGGGTCGATAATGACTTGCCGTTTTAGTAGCGATTGTATGTCGACGATGATAACAAGATCCGGCGGCTTGCATGGGTTGACAAGGGCCTGGCTAAGTTAACCCATGCAAGTTAAAAAATGATGTTGGATCAAAGATTCGAGCATTCATGGAGCGCATGATCTTAAAAAGACTAGTTTGAGGCCTCACCAAGCCGGTGAAAGTGTTGTAAACCCTTCATGCTTCGACTTAGCTCAGCACGAACGGTCTACAAAACATGTCAACAGCTCTTTTAAGGATGATGGCTTGATTTTTAGGCTTTTTGAAGTCTATGGGATCTGCATAATAGATGGATTCCGACGAGATGCATCGTTCGACAACTTACCCCAGACTTAGCAAATGTAGTGTCTAAGATGTTGAGTTATATGGGTTAAGAATCATACCCACTTTACCCGGCTTTTAAAAATCAGCCTGGGTTAACACAATTATAAGAGAGGTAAAGAACCATGACGATTGAAGAACCTAAAAAAGATAGATTTTGGCTTTATGTCGGTTGCCTGACATCAGCTTTAGTTATAACTCTGCTATTGGTCAAAATGAACGAGGACGAAAAATTTGCACCAATCAAAGAGCAACTCAAGGAAGAAGAGGCGTTGATGAATATTCGTGTCTTGAATTAAGCATCAACGATAGATTAAACATTCAAGACGAATAAACGTTTATTTGCCCCATTATCTTAAGAAAAAGCAGAGAATAAAGTTATGAAACTAAAGTTGATAGGCTTATTGATGACATTGTCCTTCTACGCAGGAGGATCGATGGCCACGGAATATATTTATCGAGATCTGATGGCCAATACATTGGCTTCACCGAAATGCATGGTCGAAGAAGATGCAATCGCGAACGCTTCGAGAGATTATAATATCAAGCGGTTCAGTAAGAAGTTTTGTCAAACTCAAGGCTACGGTTGGCACGTCGATAAAGTCAAAGATACCGGGAAAGCAGTTTGCGAAGCTTGTCCTGATACATCCAAAACCGGCGTAACCTGTCATTTGGAAGATGTCGTTGTGCAATGCAAACGTATTAAACCCGGCAGCGTAGGCATGTTGCCCGGTAAAGGTTGATTCGCACAACATTGAGCACAAGCACAGGGAAGTGCTGTACATTAGATATTTGTTCTATAATAAGTCTCCTGTCCCAGGCGAATCAATCGCCTTCAATCATTTTTAGAGGAAACAATGGACTGGCAAGGTTGGCTTACTATCTTTTTGACGCTTGGGGTCTTGATTACCCTGGTTTTTTCCCGCCTAACCCCCGATATCGTATTGATGGCCGCGCTGACCGTACTGAGCGTTTGCGGGGTTCTCGATGCCAAACAAGCGTTGTCAGGATTCAGTAATGAAGGATTGATCACCGTTGCCGCCATGTTTATCATTGCTGCCGGCATAAGAGCATCCGGCGGTGTCGAATTGATTGTCAATCTCATGTTAGGTAATCCTAAAAGCCTTCGTAGCGCCTTATTTCGCTTAGTGTTGCCTATCATTCCGCTCAGTGCCTTTCTAAACAACACACCGGTCGTCGCTACAATGATTCCAGCGGTAACGCGCTGGTCCAAACGTATCGGAGTCAGTCCGTCTAAGCTCATGATTCCATTGAGCTACGCTGCCATATTAGGCGGCACGCTAACGCTAATCGGGACCAGTACCAATCTGGTTATCAATGGTCAATACCAAGTATTGACCGGTAAAAGCGGTTTCGGATTGTTCGATATCACTATGATCGGGCTGCCGGTTGCTTTTGTCGGCATTCTGTTTATCGTTTTCGTATTGCCGCTATTATTGCCGCAGCGGCAAAGCGCTTCCGAACAATTCGCGGATAGGAAAAAGTTTACTTTCGAAGTGGCCGTGGCGATCAACGGGCCTTTAGAAGGTGTGACCATTGCCGAGGCCGGCTTAAGAAACCTCCACAAAATCTATTTAGCCGAAGTCGAACGCAACGGCAGTATCGTGACGGCCGTATCTTCGGAAGAAAAATTGCAAGGCGGCGACCGGTTGGTATTCGTCGGGGAAACCAGTGCTATTTTCGATATTTTAAGAACAAATGGCCTGGTGCCTTCCGATAATCAACATCCGGTCATCGAAAAAGATGCGCCGGAGCGGTGTTTGGTTGAAGCGGTGGTTTCGCCGCATTGCGATAGCATCGGCACAACGATTCGGGATTCCCAGTTTAGAGATAGATACGGCGCCGTCGTGTTGGCCGTAGCGCGGAACGGCGAGCCCATTCAAGGTAATCTAGGGTCTATCGAGTTGCAGGCCGGCGATGTACTGTTACTGGAAGCGCGGCCGGCTTTTGTCACGCGTCAACGCGTGCAGCGCGATTTTTTAATGATCAACGATTTGGCGGAAACACGGCCTAATCACAGTCGAGCTAATTTATCCTGGGCCTTATTGCTAGGCGTTATTATTCTGGCAACTAGCGGCTTAACCAGTATGTTGAATGCCGCTTTGATCGGTGCCGGAGCAATGGTCGCGACCGGTTGTTGCAGCATCAACGAAGCGCGAAGAAGCCTGGATTTAACCGTAATCGTCACAATCGCGGCGAGTTTTGCGTTGGGTAATGCGTTACAAATCAGCGGCGCCGCCGATTTCATTGCTCGTCATGTCTTGTCCATTGCCGATGGTAACGCCTGGTTATTGTTAGGTTTGACTTATATTATCGTTTCGATAATGACCGAGGTGATAACCAATAACGCCGCGGCATTACTGATGCTGCCGATCGTTTTAGCGATTACCGGAAGTCTCGGGCTCAATCCGGAGCCTTTCGTGTTTGCCACGATGGTGGCGGCATCGGCCAGTTTTGCAACGCCGATCGGTTATCAGACCAACTTGATGGTTTACGGGCCTGGCGGTTATTATTTCAAGGACTTTTTGAAAGTCGGGGTGCCGATGAATATCATAGTTGCGATTACCTCGATAGGACTGATTCCGTTAATTTGGCCGTTGTCGAATTAACTTTCAATTCAACCGGCTTCCTGATTAGCAAGTTTCTTCAGCTAAAGCCCAAAAACCAGCATATCCCTAGCAGGACGGGGTTTGCAACCCCGTCCTAAACGTTTTGACTTTGGCCGAAGTCAGCCGAAATGTTTAGGGCAAACCGAAACGTTGGGGAC
>JAHJSQ010000129.1 GCA_018830325.1 Gammaproteobacteria bacterium
GTCCCCAACGTTTCGGTTTGCCCTAAACATTTCGGCTGACTTCGGCCAAAGTCAAAACGTTTAGGACGGGGTTGCAAACCCCGTCCTGCTAGGGATATGCTGGTTTTTGGGCTTTAGCTGAAGAAACTTGCTAATCAGGAAAAGTTATAGACTTGATCGTTTAAATCGGAGTTGCTTACCCCGCCTCCACAATAACTTTTGCACCGCGAAGCTAGAGCTTCGCGCAAGTGTTTCCCAAGCAGGAGCTTGGGAAACAGCGAGCAGGAGCTTGGGAAACAGCGAATCTTTCATCTTTCACCTTTGCTATATTTATCGCTTTTTGACTGGATTCATATTAACGATGTCCATAAGCTATTCCAATATTTTCGCAAACATTCCAAGTCGATTACCCGAAGAACTCTTCGAAACCGTGCTAAAAACCGATCATGTCCGCATTGAGCGGATTGTCTCTAGGAATCAATCGACAAAAGCCGGCCATTGGTACGATCAAGACTGGGACGAGTGGGTACTGCTCCTTCAAGGGCAAGCGAAACTACGTTATAAAAACCGCCCCGAAGATATTGTTTTAAATCCCGGAGATTATTTATTAATCCCGGCACATACCTTACATCGGGTAGAATGGACCGATCGAAACAGTGACACGATTTGGCTGGCTATTCATATGGCCGATAAAGTTACGACCGATGGCTTGTGAAACTTTTATAACAAATATGAATCTCCCGATTATTCATGTTCTTTGTATACCTTTCGCACTTCAAATTTCGGCAGTGCCGGAGGAGGCGCCGGGGTATCCGACCCCTCACCTAGCGTTAGGTGAGGGGTCAGCATGGAGCTAGCATAGAGTCTACATGGACGTATTCACGGAGTCCTTTGGCGGACATCCCGGCACCGAATTTTGATCTACTACGGGTATATATGAACTTGACGCAGACATGAATTTCAACCCAAAGTTAACGATCTGCTAACTGCTAACTGCTAACTGCTAACTATATAAATTATGAACCATTGACTTACCGAGATATCCCTCTCCCATATTGACATTCATTTCCGCCACCTAACCGTCAGCATACCAACATAATGATATTGGAAACCTTTTCCGTCGCTAGAGATTTCGGACGCGTTCATGAAATCACTTCGATTTTGATCCGCTATGGTTTCGGCGATATTGTCCGCCGACTCGGCATTGTTGGTCTTGTTGAGCGCGCCGGCCATGTTTTGCACTGGCATGAAATCGACGAATTGACCAGTATGGAACCACCGGAACGCATTCGTCGAGTTCTGGAAGAAATGGGCCCTACTTTCGTGAAACTGGGCCAGATTTTCGCAACTCGCCCCGACTTGTTCAGCCCTACCTGGATTGCCGAGTTCGAAAAACTGCAGGACCAAGCCCGTCCGGCACCGATCGATAAAATCTTGGCACAGCTAGAGGAAGACCTGGGGGCCCCGCCGCACGAAGTCTTTGCAACTTTCGACAAAACGCCGATAGCAGCCGCTTCGATTGGCCAAGTTCATAAAGCTTCGCTGGAGGATGGCACTCAGGTTATTGTCAAAATCCGCCGTCCCGGCATACGGCCTACCGTCGAAGCGGATTTGCGCCTACTCAACCAAATGACCGAGGTTGCAGCCCGGGAAATCAAGGATCTGCGTCGTTATAATCCACAGGAAATCGTACGCCAATTCACATTATCAATGCGTCGAGAGTTGGATTTGGCTATCGAAGGGCGCAATAGCGAACGCATGCGCGTCAACTTTAAAAAAAGCCGCACTATCATTATTCCCAAAGTATATTGGCAATGGACTTCTGAGCGCGTGAATGTTCAGGAATACATCGACGGCATTTCGGGTCATGATATCGATCGCATCGATGACTCAAATTTAGACCGGAAAAAACTGGCTAAAACCGGTGCCGATGCGGTGCTTAAAATGATTCTAGAAGACGGTTTTTTTCATGCCGATCCTCACCCCGGGAATTGCTTCTTTCTTTCCGGCAATCGCATCGCGTTTATCGATTTCGGCATGGTCGGCAGACTCACCGACGAACGGAGGAATCAAGTCGTCAATCTGTTGCACGGTTTAGTGGAGCGCGATCCGGATATCGTCGTCAAAATTCTTTTGAAATGGGCCGATAAGTCGATGGCAAATAAAGACGCATTGACGCTGGAAATCGACAATTTTATCGACCAATACCACGATATCCCATTGAAAGACCTGCACATAGGAGAGTTGCTATTTAATTTAACGAATTTACTACGCGACCATCAGCTCAATTTGCCGGCCGATCTGACATTATTAATTAAAACATTCATTACATTGGAAAGTTTGGGACGACAACTCGATCCGTCATTTAATTTGGTCGTGACGGCAACACCGCTACTCAAAAGGGCGTTTCTACTCCGGTACAATCCCGAAGCCATGGCGCGTCGCGGTTTTAAATCGGCGGCCGGACTCGTTGAAATGCTAAGCGAGTTACCGGAAGATATGCACCGAATTATGGAGGATTTGCGACGAGGTGCGTTGAGCGTTCGATTGGACATCACGCGACCGGAATGGCTGGGCAAGGAGCTCGACCGTGTGGTCAATCGAATTTCCGTCAGCTTAGTTACTGCGGCAATGATTATCGGCAGCTCTATTGTCTCGACCGTTGAAGGTGGTGCCTCATCGTTGATCGGTTTGACCGCTTTCGTCGGCGCATTATTGGGCGGAATTTGGTTACTCTTTTCTATTTGGCGTAGCGGTTAAAGCTTGAGCCTATCTAATCACAGAAACCGTGCCGATTACGCTGTAAGCGTCGACTGCCAATACATGACTAATACTCAGTCATTTTTACAATTTCGGATAAAAATTATTTAACTCAGCGTAAATCAATTCATCCTTCAACAGGCTCAGGACGAACGGATTTACCTTTACCCGTCAAGACAAGATTGACTGAGTGCTAGTCTACCAACGGTTTCCTTGTAAGCATCGAAAAGTAGCCCTGACCGCGCGAAGAATAAGACTGGAAATTATGTCCGCTTAAGAGAACTAATCGCTGCTCTGATAAATTCTCTCTCCGGTCTTTGTTGGTTTAAAAATTGATTGAATAACATCAAAATGCCATGTGTATTGACATGAACATGTGCACCGTAGCCTGTCATAACTAAAAATTCCTGATGCACTCGGTCAATAAATTGTGCGCGCTGTTGTGTTAGAAGCTGAGAATCCATATAAATATCCTCTTGAAATTGAATAAATTTTTTATCTCCGAAGAGAACATTACCCGATTTCTTAAATAATTTCCGAGCAATCGAAAGCAAAAATCGAAAATTTATTCATTTCCTTAATCCAGCCTTATCAAATGCAATGCCTACTGACATAAGGCGTTGAATTATAAATTAAAAACCACGACCATTTCCCACAGCTTTTACAAATAAAACTGGAGCATGATACGGCAGAATCATTTCTAGGAAAAAAACAGATAACCGTTCGCGCCGAGCCAAGTCGAAGCATGGCATACTAAAAGACACGCCAACCGTGCTCTTTAGGATTAACAAATTACACTCCCATCATGCAAAAATACTCAATATTCCTGAACTGGTTACCGCATTTGCATTATCAACATCTTCGCTAGCATTAGCCGCACTGCCCGAGTTTTCAAAAGGCCTGGTTCCACGGCTATTTTTTTGTCCACCTTCGTTTTGATGTTGAGCGGTTTGACCAAATCCCGGTAACTTAGTTTGTTCGTTAAGCGAAGCTTGAGTCACGCTAATCTCAGCTACATTCAACTGTTGAACCCCCATCATTTCACGTAACTTCGGGATCGCGGCTTCTATGGCTTCTTTTACCGCAGCTTGTTGAGCGGAAAATGCGATTGTAGCTTGATCTTGATTCATATCGATACGAATTGAAATAGGCCCGAGATGCTGAGGATTTAGTTTAAGTTCGGCAAACGGCATGGCCCGATTATTCATCCAAACAATCCGTTCGCCTAGCTCCTGGCCCCATTCGGGATGCGCCATCGGCTTGCTCATTGCCGGTGCTTCGATTTTTGTTTGACCGGCAATTTGCCGGTGTAATTGAGCCATATCCAACGCCATTTTCGGAACCGGTTTCTCAACAGCCGTAGAAGGCGCTAATTTTTTTTCAATACTTGCGGTTTTGGAATCGGTCTTGGCATGCGGGTCAACAGCCTTTCCGTCAGCCGATACTTTGCTTTCCCCAGCAATACGCTGTTCTTCGATCAGCGACTTGCCATTGCTCAACTCCTCTCCGTTTTGTAATATATTTTTGATTAATTTAGGAATATTTCCCTCACCATCGGTAATCCCGGTATCGTTCTGATCCTCAAGCGGCAGCTTAGTATTCGCATCGACCGCCAGTATCGTCTTATCCGGGTTTTCGATAATATTCAGAGGCATTGTCGTTAACGGAATGGCAGCTGGGGTTTCCTCAGCAGAATGATCGAGCAACTTCGCTTCATCCGTTACGGCGCGTTCGACATTGCCGGACATACCAGTCGAATTAGTCAACGACTCGGTCGCGGCCTCAATATGAGCGAGTACCTCGCTTAACTTCTGCATCGTTTTCTCTAGATCGATTTCTTGATCAAAATGCTCCGAGGACGGCAATTTATTGCCCAACAAACCGGCAATTTCTTGCATAGTCGAACTCATTTGTTCGGAATCAAAACTTGTCAACTGCGTTAATTGTTCGGATATTTCCGCAAAATCAGTTATTGGCAACGTTAAATTTTCCTGAGATTCGGGTTGTGCGAGCAAACCGATCTGAGCCATCAAGGTTTCGGCAAAGTCACCGGATGCTTTATCTTCTCCCTGAAAAAGCCGGCTTAAATTTTCTTTGCCGATCGAACCGGATAACATCGTCAATAAATTTAAAGCGCTCATATACTTTTCCTCTTAACTGTTACGGATTTATCCAGCATTTTTCGTGCCGCCGCGCCGCCCTGAAGCGACTCTATCATCCTGTTCGTTCTGCTCGCGTCTATCTAACTGCTTAACTTCATCGGCTTGCGCCGCGTCAAATAATTTCGACAGGCTCTTAGTTCGATTATGCAGTCCTATCCAATTTCCGCGCACCCGACTTAGTTCCGTACCCAATGACTGCAGCGCTTGCTCCTGTCCGTTAATCGCTTGATCGAGTTTATCCAAAAAAGACTTAAACTCCAGCAATTGCCCGACCCTAGCGCCGGTTTTACAGAAAGCGTCGAATTTTTCCTGGTATTCCTGACGATAATTAATCAAATGATCGAGCTGCATTTGCAATTGAACTTGTTTTTTTTGCACTTGCCCGAATGTTTCCAAGGCTTTTTTTTCCTGGGCAACATTCAACTCGACAATCGTTTTCAGGCGTTCGGATTTTTTCATTTTATTGATAACTACCGTAGCTAAGAATCGCGCATCAAATAACTTGAACAACTATCCTGATAAAGGGAGTGGTTAGCGGTTAGCGGTTAGCGGTTAGCGGTTAGCGGTGAATAGTGTGGCATTTTAACCACGTGTCAAGCTCTAATTTCCTCTTTCCTCTTTCCTCTTTCCTCTTTCCTCTTTCCTCTTTCCTCTTTCCTCTTTCCTCTTTCCCCTTTCACCTTTCACCCTCATTCCCAAGCAAATCGGACAACTCCAAGATACTTCGACTTAAATCCACAGGCTCATTCATATCTTGTTGCAAAAAATTCCTAATCGCTGCTATTTTCTCAATCGCCAAATCGATATTCGGATTCGATCCCGGTTTGTAGGCGCCGACGCTGATGAGGTCTCTATTTTGCTGATACAGGGAATACAACCCTCTCAATTTGCGCACCATTCGTAAATGATCGTCATCGACGATATCCGGCAAAACCCTACTAACCGATGCCTCGATATCGATCGCGGGAAAATGCCCGGACTCCGCCAGCTCTCGAGTTAGCACGATGTGCCCATCCAATACGCCGCGAGCCGAGTCGGCTACAGGATCGTTGGGATCGTCCCCTTCGGTCAATACAGTATAAAAAGCCGTAATCGAACCGCCGCCTTCATCGCCGTTTCCGGCCCGCTCAACTAACCGAGGCAACTTGGCAAATACGGAAGGCGGGTAACCTTTAGTGGCAGGCGGTTCATCGATTGCGAGCGCGATTTCTCTGTGGGCTTGAGCATAACGAGTCAACGAATCCATCAGCAGCAAAACATCCAAACCCTGATCGCGGAAATACTCGGCAATACTGGTCGCCAGCAACGCTCCATTCGCCCGCATCAATGGCGGATAGTCTGCCGGCGTCGCGACAACGACCGAGCGGCTAAGCCCTTCGGCACCCAGAATTTTTTGTACGAATTCGTTAACCTCACGCCCCCGTTCACCAATAAGCCCCACCACGACGACGTCGGCATTGGTAAATTTAGTCATCATCCCCAACAAAACGCTCTTGCCAACACCGGTTCCGGCAAATAAGCCCATCCTTTGCCCTCGCCCTACACACAACAAAGCATTGATCGCTCTGACACCGACATCGAGCACTTCGCGAATCGGCTTTCGGCTAAGCGGATTGACCGGAACACCGGTTAACGACACTTGCGCATCGGTCTTCAAAGGTCCCTTACCATCCAGAGCATTACCCGCCCCATCCAATACTCGACCCAGCAAGCTAAACCCGACTCTAGCCAAATATTCCTTGTTCATCGGAATGACGCGGCAGTCCGGCTCCAAACCATAAGGATCACCAGTCGGCATTAGAAATAAGCGATCGCCGGAAAAACCGACGACTTCGGCTTCAATAACCCTGCCCGTTTTGGTTTGCACTTGACAACGAGAACCGATGGGCGCCCTACAACCGACAGCCTCGAGTGTCAATCCGACCATTCTGGATAACTTGCCTTCCACGATCAGTTCCGGAGGCTGAACCAACCGCTTGGCGTAAGGTTTTAACTTACCAAGCCAAATCTCGTTTCGATCTAGCGTAGATCTCATGATGTTTCATCCCTAATCCGCTCATCACCAAGCACTTGAGCAATAACGGCCGCCAGACGTCTTTCGACCGAGGCATCCACATGAGACTGCTCCGCATCCACATGGCAACCGCCGCGACTGAGCAGAGGATCCTCTTTGATATCCCAAGGCGCCGGACGTTCGTTCAACAAAAACACCGATCGTACCAATTCTGCATCTTCAGGATGTAAAGTTAGTGTTATTTCCCGCGTTGCGATAGGTAATACATTGACGGCTTCTCTAACCGTGGCCACAATTTGCCCCGGATCCGATTTAATTTCTCGTCGAACCAGCTGTTTAGCTATCGCTATCGATAAATCCACCAGCTCTTTTTCAACTTCTTCATCCAGTGCATTTAAAGGTTCGCTGAGCGTCTCCAATATTTCGGCTAATTGCAAACCTTGTTCGCGCAGTCGATCCACGTTTTCGTCATACCCTTTTTTCAAACCTTCCTCGTAACCTTTCGACCGCCCTTCTTCGTAACCCTGCGTAAAACCCTCTTCTTTGCCTTTAGCGAAGGCTTCCTCATAGGCTTGCTGTTGCATCGCTTCAATATCTTGAACGGTCAGCAGTGGACTGCGCGATTTACCCCCTTCGCTAGATTTCGCGCGTTCGCGTCCCGACACATCGGGCATGTCCCAAAGGCGCAACGCATCCAGTTCGTCATCGGTGAAACCCGGCAGTTTAGACGAGCTCATCGCCGCTGCCGCTACCTAACATAATTTCTCCGGCATCGGCCAGCTTCTTCGCGATTCCGAGTATTTCTTTCTGCGCCGATTCGACCTCGCTGAGTCTCGCCGGCGGCGCCGCCTCTAAATCGTCTTTCAGCATTTCGGCAGCTCGACGCGACATATTCCCGAATATTTTGGCTTTCAAGCTGTCATCGACACCACGCAATGCCAGCAGCAAACGATCGGTCGATATTTCTCGCAATAGCGTCTGAATGCCTCTATCGTCAACCGTCGCGAGGTCCTCGAAGACAAACATTTTATCCATGATTTCCTGACCCAGCACGGCATTATTATCATTGATATCTTCCATGATCTGCTCGCTAACCGAGCCTTCCATGAAGTTCAGAATATTGGCCACGGTATCGACGCCGCCGACCGATGACGATTTCATGCCATCGCTGCCCGTCAATTGTTTTTCCATGATTTCATCCAATTCCTTTAATGCCGCAGGCTGTATACCTTCCATCGTCGCAATACGCATCAGAATATCCGAACGCATGTTTTCCGGTAATAAAGCTAAAACATCGGCAGCCTGGTCACTATCCAATAACGATAAAATGATCGCGACAATCTGAGGATGCTCCAAACGTATCAGGTCGGCAATCGACCGCGTATCCATCCATTTCAATTGCTCAATCCCTTTACTGTTGGCGCCGAGTAGAATTCTATCGATGATGCTTCCCGCCTTATCTGCGCCTAAGGCTCCCGTTAGCATGTTGCGAATAAATTCGTCCGAATTAATTCCCAAACCGGTTTCATCCTTGATTCGAGTAATGAATTCTTCAAGCACGGCATCCACCATTTCCGGTGAAATAGCGCCAAGCCCCGCCATCGTTGACCCAATTAGTTGCACCTCTTTAGGCCCCATGTGCTTCAGCACCGCCGATGCACGATCCTGTCCCACTGCTAAAAGTAGTAGCGCGGCCCGTTGCGGTTGAGTTAAATCGAGTTCCTTATCAGACATCTTGCTTGGCCCAATTCTTAAGGATTTGCGCAACTAATTGAGGGTCTTCGTCAACCAATTTTTGTACATATTCCAATCGTTTCTCGTAACTCTGAGGTGCTTCCAATAACAACAGATCTTCGGTCTCCGATGACATGCCAAGTTGCTGCCTTGCCGCTTCATCGGCAGGCACCGCATACGGCACCCCTTTTTCGTCGAATGCAACAGCGCCGCCCATGGCTTCGGCTTCCGCTTTTGCCAGCGCTAATGCCGCGGCTTTCCGTTCTTCTTCAGTACGGCCTATCAACCCTTGCATGGTCGGCTTTAGAACGCCAAAAATCAAAAATAAAATAACCACCGCAGCCGCCAACTGTTTCAAGGCGTCAATAATCCAAGCTTGCTCCCAAAGAGGCGCATCGGGCAATGCTTCGAATTCATCCGACACTTTGAATGCGACATTGGATACGGTTACTTGATCGCCGCGGCTACTATCAAAACCGACCGCTTGTCTGACCAAGTTGCTCAGGCGAACGATATCTTCTTGAGGATAAGGTTCGCTAGCGATACTCCCATCTTCGCGAACGACAGAACGGTTATCGACAACCACAGCCACCGACAACCGTTTGAGCACACCGCTGGCAAGACGGGTGTGAGTAATAGTTTTATCAAGCTCGTAATTCCGTGTGGCGCTCTTGCTAGAAGACCCTGACGATTCCGCCGGCGTTTCGGCACCTTCACCGGCTGCCACTTCAGGCGCTATGCCGGCGGGTGGCGGCTGGTTAGTCAACGCCCCCGGCACACCCTGAATGGCTCCCATGGAACTAAGATTCTCTTGAGTCTGCTCACTTCGTAGCGCCGGCAGGTCGGGGTTAAACATTTCTTGGGTTCTTTCGGTCACGGAAAAGTCGACATCGGCCGATATTTGCGTACGTAAACCGTTGGCGCCGACCAATGGAGTCAAAATATTTTCGATGCGCGCCATTAAATGTTCTTCGATATTTTTCTTGTATTCGAACTGCTTTGAAGTCAGTGAGATATCGGAATCGGTTCCTTTAGCATTGAGTAAACGCCCGGTTTGATCGACGACCGTCACTTGCCCTGCTTCCATTAAGGGAACGCTGGAAGCGACTAGATGAATAATCGATTCGATTTGCCCTTTATCCAAGGTTCTGCCGGGATATAGGTTGACCATGACTGAGGCGCTGGGTTTTTTCTGCTGCCTAACGAATACCGACTGTTTTGGCATCGCCAATATCACCCTTGCCGCCTTAACACTTTGAATAGTCATGATCGTTCGCGCAATTTCACCTTCCAATGCTCGCTGAAAACGCATTTGTTCAATATTCTTGCTGGTACCGAAGCCTTGCTCTTGATCGAGTAGCTCGTAACCTAAGCTGGTACTGCGCGGTAAGCCTTGGGCAGCCAGTCTCAGTTTTAATTCGCGAACATCGCCCCCCGGGACCATGATTGCTCCCGAACCGGACTCGACTTTGTACTTAACGCCCTCTTTATCTAAAGCCTCGATAATTTCCGCCGCATCTTTTTCGGCAATGCCGGCAAACAATAAATTGTAGGAGGGCTCTTGCGACCACAGCACGATCGCCACGGCCACGGCAACGCTGAAAGCAAATCCGAGCATCAAACCTATCTGACGAGCCATTGTCAGCCCAGTCAAACCTTTCAACAACGGATTACCGGTGTCCACTTCCTTTGCATGAGGAGTGGACGTTCCGACTAATTCATTTGCACCTTGCTCGCTCATCTTAATTCACTGCCTGTCTATATCGGCATATTCATGACATCTTTATAGGCATCGACCAGTTTATTTCTAACCTGAACCATGGCCTGAAAAGACACGCTGGCTTTTTGCATGGCTACCATCATTTCAGCCAAGCTGGCATCCGATTCTCCGGTTTCGAATGCTGTCGACATCGCACTCGCTGTTGCTTGCTGCGTATTCACCGAGTCGATCGATTGTTTCAACAACGAAGCGAAGTTAGCCTGATCGTTACTTTCCAACGCTTGCGGCTTTACACCCGCCCCGGCCTCGATAGACATCTGACGCATTTGTGCCAGCACCTGATTGACATTCATCTCACTCATGACCATTCTCAATTATTTCGACACGACTTCCAAAAGAACTAGCATTATTCGAGCCATCAGGCCGAACAAGGAATAGCAATGCCGGATTCTTTCATTCTGGCAATTTTATAGCGTAGTGTTCTAGGACTAATACCCAATTTTTCGGCCGTGGTTTTACGGCTACCGTTTTCGGTCAGTAACGTCTGCAAGATCATTTTTTCCTCAGCCGAACGCACTTGATCGCCTAAAGAAGACGTGTCTTCGGAGCTATCGACACAAGCGTTTTCAATGACGGTTTCAGACATGGCATGCAGATCTACATTCTCCTCGAAGATTAAATCTTCTACTACGATTCGCTTACCGCTTTTTAAAATCAACGCTCGCTGCATCACATTTTCCAATTCTCTTACATTACCCGGCCATGAATAAGCTTGCATTTTATCTATTGCTTCACGATCGAAAACGGCCTCACATGCCGCGTCGAAACCATGACGCCGCAACAACTCGATAGCCAACGGCACAATATCGCCGGGGCGCTCTCGTAATGCCGGTATCCTCAGTGGAAATACACTCAAACGATAATATAAATCTTCCCTAAATAAGCCCTGCTCGACAGATTGCTTCAATTTTCGATTGGTTGCCGCCAAAATTCTGACGTTCAATTCAATCTTTCTATGACTACCGATGCGTTCCACTTCTTTTTCCTGTAAGACGCGCAGTAATTTAGCTTGTAAACCCAAATCCATCTCGGCTATTTCATCCAGCAGCAATGTGCCATCCTGAGCCAGCTCGAATTTCCCCGGCATTGATTGCACCGCGCCGGTAAAAGCGCCTTTTTCGTAGCCGAACAACATCGCTTCCAACATATTGTCCGGAATTGCGGCACAATTGACCGCGACAAAAGGTCCGCCGCGATACGGCGATTGCTCGTGTATGGCGCGTGCAACAACTTCCTTACCGGTACCGCTTTCTCCCTGCAACAGCACCGTGACATGGGTTTGCGCAACCCGCTCTAACAAACGATAAAGTTGTTGCATCGCCGGATCCGGCCCTATCGTAAAATCCTCAGCCGGCGCATCGACAACGGCAAATGCGGCAACTTTATCGATTAAAGCCGAAGCCTCGAAAGGCTTAACCAAATAATCGACTGCTCCTTCCTGCATCGCCCTAACCGCTTTAGGCACAGTTCCATAAGCCGTCATCAACAATACCGGAAGCCCCGGATGCAAAGCGTGTATGTTGCGCAACAGCTCGAAGCCGTCCATCACCGGCATTTGCACGTCGCTAACAACCAACTTTACTCGGTTACGCTCGAGTTTTGCCAATGCTTCCGTTCCTTTATGCGCCGCCAATACCTGGTATCCTTCAAGTTCTAGCGTATCCGAAAGCGCCTCGCATAGATCGGGATCATCTTCGACAATCAATACATCATATTGCTTCATCATATAACTCCTCGAACTTAGCTTGCCTTCCTGAAAACCCACCGGGTAACGCCGGTTTCGTCTCCCAGGCAATCGGCATCTCCAATTCAAACACAGTCCCCAAACCCGGCACCGAGTCGCAACTCACCTTGCCGTGATGCGCTCTAACGACGCTGTCGACAACGGCAAGCCCTAAACCTGTGCCGCTGCTTTTTGTGGTATAAAAGGGTTCAAAGACCCTTTTATAAAGAGCTTTTTCAATACCCGGCCCGGTATCGCGAACGGTAAAGATAAGTTTTTGTCGCGAAGACCGAACCACCGTCAACGTAACAACACCTTGTCCGGCACAGGCATCAAGAGCATTGTTCAATAAATTCATAATCGCACCACGTAACGCCGGCTCGTTACCTGTCAATATCTCGAAACCTGCCTCATTGTTGATGCTAAATTCAACAGAGTTGCAGGCTGCCACGCGGTCCGCCATTGCGTCTTCAACATTGCCGAGCAAGTCATGCAGCGCGAAAGTCGCCATCGACAAACGCCCTTCCTTCGCGAAAATCAGCATATCGTTTACCTGTCTTTCTAAATAATGCAGGCGCTCGAGAATCTTGCTTGAAAATTGTTGCCGTTTGTTCTCGCCTAAACCAGGCCTTGACATTTGCGAAGCATACAAAATAGCGGTTGATAAAGGCGTTCTGACTTGATGGGCCAAGCTCGCGATCATTTCCCCCATGGCCGATAAATTATTTTGCCGATCGACCAAATCTTGCAGGGCCCGCATTTCGCTTACGTCGGATAACAAGACCAGTTGTCCAGCGCCTTCAGTCAATGCGTTATAACTCAAGCCGACACGCTTACCGCTCGGCAATTGTCGCTCGTGGGGATTCTCGGAAACCGCTTTAAGACTGCGCCCGGCGACTTCAGACCACGGTCTTTGCAATAATGGCTCATCTAAATATTCGAGCGCTGTGGGATTATAATCGGCGACTTTGCCGGAAGGATCGATAATCAAAATACCGGCCGGTAAAGCGGCGAGTATTTGCCGTAAACGGGCCGCGATTTTTTCGTTTTCCAATAGCGTTTTAAGTCTCTCGCTACGTGCTGCAGCTAACTCGTCACTCAGCTTTGCGACTTGCCGTTCCAAATTTTGATAGGAAACCGTCAAATCTTGAGACAACTCGTTAAAAAGTCGAAAGGCATCGGCGAGTTGTTCGGTTTTGTTGTGGGATTGTGAAATCGTTGATGAAGACATAAACTGATTGCTCCGGATGGCTCAATCAGTTTAATGCAAAATATGGACCAATTTATTTCATATTTATATTCAATGACTTATTATCAGACTCTCATTCCCTTAGTCAAAAAGCTGTCGATTTTATCGTTGCAGGTCGTATTTACGAAGCTTTTCGACTAGCGTCGTTCTCTGCATTTTCAAGTGCTTGGCGGCATGCGCAACCACGCCGTTGCATTCTTCCAGAGCCTGACGGATTAAATCGCTTTCCATGTCGCTTAAATATTCCTTCAAATCGATACCTTGCTTCGGTAATTGAAGGACTCCCGAAGTTTCTCCCACCGGGTCGTTACTCTTGCGAACCGCTTCCGGCTCGAATGTCTCTTCCGTAACGATTTTTATGTTCTCCGGTACCACATAATGCTGAAACTTTTCCGGCAAATCCTCTGCGTCAATTAAACCGTTCGGCTTAATTATCGCGAGTCTTTCGATCAAATTAGCCAGCTCCCTCACATTACCCGGCCATTGATGTTGCATTAATAACGCTATCGCCGTATCGGTCAAACGCACGGAACCGCGATTTTCGGATGCCATTCTCGCTATCAAATCCTTTGCCAATAAAGGTATATCCTCGGCCCTATCTCTCAATGCCGGCATTTCGATCGGAAAAACGTTCAAACGGTAAAACAAATCCTCCCGAAATCGATTTTCTTTAATTTCGTCATCCAATTTTCGATGCGTCGCGGCAATGATACGAACGTTACAATGCATTGTTTTATTGCTACCGACCCGTTCGAATGTCCGCTCTTGCAGTACTCGCAATAACTTGACTTGCATTGCCATCGGCATATCCCCGATCTCGTCGAGAAATAACGTACCGCCTTCGGCCAATTCAAAACGGCCTTGCCGGGTCGACAACGCACCTGTAAAAGCGCCTTTTTCATGCCCGAATAGCTCGCTCTCCAACAATTCGCCCGGAATTGCACCGCAATTAATCGGCACGAATGGCTGTTTGCTGCGTAGCGACCAGTCATGTACAGTCCTAGCGACAACTTCTTTACCGGTACCCGATTCGCCCAGAATTAATACTGTCGCATCGGACTCGGCAACTTGATCAATGAGTTTACACACATTGACAATCGCCTTGCTATTGCCTTTGAGACGTTGCTTCGACGATAAACGCCGGTCGTAAACCCGTCGATCAAGGGCATGGCGGGGTATTTGTCCGTTATAGATCGAAGCTAATATTTCATCTAATAATTTCTTCAATGCGGCATGAGTAGTCGGCCATTCCAAATGTTGAAACAGCATATCTTCGACTGCCGTAGGCAGCGCCCCGGCAACATCCTTATTTTTCAACAAAACCACCGGCGCTCGCTCGGTCTTCTCCAAAACGGATTTTATAACCGAAGCTTGCTTATCGATCGAATCGCCAATAAAAACGGCAATTAAATCTTCGCCGCAACGTTCGACACCCTCGGTAATAGCGACAGGAAGAGCCATTTCCACCCGATGCTCCATAAATTCAAATACCGCTTTGAATTGAAGCGCTCTGGTTTGATTGTTATCGATTAATAAAATACACGGCCAAGCCATAATTCTTTTTTACCTGAAATATCCGTCTATCTTTGCGCGAGTATCCCGCGCTCTAAAATTTGGACTAGAAAATACGTCGAATGAAGGTTTTTTCGCATGATGCCAAAAAAATCATCTTCATGCGGTAAGAGATTAGCCTATTTTGATAAAAAATCTTCCTGATTAGAAAGATGCTTCAGCTTGCCGAAGCCAAGTGTCCGAGCGGTGTCCAGTAGTGGCCGCAGCCACGATAAGGCGCGTAGTGATGGTATCGAGTTGGAAGCGTCGGTTAAAGCGGTACGCGAACGCACCTAAGTA
>JAHJSQ010000130.1 GCA_018830325.1 Gammaproteobacteria bacterium
GTAGGCTTTGTAGACGCCGCCACGCGCATCCGCCATCACTTTTGTCAATGCCGCGGTTAATGTGGTTTTACCATGATCGACGTGACCGATGGTTCCTACGTTTACGTGTGGTTTTTTACGTTCGAATTTTTCTTTGGACATTTTACTTTCCCGAAAAAGCTTTTATTGTTGCAAATTTATGGAGCCCATAACCGGATTTGAACCGGTGACCTCTTCCTTACCAAGGAAGTGCTCTACCTACTGAGCTATATGGGCAGAAACCACCGATCATCTGGAGCGGGTGATGGGAATCGAACCCACGTGACCAGCTTGGAAGGCTGGAGTTCTACCATTGAACTACACCCGCAATCTTAAATTTAAACAGGATGGTGGAGGGGGGAGGATTCGAACCTCCGAAGGCAGAGCCGGCAGATTTACAGTCTGATCCCTTTGGCCACTCGGGAACCCCTCCAAAACCAGGAAGCAGGCCATTCTCACAAAACTCTATGACATTGTCAAGAAGAACAACCTATTTTTGCGTTTCTGCCGCCATTCAAACTGACAAAAACACAACTTATAAACTTTTTAGTCTTATATTTGCCTACATATTGGCAAACACGGGTAGAGCATTAATCGATTACTCTTCAGTATCTGAAGCAGCCTCGGTCTTTTCGACCTTTGGAGGCACAATTGTCACCACTGAAACATCCGCATCATGATCGTCGCCGTGTGACAACGCTAAGAACTCAACACCTTTCGGCGCATTTAATTGAGAAACATGCAACGATTCACCAAGACTCAAATTCGTTAAATCGACTTCGATATACTCAGGGAGATCTTCTGGCAAGCAAGCCACCTCTATGTCGACTAAATTATGCATAACCACACCGCCTACTTTAGCACCAACACAGATTTCTTCATTGATAAAATGAAGAGGCACTTGAGCCTTTAACTTATCATTCGCATTTACTCGCAAAAAATCCAAATGCAAGACCTTAGCTTTAGCAGGATGTCTTTGTACGGATTTTAGAATTGCTTTTTGCACCTTGCCCGCAACAACCACATCTAAGATATGCGAATAAACAGCCTCGTGAGCAAGATGCTTAACAACTTCATTATGATCCAAAACCAACATTTCAGGATCATCTTCTCCGCCGTAAATTACCGCCGGAATTTTTCCTTGTCGACGAACCGACTTAGCAGAAGCAGTTCCCGGTTTTACCCGAGCTTCCGCTACGAATTCAAATACGCTTGACATTTCATTCTCCAAAGCTGTGCATCTATACACTTCGCTAATTTATCAATCCACATACAACGAGCTAACCGACTCACCGACTGCGATACGTCTTATCGTTTCCGCCAGCATCTCCGCAACGCTGAGCTGCCTAATTTTACCAATGCGACTTGCTTCTAAGCTTAACGGTATCGTATCGGTTACGACCAATTCATCCAAAACCGAATCCCTCAAATTATCAATTGCTCTTCCGGAAAGAACAGCATGCGTACAGTAAGCCACAACCCTGACCGCACCATGATCTTTCAATGCTTCCGCTGCATGACATAGAGTACCGGCAGTATCGACTAGATCATCGATCATAACGCAGGTACGCCCCTCAACATCGCCTATGATATGCATTATCTCGGAAACATTAGCTTTAGGACGTCTTTTATCTATTATTGCCAAATCAGCATCATCAAGCCGTTTAGCCAGAGCCCTTGCCCTAACAACCCCACCCACATCGGGCGAGACAACTATTAGATCCTTATACTTTTGCCGCCAAACATCGCCCAGCAAAATCGGCGAAGCGTAGACATTATCTACCGGTATATCAAAAAAACCCTGAATTTGATCCGCATGAAGATCAACAGTGAGCACTCGATCCGCCCCTGCCTCACCTATCATTTTGGCGACTAGTTTAGCACTGATAGGAACTCTTGCGGAACGAGAACGCCTATCCTGCCTTGCATAACCATAATACGGCATAACCGCCGTTATTCGAGATGCCGATGCCCGACGAAATGCGTCGATCATCACCAGCAACTCCATTAAATTCTCATTTGTCGGAGAACAGGTCGGCTGAATGACAAACACATCCTTGCCTCTTATGTTTTCCTCAACCTCAACAGCGATCTCTCCGTCACTGAATCGACCTACCGCAGCCATCCCCAGCCGCATACTAAGCTTTTTAACAATACCTTCCGACAACGCCCGATTTGCATTACCGGAAAACACCATTAAAGAGGCATCACTCATTCAGGCACTCCCAGATTGAATTAATTCGCTATTTAGGTAATGGCTGGGCCGCCAGGATTCGAACCTGGGTATGCGGGGATCAAAACCCCGTGCCTTACCGCTTGGCGACGGCCCAATTACTTAGATATACTTACCAGTCTTAAGCATCATTCAGACTTGAGTACAACGGAGACCTGTTTATTCCCTTACACAGATAGGATTGCCACTTTCCGCTAAGCGACAAATACGCTTTTTTAGCTGCCAACTCTGTATCAAACTGAGCAAAAACGCATGCTCCTGTACCTGTCAACCTTGCTTCGGAAAATACGGACAATTCTCTCAAAGCCCTATCAACAGACGGGTAAAGCTTCCGAACAACGCCCAAACAATCGTTTTGGTGCTGCCCTGCAATAAAGTCGGCTATTTTGATTGATTTACTATCCCTTGTCAAATCTTTTGATGAAAAAATTTCCTTGGTATCGACATGACAATCCGGCTTCAGCACTACGACCCATTTTTCCGACACTTCAATCTCCTGAAACACCTCACCAACGCCTTCCGCCCAGGCACTATGGCCCAAAACAAAAATCGGCACATCCGCGCCCAGCCGCAAGCCTAACTGCATCAGCCGCTCACGGGAAAGCCCTAACTGCCATAAATCATTAAGCGCTACCAACGTCGTTGCCGCATCGGAACTCCCCCCGCCTAGACCGCCTCCCATAGGCAAGTGTTTTTCAATCTCGATGACAACCCCCCCCTCATAACCGGTTTCTTCTTTTAACAACTGAGCAGCCCTAAAAGTTAGATCATCACCCTTAGGAACCCCGGGGAGCGGTGTACGCAACGAAATCGCCGACTCATTTACTGGTCGAAACACCAACCAATCGCACAAATCAATGAATTGGAATACTGTTTGCAGCAAGTGATACCCATCTTCCCTCTGCCCCACAATTCTCAACATTAAATTCAATTTTGCGGGCGCAGGCCATCGTTTATACACCTCACTCATGCGTATTCCATTGATCTATGATTAGTTTTAATTTCACTTCCGGATTAGAAACATCGATTTTATAGGGCAACAGCCCTCGATCGGTTTTTTGCATCTTTCTATATCGAATCGTCCAGTTGTCCTGGATAAAACCATTACCAATATTTTCGAACGACTCATTCGGATCGGTCAAGCCTATCACCCAGTAGCGCAATGATCTTAATGGCACATAAAAACCCAGTTGTTCGGTTATAAATTCATCGGACCGATCATAATATCTAACCGCACCGTCGCCTCGATCGACGTCGACATAATCGTCGGCAATATTAATGCCCACCGCTCCCTGACCGAATGGCCCCGAAACTCGAATCATCTCTTCGCTATCCGCGCGCCGCCATTCTATAGCACCAGCCCACGAATCATGTCGAGCCGTTAACGACACACGCCCATCCAGACTCCATTCCCGCAATTGATACAACTCACCTCGACCAAGCTCCGAATAAGCCGCCAAATCTTTAATCGGTGAGGCCGAACACCCCGTTAAAACCGATAGAACCAATACCAGCCATCCATAGCGAGATTTTGTGTATTGATTTCTCATTCAGCATCAAGAATGCGCTGCTGAAAATCCAAAAGATATTCATCGTCCGGCGACATTTTTATCGTCTGCTCGAATAATTTCTTCGCTTCATCCCTGCGACCCAAGACCCATAAGACTTCCGCCAAATGCGCCGCAATTTCGTTTTCTTGCTGCTTGGAATAAGCCTTCTGCAAATATTCTAAAGCCTTTTCATAATTCCCCAGCTTAAATTGCAACCATCCATAGCTATCAATAATGACCGCCTCATCCGGCTGCAATTCCAGAGCCTTTTCAAGATACACCAGCGCCTCTTCGTAACGCTCGGTTCTATCCGCCAAGGTATAGCCCAATGCGTTCAAAGCACTCACATCATCGGGATACTGAGCCAGTATCCTTCTTAAATCTTGCTCCAGTACGTCTAGGCGATCAATACGTTCCGACACCAAAGCCCGAGTATATAACAATTCTTTTTGCTCGGGCATTTCTTCAATTGCCTTGCTCAACAAGTCGAACGCCTTGATATATTGCTTTTGTTCGTTATAAAACTCCGCCTCTAACAACAGCGCTCGCATCTTTTCATCGGACGAACGCGCACGAAGCCGGCTTAATCGCTGGGACGCCTCTTCAAATTGCTTATCTTTAATCAGTAGCGATATTCCCGCAGCCGCAGCATCGAAACGTAGACTCCCCCTCGAGACCTTATCGAACCAAACCAGCGCCTCGCTATTTCTGCCATCCCGAACCGCAATTCTACCCAGGTAAAAACTTGCCTGATCACTCCATTCGGGATAAGGAATCAAACCCTTAAACAAGGACTCTGCCTTATCGTCTCGCTCCATCTGTAAATTAACCAACGCCAAAGAAAAACGCGATTCAAAATCCTCCGGTTCCTGATCAATGATATCCAGATACAACCTGCTAGCCTCATCATACTCGCTCAACTTAACCAGGACTTGGGCCAACAACTTCTTAATCTTCAAACTATCCTGATTTTGCTCCGATAAATCCGTGAGATAAACCCTTGCATTATCTAAATCTCCAGAAAAAGCCGCAATTTGCGCCCTAAATAACAAAGCCTTTTCCCAATCCGGTCGCAATTCAATGGCTTGATCAATTTTACGTTGCGCCAAAACATTGCTGTTTAACTGCATTGCCAACATGGCTTGAATAAAAAAAACAGTGGCTTCTTCCGGCCTTTGCTCGGCAAGATCTTCCAATACATCATATACGAAAGCGGTATTGCCTTTTTGACCCAACGCTCTAATTAACTCAACAAACGCATCTTCAAAACCTTCTGGGTCCATATCCAACAAAAAGAGAGCATGCTCGATAGCCGAAGGCTTTACTTCCTTTCTTAAGGCCGATAGCAAGGCTATTTTTCTTGCTGTTAAATTATCCGGCTCTTGTTTCAACCAAAGCACAACAGCCTCATCGCCTCGTTCGGTATCTTTAATGTAAAGAGCAATCTTCGCAGCACGCTCGGTCAACCTAACATCGTTAACCCGTTTTGCGGCCTCGAGATACCCTTCCAGAGCAACATCGTACTGTCCTCTTTGCCCGGCAATTTCAGCGGCCAGCAACATGTACATAATATCCGGCTCAATAGCGGTTATAGGCTCCGCTGATTCGACGCCTTGCTCGTCATGAGAACTTTGTGAATACTCGTCAAGCTCATCCATGGCTCGCCCTCTTTCCTGAGAGGAACCGCAACCACTAAGAAAAACAAGGGCTATTACGGCAATTAACTTATAATTCGACACACTCACATCCTTCATATTTTGCAATACAGTTTTGCAATAGATTAGCAGAAAAACATTTCAGTTCGGATAGTTGTTTTACTGCATTTGAATAAAACTTAATTATTTAATTAAAATATTAAAAAATTTGACTAAAAAAATAATTTTGGCAAACAATGGCGCGCCATAGAAAACTAACTTAGGATTTGACCATAAATAACATCTCTATTTCTTATGACAGGATCTTCAGGAGTCTGGGTCGAGCAGGTTTTTGCTCTCGCAACATGTGCTTTCACCCAGCACCTAAGCCCCATAGCCCATTGGCTTATGGCCAACTATCTTGGATAATTAAGGCGCTAGGCCTGTCAAGCGAGCAACCGAACCTATTAAAAACACATAGACCTGAAGTTGCTTGTCACGAAATTCTTATGACGAAACTTAAATCCGCTAAGTTCAATCGGTAATTTCACACACGCAAATCGATACAGCAACTTTAGACGATTTCAATAGCCTAATGGCCTGACTTACCAAGCTAAAAAACCACATTCGCTCCGAACTCTAAATTTAAAACGATGACACTTCTTGCCGTAGGGATAAATTACAACACCGCCCCCGTTTCTATCCGAGAAAGGCTAGCTTACCCTGCCGAAATATTGGATTCATCACTCAAAGATCTATGGCGTTTAAAGGATATATCCGAAGCCGCTATTCTATCGACCTGCAACCGAACGGAATTTTATTGCGAATCATCCAATGAAAATAAACACATTTTGATCGATTGGGTCGCTCAAACCCGTAACATCAAGCCTAACGATTTGACCCCCTATCTTTACACCTACAACGATAACCAGTTAATTCGGCATATGTTTCGAGTTGCATGCGGCTTGGACTCCATGGTCCTCGGCGAACCGCAAATATTAGGTCAAATGAAAGCCGCTTATCAAGCCGCTAATGAAGCGGGCACCTTGGGCAAATATTTAGGTAAGCTCTTTCAGCATACTTTTTCCGCGGCAAAAAAAGTCAGAACCGATACCGCCATAGGATCGAGCCCGGTTTCAGTAGCCTTCGCCGCCGTGCAACTGGCACAACAAATCTTCGATAAATTAAGCGAGCAAACCGCGATTCTAATCGGCGCGGGCGAAACCATCGAATTGACGGCACGGCATTTGGTCCAACATGGCATCGGACGCATCATCATCGCCAATCGAACCTATGATAAAGCGCACGCCTTGGCGACGCGCTTTAACGGTTATGCCATTGCGCTATCGGAATTACCGATGCACTTGGCCGAAGCCGATATCGTCGTTTCATCGACAGCAAGCTCACTGCCGATTTTAGGGAAGGGTCGAGTAGAAAGTGCCATCAAAAAACGCAAACACAAGCCAATGTTCATGGTCGACTTGGCAGTTCCGCGCGACATAGAATCAGAAGTCGAACAACTGAACGATGTCTATCTCTATACGGTCGACGACCTCAAAAACACGATCGACCAAAACATGGATAACCGGCGCAAAGCCGCCGAACAAGCGGAAGAAATCATCGATACTCAGGTCGAACATTTTCTTTCCTGGTTGCGTTCGCAAGGCGCGTTAACCACGATCAAAGACTACCGCATTCAGGCCGAGCAAATTCGCGACGACGCGTTACGCAAAACATTAAATCAATTACAAAGCGGCATTTCCGCCGAAGAAGCGCTGCAGAGACTCGCTCATACATTGACTAACAAGCTAATCCATACGCCCAGTGCGCAAATTCGGGAAGCCGGCACCAACGAAAGACACGACTTAATAGCGGCGGCCCGCGAAATTTTCAAATTGAACAACACACAATGAAGCCATCCATAGAACACAAATTAGCCAACTTAAGCGAACGTTTCGATGAAATCACCGCCTTATTGGCCGAGCCCGAAGTACAAGCCAATCAGAATAAATTCCGCTCATTGAGCCAAGAATACGCTCAAATCAACCCGATTGTCACATGCTATAAACGCTATCTCGATACCGCCGAAAATCTAGCCGGGGCGCAAGAAATGGCAAAAGACCCGGACCCGGATCTGCGCGAAATGGCCCACGAGGAAATACTCGCCGCCGAAAAACAACAAAAGGTCATTGAGCAAGAACTGCAGATTTTATTATTGCCGAGAGACCCTAACGACAACAGAAACATTTTCCTGGAAATCCGCGCCGGGACCGGCGGCGATGAAGCCGCGATATTTTCAGGCGATCTCGCGCGCATGTATCAGCGCTATGCCGAGAAAAAAGGCTGGAAGACCGAGATTATCAATGAAAACGAAGGCGAACATGGCGGCTATAAGGAAATTATCCTGCGTGTAACCGGCCAAGATGTCTATTCGCAACTCAAATTCGAATCGGGAGCACATCGAGTACAACGCGTCCCGGAAACCGAGTCCCAGGGGCGCATCCATACTTCGGCTTGCACCGTTGCAGTCATGCCCGAAGTCGAGGAAGTCGATGCTATCGACATTAATCCCGCAGACCTTCGTATCGATACGTATCGCTCATCCGGCGCGGGCGGTCAACATGTCAACAAAACAGACTCGGCAATCCGCATCACTCATCTTCCGAGCGGCATCGTCGTCGAATGTCAGGACGAACGCTCACAACACAAAAACCGTGCCCGAGCGATGTCGTTATTGCAATCGCGCCTATTATCGGCCGAACAGGAAAAACATCAAGCCGAACAACAGGCGAATCGCAAACTTCAAGTCGGCAGCGGCGACCGCTCCGAGAGGATTCGCACCTACAATTACCCGCAGGGGCGCATGACCGACCACCGAATCAATCTGACGCTGTATAAACTTGACGAGATCATGGAAGGCGGACTCAATCATGTCATCGAGCCGTTAATTAACGAGCATCAAGCTGAACTATTGACACAACTGGGCGAAAATTAAACCGATGCCCACCGTTCAATCGGCATTGGCACACGCGGCCCAAAGTTTGAGTTTCGTTTCCGAATCGCCCTTGCTCGACGCCGAAATTCTGCTCTGCCTCGCGCTCGATAAAGACCGCTCTCATCTGCGCGCATGGCCGGATAAAAAGTTATTACCCGAACAAAACAGCCATTTCAAAGCGCTACTGCAAAAACGGCTTTCCGGCATGCCGATCGCATACATCACCGGCAACCGCGAATTCTGGTCGCGTGATTTCGAAGTTAACCGCGACGTGCTGATCCCAAGGCCCGACACCGAACTACTAATCGAACTGGCCTTGCAACGGATACCGGAACGGCAACCTTACCGACTGATCGATTTAGGAACCGGATCCGGTATCATAGCCATTACCCTGGCCGCCGAGCGCCCCGATAGCGAAGTCATTGCCACCGACTTCAGCACTAACGCGCTGACAATCGCCCGCCGAAATGCCCAGGGACACAATGTTCGGAACATCCAATTTTTGCAAAGCGATTGGTTTGGGGCGATAAGCGACTCGACGCTGTTCAATCTTGTCGTCAGCAACCCGCCCTATATCGCGGATTACGACCCGCACTTAACCGAAGGCGATGTCAGATTCGAACCCATGTCCGCATTGATCGCGGACAATCATGGCTTGAGTGATATCGAGCGCATCGCGACCGCCGCCAGACGACATTTGCTTCCTCAAGGTCACTTATTGATCGAACACGGCTACAATCAACAAGATCAAGTCCAGGCTATCTTCAGCCAATTGAATTACCGTAATATCGTCACCTATCACGATCTTTCAGGTCAGCCTCGGGTCACTTATGGACAATCGTGTCCATAGCGATTAAATTTAGGAACGAGCATCGAGTAACTTCTTCAAATGCAGGAAGGGGGGTCGGCGGCTCGATTGACAGGTATCGGCGGCAAGGCAGATTTTTGCTCCTGCAAAATCTGCATTCATGCCATCCATGGCAATCAGATTCCGCCGTCAAGCCAACATGGATGTATTTACCCAGCACCTAAATTCCATAGCCCATTAGCCATGGTTAATTGTCTTGGATAATTTAGGTGCTGGGTTTACGGCATCCTGTCAAGCGAGTCACCGATCCTCCACAAAGCTTAATGTTTTGAGAAATTATTTTGTGCATATTCCTTAAATTATCTATACGCCAACAACTTAAACAATAATGCAAACTTCAGAAATTCATATTCCCCGAAAAATCACCAATCAACTGCTGCATCTCGCGCAATTGTCACCCGAAGCCGAGGTCTGCGGACTGATCGGAAGCCTGAACGGCATTCCGAACCATTGCTACCCGGTCGACAATAGCGCCGATCACCCTGAAAACCGGTTTTTATTGGATCCCAAACAGCAAATTGCTGCGATGGGACAAATGCGCGAAAATGGTGAGGAATTGTTCGCGATTTATCACTCTCACCCGACAGCGCCG
Source organism: Gammaproteobacteria bacterium (assembly GCA_018830325.1). GTDB lineage: Bacteria > Pseudomonadota > Gammaproteobacteria > Methylococcales > Methylomonadaceae > Methylotuvimicrobium. Next base: position 9,891 of record JAHJSQ010000130.1, read on the forward strand.
GCATTTCCTTCAAAAATCGATTTGAAAATGGCAAACTATCCTGAAGCACTCAATTTGATCATTTCGCTTAATACGAAAGGCGTACTGGAAATGCGCGGCTTCCGGATCGCTGAACAAAAGGCTGAGGAAGTCCCGTTGATTTTGGGCTAATAGTTGGTTTTGAAGCAACAAAATCGTTCCTCAGTCATCGCCATCGTTACCAAGGCATAAGCCTTCATAAATATCGCCTATTTCGACAACACAATCGATCGATGCAAAAAAAACGGCCTGGCCTTGCTGAAACAGCAGCAAATCCCATTGTTCATCGCGCCGGTAACATTCGACACGCTGCGTATCCTGAGCGATCAACACATACTCTTCGAGACTGGTTAATTTCCGATAGTGATGAAATTTCTCGGAGCGATCGTAACGCTCGGTTGCGTCGGAGAGTATCTCGACGATCAATTTCGGCTGAGTGTTGAAATGCTCATGAGTATCGTCAGCCGAACAGGTAACATGCAGATCGGGATAGAAAAAATTATCGTCCGTTTCGGTTTGCACCCGGACCTTCATTTCGCCTGAATGAACTCGGCAAGGCGAACCGCGCAAATGTGCATGCACATGAGCGATCAGGTTCATTGCGATCGTGTCATGCGCACGCTTAACGCCGACCATCGCATAAACTTCTCCCCCGACATACTCATGCTTGATGTCACTGAGTAACTCGCCTTGCAAATAATCCTCTATGCTTATCTTCAGTTTTTCCGCAAATGCCATATAAACCGCGCCTATTCCGTTGGATGGGCCGGAATTCCGCCCATCCATAAACCTAAAAAGAGCTGTTGACATGTGTTGTAGACCGTTCGTGCTGAGCTAAGTCGAAGCATGAAGGGTCTACAACACTTTCACCGGCTTGGTGAGGCCTCAAACTACCGTTCACCCTTCGACAGGGCTCAGAGCGAACGGTAGTTTGAGGCTCTCAACTGCTCTTTTTAGGATAAATCTTACCTTTTCAACTTAGTTTTCAAAATCTTATTGACCTCTGCCGGATTCGCCTTACCCTGCATTTCCTTCATGACTTGGCCGACAAAAAAGCCGAAGACTTTATCCTTACCGCCGAGGTATTGTTCGACTTGACCAGGATTGTCGGCGATGATTTTATCGATGATCGCCTCGATCGCGCCGGTATCGGTGATTTGCTTTAAACCTTGGCTTTCGATGATTTGATCGGCCGTTTCTTGGCCTTGCCACATCGCCTCGAAGACTTGTTTTGCGATTTTTCCCGAAATCGTGTCATCGGCGATACGTTTCAACAAGCCCGCCAAACGCTCGGCATCGACAGGACATTGACCGACTTCTAACCCGGCCTTGTTCAGAGCGCCGAGCACGTCGCCGGTCACCCAATTTGTACAAATCTTCGCTTCGCCGCCGGACGCTTCGACCAATGCTTCGTAATAATCGGCTAATTGCCTCGACGAAGTCAGCGTAGCCGCACTCTCATCGTCCTGACCGTATTGCTCGATAAAACGCCGTTTCTTCGCATCGGGCAATTCCGGTAAAGTGGCGCGTACTTCGTCTTTGAAGGCTTCGGTAATCTCGACCGGCAATAAATCGGGGTCGGGAAAATAACGATAGTCGTTCGCCTCTTCTTTGCCTCGCATCGAGCGGGTTTCATCTTTGTTCGCGTCGTAAAGCCGCGTTTCCTGAACGACCTTGCCGCCGCCTTCGATCAGGTCGATCTGACGTTCGATTTCGTGATTAATCGCTTTCTCAACGAAGCGGAACGAGTTGATGTTTTTGATCTCGGCGCGCGTGCCGAATTCCGCTTGGCCTCTCGGACGCACCGAAACGTTTGCGTCGCAACGGAACGAACCTTCTTGCATGTTGCCGTCGCAGATTTCCAGATAGCGCACCAGTTCGTGCAGCTTGCGCATATAGGCGACCGCTTCTTTCGCCGAACGCATGTCGGGTTCCGAAACGATTTCCAGCAATGGCGTGCCGGCACGATTCAAATCGATGCCGGTTAGGCCGTGAAAATCCTCATGCAAGGATTTTCCGGCATCTTCCTCTAAATGCGCTCGCGTCACGCCGACGCGTTTCGTTGCCCCATCGACGTCGATATCCAGGTGCCCATTGCCGACGATCGGCAACTCGAACTGACTGATCTGATAACCTTTCGGCAGGTCCGGATAAAAATAATTTTTGCGCGCGAAGACCGAGTAAGGCGCGATTTCCGCTTCGATCGCGATACCGAATTTGACGGCCATGCGCACGGCCTCTTGATTCAACACCGGCAACACGCCGGGCAAGCCTAAATCGACCGCGCAAGCCTGTGTGTTCGGTTCGGCGCCGTAGGCTATCGATGCGCCTGAAAAAATTTTGGATTTTGTCGCGAGTTGTGCATGAATTTCCAACCCGATGACGACTTCCCATTGTGAATTCATTGCTAGTTCCTTATTGATTTATTCGGCAAAAACTTCGGCCAAATCGATTTTTAGTTCGGGAAAAAGATAGGGCTGTGCCGTTTCGTCGCCTGCATAGAGGGCGTGGAGCCGATAGGCTTCGCCATCCCGGTCCAACACAAATTGCTGCACGGCGCGTTCATACGGAAACACCAACCAGTATTCGCCGACGCCGCTTTCCTGATACAGATCGTATTTGAAGCGAAGCTCCTTCTTATTATTGCCCGGAGAAAGCACTTCGATGATCCAATCGGGCGCGCCGTCGCAGCCTTGTTCGGTCAATTTGTTTTTATCGCAAATCACGCACAAATCGGGCTGTACGACACTAAACACTTCGCGGTCGCTCAATTTCGATTTGCGGCGATCGTAAAGCTTGACGTCGAACGGGGCCGAGAAGACTTCGCAGCGTTTATCTGCCATATAATTAACGATCGGCTTGAAAAGATTGCGAGAAATCCGCTGATGCTTGACATTCGGCGCCGGCGACATCGTAAAGATCTTGCCCTTGATCAACTCGACCGTTTGATCCAAACTCCACGTCAAATAATCGGCGTAGCTGTAACTCCCGTTCATATCCAATTGCGACAATTCGGTAACCTTGGCCATATCCAACCTCTTATTCGAACCCTTTCGGCACCTGTTTGTGCCAGTCAGTATTCATCTGATAGCGATGAGCTACATTCAACAACCGGTCCTCGGCAAAATAATTCCCGATGATTTGCAAACCAACCGGTTTATTGTCAACGAAACCGGCCGGAATCGACATGGCCGGAAGACCTGCCAGATTGACCGCGATTGTATAAATATCGGACAAATACATTTGAATCGGGTCGCCGGTTTTTTCGCCGAGACCGAACGCCACCGTCGGCGACACCGGCCCCATCAACACATCAACCTCGGCCAATGCGCTTTTGAAATCATCAGTGATCAAACGCCTGACTTTTTGAGCTTTTAAATAATAGGCATCGTAATAACCGGCCGACAAGGCATAGGTTCCGATCAAGATACGGCGCTTAACTTCCTTGCCGAATGCTTCGCCGCGCGAGCGCGTATACAAATCGGCCAAATCGGCAGGATTCTCACAGCGGTAGCCGAACCGGACACCGTCGAAACGCGAAAGATTCGCTGAACATTCAGCTGGCGCGATCACATAATAAGCCGGAATCGCATGTTTCAGATTCGGCATCGAGACTTCTTTAACCTCGGCACCCAATTTGCGATATTCATTGACGGCTGTTTCGATGACTGCCGCGATTTCGCCGTTCAACCCTTCGCCGAAAAATTCTTTCGGCAGACCGATTTTCAAACCGCTTAACGGCTGATTCAGCCCGGCCGAATAATCGGGAACCGGCATATTGACGCTAGTCGAATCCTTTTCGTCGAAACCGGCCATCGCTTGCAGCATGATCGCCGCATCCTCGGCAGTACGCGTCATCGGACCGCCTTGATCGAGGCTTGAGGCATAGGCAATCATGCCATATCGGGAAACGCGCCCGTAAGTCGGCTTCAAACCGGTAATACCGCAAAAAGCCGCCGGTTGACGTATCGAACCGCCGGTATCCGAACCTGTCGCGCCTGCCGTGAGTCCTGCGGCAACCGCCGCGGCCGACCCGCCCGAAGAACCGCCCGGAACGCACGAAACATTCCAAGGATTTTGTACCGAACCATAAAAACTGGTTTCGTTCGACGAGCCCATTGCAAATTCGTCCATGTTCGATTTACCGAGCATCACTGCTCCGGCTGCATTGAGTTTTTCGACGACAGTTGCATTGTACGGCGAGATGAAATTATCGAGCATCTTCGAACCGCAAGACGTTTTAACACCATCGGTACAGAAAATGTCTTTTTGCGCAACCGGTATTCCGGTTAATAAATCGGCCGTTCCTGCCGCCAACCGTTTATCCGCGACTTCGGCTTGGGCAAGCGCCTGCTCGGCGGTCACGGTAATATATGCATTGAGGGCCGAAAACTGCCGAATCCGCTCTAAATAGTCTTGCGTCAACTCCACGCTGGAAAATTCGCCGGCTCGCAAGCCTCTGGCTAGTTCGGCGATGGTTTTATTATTCATAGCCTTTCCCCATCCTTCATTCGATCACCTTAGGGACTAAATACAATCCCGCTTCGACTTGAGGTGCAATCGCTTGAAATTTTTCTCTCATATTCGTTTCGGTTACCCGATCCGGTCTCAACCTCTGGCCTTGCTCCATCGGATGCGCCATGGGAGCAACTCCCTCGGTATTTAATTGGCTCATTTGCGTAACCAAATCGAGTATCCCCGATAAATCATGCGCATAAGTGTCGACATCTTGAGTATCGACGCCCAACCTTGCTAAATGCGCGATTTTATTTACATCATCGGTCGTTAAAGACATTTTACAACTCCATTAATCATCAATCCGAAAACATGACTGTTCGCAGCTCAAAATTCGTGCATTTCATAACTTTTTGGAAACATCTTAAGGATTTGGTCGAAAATAACCTCCCTATATTTATGGAGGATTCGGTTGCTCGATTGGCAGGCGTCGGCGGCGGCAGGGCAGATTTTTGCTCCTCGGCAATTGCTAAGTTACAAGGATGTAACGAATGCAGAAAATGCAGGAGCATTTTTCTGCCCTGCATTGCCCTAATACACGCCATCCATGGCAATCAGTAACCGCCACAAGCCTAATCTGACGTATTTACCCAGCACCTAATCCCATAGCTCATGATTAATTGTCTTGGATAATTTAGGTGCAGGGTCTGTCAATCGAGTTACCGAACCCTCAACAAAGCTCATAGCTGCAGGAGGTTATTTATCACGAAATCCTAAGGCGTATCCGTATCTGGTTTACCTAATAAATCCGATTTACCAATTCTCGCGAATCCGGCGGCATTGCACGACCGTTATTTCCATGCCCAATTATAGTCCCTATGACCCCGCCCTTGCCGGAAAAAGGCGTTTAATTGCAGTGCGGCAACAAGCGAATATTGAAACGGAATTTTAAATTGCGTTAAGTATAATACTTTATATCTTGCTCAATTACCCGCTTGATTGATAAAGTAATACAATTTATTCGCTCAGGATACAGGTTAATAAATGTTCAAACGAATACGCGGCCTTTTTTCCAACGATCTCTCGATAGATTTAGGAACCGCCAACACTTTGATTTACGTTCCAGGAAAAGGAATCGTATTAAACGAGCCCTCGGTTGTGGCCATCAAGGAAGACAAAATTCGCGGAGCTAAAACTATCGCGGCGGTAGGTATGGAAGCAAAAATGATGCTTGGCCGAACCCCCGGCAACATCACCGCGATTCGTCCTTTAAAAGATGGAGTGATTGCCGATTTCGCAGTTACTGAACGCATGCTGCGGTATTTCATCGAAAAGGTTCACGAAAATAAACTGCTACGTCCCAGCCCTCGTATCCTGATTTGCGTCCCATGCGGCTCCACCCAAGTAGAACGCCGAGCGATTCGAGAGTCCGCCTCGATGGCCGGCGCCCGTGAAGTTTATTTGATCGAGGAACCCATGTCGGCTGCGGTCGGAGCAGGACTCCCCGTCGATGAAGCCCAAGGTTCGATGGTGCTCGATATAGGCGGAGGCACATCGGAAGTCGCCGTCATCTCATTGAACGGTATTGTCTATTCGGCATCGGTACGAATCGGAGGCGATCGTTTCGATGAGGCAATCATCAATTATGTCCGCCGTAATTACGGCACACTGATAGGCGAGGCTACAGCCGAACGAATCAAACATGAAATTGGGGCGGCTTACCCGGGTAGCGAAGTCAAAGAAATTGAAGTTAAAGGGCGCAATCTCGCCGAAGGCGTACCTCGCAGCTTTTCATTAAACAGTAATGAAATTCTAGAAGCACTTCAAGACCCTTTGTCCGGCATAGTCGGTTCTGTTAAAGTCGCACTGGAACAGACTCCGCCGGAACTCGGCGCCGATGTTGCGAACCGAGGTATCGTTCTGACCGGCGGCGGCGCGCTGCTCAAAGATATCGATCGTTTGATCGCAGAAGAAACCGGACTACCGGTTTATATCGCCGACGACCCTCTAACCTGCGTGGCTCGAGGCGGTGGAATCGTTTTGGAAATGCTGGATAAAAAAGGCCCTAGCGCATTTTCGCTAGAATAACTTCAACCGTAAAACAATACTCGCCACGCCGATTTATTCGGCAGAATCGAAGCTTTGAATAGCTTAGGATTTGGTCGTAAATAACTTCCTTATTTTATGGAGGGTTCGGCTGCTCGATTGGCAGGCCCAACGAGTTACCGAAACCTCAACACAGCTCATAGTTACAGGGCGTTATAATCACGAAATCCTTACTAAATCAATTTCCACGGATAGAATGTCGATTCGAATGATACACAATCGAACTATCCAAATAATATTCTGTCCGTTATGGGATACATATCGCGCGACCATGCTTGTAGCGTTTATGGCAATGCCACCGACTAAAAGAGCTCGTCAGAAACTCGCAAACATGACCGCACGAAATATCTTTACCTATACGGTTCATTTTCGAGGTAATCGTTATTAATCCTTTATTTGCCACCGGCCCTTCGATTAATACGCGACTGCTGGTGGCGATAGTGGCCTCAATCGCACTTCTGGTCGCTGAACGCAAAAGCTCGCAACTGGACAAACTTCGCAGCGTACTATCAATGATTACCTATCCGATTCAATCGATTACGGACTGGCCTCTACATCACTCAAAAGAAACCGTAGAATCGATAAAATCACTTTATAGTCTAAAAGAAGAAAATGAACGACTAAGCCAAGAACAATTGATTTACAAATCCCAATTGCTTAAATATGAAGCCCTGGAGAAGGAAAATATCCGGTTAAGGGCATTACTGGAAAAATCCTTTAAACTGGGCGAACAGGTACTGGTGGCCGAGTTATTATCCGTCAACCTAGCACCCTTCGAACATGTCGTCGTCGTCGATAAAGGAACGCGGTTCGGCGTGCATGCTCAGCAAGCGGTTTTGGATGCATATGGCGTGGTCGGCCAAGTATACCGCGCGCTTCCGCTTAACTCCGAGATCATGTTAATTACCGATCCCGGCCATGCAATTCCAGTACAGATCAATCGCAACGGCTTACGTACAATCGCAGTCGGCAGCGGGCGAATCAATAGGCTAATATTGCCTTATTTAGCCAACAACGCCGACATCAAGGAAGGCGACCTACTGATTAGTTCAGGCCTAGGCGGCATCTTTCCGCAAGGCTATCCGGTTGCTGTCGTAGAAAAAATAATCCTCCAGCCTAACAAACCTTTCGCCGAAATATACGCAACACCTAAGGCACAATTAAATCGAAGCCGGGAATTGTTAATCGTATGGAAAAGCGAAGCGCCTATCCCGCTGGAAACTCAAGAAACAGATCAAGCGGACGAAAACCATGCCGAAGAATAATGCTTTCGGCTACGGCCGTTATTTCCTCTCGATTATTTTTGCCATGTGCCTGAATATCGCCGCCTGGCCTCAACCCATGGCGCAATTCAATCCCAATTGGATATTACTCGTGGTTATTTACTGGGTACTGGCCGCACCCGAACGAGTCGGCATATTTAGCGCTTGGACCATCGGCTTACTGACTGACGTATTAACCGGTAGAATGCTGGGCTTGAATGCGCTCACCAACTCGCTGGTAGCCTTTCTGTGCTTGAGGCTACACAAGCGACTCAGACAATACCCGATTCTGCAACAAGGCCTATTTATCTTTTTTTGCCTACTCGTATCTCAATTTTTGATATTCTGGATCACTGATAGCCAAACTATCGCACGCGCCTCTTACACTTTTTGGTTACCCGTATTAACCGGCACCTTTTTCTGGCCCTTAGTCTTTTTTTCTTTGCGTGCAATACGACTCTACCGACGCATTCGTTGAATCGTTTGTCTCATGCCTCGCACCTACACCATAAAAAACCCGGCGGAGGAAAACCGCATTTTTACGGGACGCGCGATTGTCGCGATGATCTTCATTCTCCTTCTATCGACCGGCTTAATCGTTCGCTTGGTTTATTTGCAGATTGTCGGCCACGAACATTACGCGACCTTAGCTAAAAACAACCATATTAAAATATCGCCGCTGCCACCGACCCGCGGCATCATCTTCGACCGAAAAGGTAGAGTGTTGGCCGATAATGTTCCAACATACAGCCTTGAGCTGATACCCGAACAAATCAAAGATCTCGACGACACACTCGCTCGATTACAAGAATTATTGGACATTCCCGAAGATAAAATCGAGCAGTACCAAAAATTGCGCAAACGCGAAAAACGCTTTACCAGCACACCGCTATTGTTGCGCATGTCCGAGGAAGAAATCGCCAAATTCGCTGCAGTTAGACCTTATTTTCCGGGTGTCGATATTCATGCTCGCCTGGTCAGGCACTATCCCTACGACATTCTAACCTCGCATGTTATCGGTTATGTTGGGCGTATCAACGAAAATGAATTAAAAAGGCTTCCGGTTTCTGAATATCGCGGCACACACCATGTCGGCAAAGTTGGGATCGAGTTAGCTTATGAGACCGAACTACACGGCAAAGCCGGCTATGCCGAAATAGAAACCAACGCGCAATCCCGAGCGATAAGCACTTTAAAAACAGTCGACCCTACTGCGGGCTCAAACCTACACCTAACCCTCGATATCGATCTACAAAAGACCGCTTATGATGCTCTCGATATTTATAACGGGGCGGTCGTGGCGATCGAGATAAAAACCGGTGGCGTCTTGGTTTTTACCAGTCGCCCCGGCTTCGATCCGAATCCGTTCGTCTACGGCATCGACACTAAATCATATAAAGAACTACAAACCTCGGATGCTCAACCGATGTTTAATCGGGCACTCCGAGGGCAATACCCGCCCGGCTCAACGATCAAGCCTTTCATGGCCTTGGCCGGGCTTGAATATCAAGTGACTCACCCAGGCCAAAAAACTTATTGCCCCGGTTATTTTCAACTTCCCAATGTCAAACATAAATACCGAGATTGGAAAAGAGGAGGCCATGGTACGGTGGATCTGAATCTCGCAATCGTTCAGTCTTGCGATGTTTACTTTTACAGCCTGGCTTTATCGCTCGGCATCGACAACATCCACCGTTTTTTCACGAAGTTCGGCTTCGGAGAAAAATCCGGCATCGATCTAGTCGGCGAACTATCAGGCCTACAACCCTCTAAACAATGGAAGCGCAAAGCCCGTAATCAATCCTGGTATCCCGGCGAAACGGTTATTACCGGCATCGGCCAAGGTTATACTCAGGTCACGCCGCTGCAATTAGCTCGAGCTACTGCTACGCTGGCTAATAAAGGCAAGGTCGTCCATCCGCACTTAGTGGGCTCGTTTACCGAGAATGGTATTCTGAAACCCGCGGAAGCCAAACCGGAAACCACCCTCGCGCTAAATCCTAGGAATATCGACGCGGTCGTCTCTGCCATGATCAATGTCGTACATAGCGCTAGGGGGACGGCTAGGAGCATCAGCCGGGGCATCGATTATCAAATTGCCGGCAAAACCGGCACGGCCCAGGTCTTTACCGTCAAACAAGAAAAGCGCTATAACGAAAACGAAATCGCTTTTAAACTACGCGATCATGCTTTATTCATGGCATTTGCGCCGGCTCACGACCCACAAATCGCTGTTGCCGTCATAGCCGAGAACGGCGGCCATGGCGGTTCTGTTGCGGCTCCGATAGCCGGAAAAATCATTCGTCAATATTTACAGGAACCCAGCGATGAAGACCGAAACGCGCAGTGAACAATTCGTACCGCACTCGCTCCTCGGCAATCTATTGAGAAAACTGCATATCGACATTCCCTTGCTGATATGTTTGCTGCTAGTTCTTAGCCTAAGCTTTCTGATTTTGTATAGTGCTAGCGGGCAAGATACCGACATCTTGATCCGTCAGGCCACCCGCATGCTGATTGCCTTTGTCCTGATGATCGTACTTGCCCATATTAATCCTTATCAATTTAAACGCTATTCGACGATTCTATACGGAATCGGCGTAACTTTGCTGGTTGCCGTGCTGATCATGGGGCAAATCGGTAAAGGCGCGCAGCGTTGGCTCGATTTAGGGTTCTTTCGCTTTCAGCCCTCGGAAATGCTCAAAATTACCGCACCGATGATGATTGCCTGGTATTTATCGGAAAACACTTTGCCCCCGAAGTGGAAGCAGATGGGTATCGCCGGCTTGCTACTCCTGCTACCGGCGCTACTGATTGCAAAGCAACCCGATCTCGGCACCTCGATATTGGTGTTCAGCTCGGGAGCCGCGGTCATTTTTTTTGCCGGACTATCATGGCGATTCATCATCAGTATCGGCGCTATTATTGCCTCGTTGACTCCTATTATTTGGCATTTTATGCGCGACTATCAACGCGCCCGGGTTTTGACCTTTATCGACCCGGAAGCAGACCCGCTCGGGCGCGGTTATCATATCATCCAATCGAAAATAGCCATCGGCTCCGGCGGCATCTTCGGCAAGGGCTGGCAAGGCAGCACCCAGGCCCAACTCGATTTTCTGCCAGAAAGCTCAACCGACTTTATATTCGCTGTATTTGCCGAAGAATTCGGTCTCTCCGGTTGCCTTGTGTTAATCGCGCTCTACATTGTTATTATTAGTCGTTGCCTGTATATTTCAATACAAGCGCAAGACAGTTACAGCCGCTTATTGGCGGGAAGTCTCAGCTTTACCTTTTTTGTCTATGTCTTTGTTAACATAGGCATGGTCATCGGCATCCTTCCGGTTGTCGGTGTTCCGTTACCGCTGATCAGCTACGGCGGAACCTCGATGGTTACCTTGCTCGCAGGATTCGGCATCCTGATGTCCATCCACACCCACAAAAAATTCTTACCGACTTAACGATGAAGCAAACCTCAATAGCCACTTTAATGCTTTGCGGAGCCCTGATACTGAGCTCCTCCTCCCCTTCTTCGGCGCAAGCGACCGCGCCGGTCTCGCAGTCCGAAACATTGCCCGAAAACATGTCGGCATTCATACGTACGATGACGGCTAAGCACGGCTTCGACAAAAACAAACTGAATACATTATTCCGGTCGGTCGAATTGCAACCGCGCATCATCGAGGCCATCACACGTCCTGCCGAAGCGATGCCCTGGTACAAATACCGGAAAATATTCATGACCGAAGCGCGCATCGAAGGCGGCGTTAAATTTATGCAAGATAATGCCGCGGCCTTGGCCGTTACACAACAAAAATACGGCGTCCCGCCCGAAATCATCACGGCGATCATCGGCGTCGAGACTTCCTACGGTAAAAATACCGGCAGTTACCGGGTCATCGATGCCTTGTCGACATTGGCTTTCAACTACCCGAAACGGAGCCCGTTTTTCACCAGCGAGCTTGAAAACTTTTTATTGCTATGCCGCGAGGAACACATCGATCCGTTACAACCGACCGGATCTTATGCCGGAGCAATGGGTATCCCGCAATTTATGCCAAGCAGTTTTCGCAGCTATGCAGCCGATTTCGAAGGAGACTATCACCGCGACATCTGGAACAATTCGGCCGATGCCATTGCCAGCGTCGGCAATTATTTTTACAAACATCACTGGCAACGCGGAAAACCGGTGACTTTTCAAGCGGCCGCGCAGGGCAACGCTTACCGCAAAGCTCTTGGGGGAGATCTGAAACCGGACCGTACTATAGCCCAACTTAGGGCTTTAAATGTCGAATCGATAGAAACTGCGAGCTCCGACCGAAAAGCCAAACTCCTTGCTTTCGAACTGGAGCAAGGAGAAGAGCTTTGGCTAGGCTTGGACAACTTCTACGTCATTACCCGTTACAATCATAGCCCTCTCTATGCCATGGCGGTTTATCAGCTCAGCCGCGCGATTGCCGAACATTCGGAAACTCCAAAGATAAGCGCCGGCCTACCGAACAACCCAACCGTTGTCCCTCCCCTCCCGGAAAGCGGTCAACAGGCCGTCATCTATATCCAACTAGGTGCTTTCGGTAATGAAGCCAACGCTCAAGCTTTACGCAAAAAAATCGCCGAACACAGCCTCCTTCCGCTACCCAAAATTAAACCCGTCACTCAAAACGGAACGACGCTTCACAAAGTGCAAATCGGCCCGTTAAAATCCGCCGAAGATGCCGAACGGTTGAACGCCAAACTGAATGAAATCGGCATCAATCAGACACGGTATATCGTCGAAAGCATCGGAAATTAACCAATCACTGTTACAATATGACCTTCTGTTTTTGTATGCTCACACCGCGAATAATGACCTCCTCAAAAGTTTACCTCAGCCTGATTGTTTATCTATTTTTTAGCTTATTGCAAACGGCAAACGCGGCTTCCGATAAGACCGATCCAATCATGATTCCTTCGCCGCCGAGTATCGCCGCGAGCAGTTATATTTTGCTTGATGCCGATAGCGGCAAAGTGCTGGGCGAGAACAATGCCGACGTCAAACTCCCCCCCGCCAGTCTGACCAAAATCATGGCCGTTTATGTCGTCTTCACCGAATTGAGTAAAGGCCATCTGAGCCTGAACGAAAATGTCACGGTCAGTCAAAAGGCCTGGCGCACCCCGGGCTCGCGTATGTTTATCGAAGTCAACAAACAAGTCACGGTCCAAGAGTTGCTCAAAGGTATCATTATCCAATCGGGGAATGACGCGAGCGTCGCACTAGCTGAACATGTCGCCGGAGACGAAGCCACTTTCGCCGAAATGATGAACCAACAAGCCGCCATACTCGGCATGAAAAACAGCCATTTCGTCAATAGCATGGGACTGCCCGACGACGACCATTACACGACCGCGCAAGATTTAGCCATTTTAACTCGCGCAATGATCCGCGAATTTCCGGATTATTATGCGTGGTTTTCGGAAAAAGAATACACCTACAATAAAATCACGCAACGTAATCGCAATAAACTTCTTTGGCGCGACCCAAGCGTCGACGGCGTCAAAACGGGCCATACCGAAGCGGCCGGTTACTGTTTAGTCGCATCGGCAGTTCGCGACGGCATGCGCCTGATTTCAGTCGTCATGGGAACCGGCAGCGAACGCGCTCGTGCCAATGAAAACCAGTCCTTGTTGAATTACGGTTTCCGCTTCTATGAAACTCATCGACTGTACAAAGGCAATGAAGCCTTGACCGAGACCCGCATCTGGAAAGGCGCAGATAAAAACTTGGCTTTAGGTCTGGCCGAAGACCTTTATGTCACGATTCCACGCCGCCATTACGAAGACTTGAAGGCTGTCATTAATTTTGAACAAAAAATCATCGCACCGGTCAACCAAGGCGACAATTTAGGCACCGTCAGTGTGACGCTGGCCGGCGAACCATTAATGGAAAAGAAGCTAATCGCACTAACTACCGTAGAAAAAGGCAACTTAGTGCGCAAACTTTACGACACTGTTCTCATGCTGGTGAAATAAAAAATGAGTGATAACCCGACAGTTTATTTAAACGGCCAGTATCTTCCGCTCGATCAAGCCAAAATCTCAGTGCTTGACCGCGGCTTTTTATTCGGTGACGGCATTTACGAAGTCATTCCCGCTTATGCCGGGCGCTTATTCCGCCTGCCGGAACACATCGACCGTCTCGAAGCCAGCCTGAAAAGCATTCGCCTAATTAGCCCTCACAGCCGCGAGCAATGGGCCGGTATTCTAGAGCCGCTGCTCGAACCGGGACAGGATCAATACATTTATCTGCAAATCACACGCGGCGTAGCACCGAAACGTGACCATGCATTCCCCGAGCATATCGAGCCAACCGTATTCGCCATGTGTTCGCCGATTGTGCCCTTAAGCGACCGCGACAGTGGTGTCAAAGCCATCACGCTTGACGACACCCGCTGGGCATTATGTCATATCAAGGCGATTACCTTATTAGCCAACATTTTGCTTAGACAAAAAGCGGTCGACCAAGGCTGTACCGAAGCGGTACTGGTCAAGGACGGCTACGTGACCGAAGGCGCGGCCAGCAATATTTTCGCGGTCCTCGACGGCATTCTAGTGACGCCACCGAAAGGCGAAGAAATTTTGCCCGGCATCACCCGCGATGTCATCCTGGAACTGGCTAAAATCAACGACATTCCCTATAGCGAAGATATTATTTCGCTCGAAGCCTTGAAAACCGCCGACGAAATCTGGCTTACCAGTTCGACTCGCGAAATCATTCCAGTCGTCGAACTCGACTCCCAACCTGTCTCGGACGGTAAACCGGGACCGGTTTGGCAAAAAATGCATCAACTTTATCAAGCGTTCAAGAAAGCCCAGTCATGAGTGACCAAGAAGATATACTGAAATTCCCCTGCCGCTTTCCAATTAAAGCGATGGGCATGAACAGCATTGAATTAGATATTCATGTCGTCGAAATTATTCGGCGCCATGTCAACGACCTTCACGAAGGCGCAGTCACATCGCGCCCCAGTAAAGGAGGAAAGTACACTTCAGTCACAGTCACCATCATCGCGACCAGCAAACAACAACTAGATGCGATTTATCAAGATTTAACGGACTCGCCGCTCGTATTGATGGCTTTATAGTGACAAACGGATAACGCTTTCCAATGAAGACTTTCCATGGAATACCGTTGACGGCAATGATAACGAAGAATATCGGCGATAATATGCCCTATCTGAATAATCTGCATCCCATTGCATAAGATAACACGATGACACTGGCGATCCGCAACCTCGGCCTGCAACCCTACGAAGGGGTTTGGCGCGACATGCAAACGTTCACGCAGCAACGCGATACCCATACTCCGGACGAACTGTGGATCGTCGAGCATCCGCCGGTTTATACGCTCGGTTTGAACGGCAAACGCGAACACCTCTTGCAAGCCAGCGATATTCCCGTCGTACAAACCGATCGAGGCGGCCAGATTACCTACCACGGCCCGGGACAACTGGTACTATATACATTACTGGACATCAAGCGCTTGAACCTGGGTATCCGAGCAATGGTCACGACGCTCGAGCAAGCAATCATAGAAACGCTGGCCCAATACGGCATTCGAGCATCATCGCAAGCCGACAAACCCGGCGTTTATGTCGCGGACAAAAAAATCGGATCGATCGGATTACGGGTAAAAAAAAACTGCAGCTATCACGGACTGAGCTTGAATAACCACATGGACTTAAGACCGTTCGACCGAATCAACACTTGCGGCTACGCCGACATGCAAGTCACGCAATTAGCCGACTTCGGCATCGAAATCGAAACTAGCGAACTGGCCGTACCGGTCGCTCACGCCATCACTCAGGCAATACCACGATGACTTTACAAGCCCCCTCACGAAACACGCCGGAGTCGCATCAACGCAATTCCGTCAAACTCTCTCGAATCCCAGTCAAAGTCGAACCGGCTGCGGAACCGCTTCGCAAGCCTGATTGGATACGCATTAAAGTCTCGGCGAACGACGAAATCAACCGCATCAAAAAACTATTGCGCGAAAACAATCTGCACACGGTTTGCGAAGAAGCCGCTTGCCCTAACCTCGGCGAATGTTTCAGCCACGGCACCGCGACTTTCATGATCATGGGCGACCTCTGCACCCGTCGCTGCCCCTTCTGCGACGTTGCGCACGGAAAACCAAAACCGCTCGATCAAAACGAACCGCTACATTTGGCGCAGACGATCAAGGCAATGAAGCTGAAGTATGTCGTGATTACCTCGGTCGACCGCGACGATTTGCGAGACGGCGGCGCAGGCCATTTCGCCGATTGTATCGCCGCAATTCGGCAAGAAACGCCGACCACCAAAGTTGAAATACTGGTTCCCGATTTTCGCGGTCGCCTCGACAAGGCCGTCGACATACTGAGCCGAGAGCCTTGCGATGTATTCAATCATAACCTGGAAACCGTTCCGAGATTGTACCGAGAAGCAAGACCGGGCGCCGATTACCAAGGCTCGCTCGATCTGCTCAAACGTTATCATGAAATCTGCCCGGAAACACCGACCAAGTCCGGTATAATGCTGGGCCTCGGTGAAACGCACGACGAAGTCGTCGAGGTTATGAACGATTTAATCGCTCACGGCTGTTCAATGTTGACATTGGGCCAATACCTACCGCCAAGCAAGGATCATTTGCCGGTCAAGCGCTATTGGACGCCCGAGGAATTCGACGAACTGGCCGAAACGGCTCACGCGCTCGGCTTCAAACAAGTCGCCAGCGCGCCGCTAGTCCGCTCGTCCTACCACGCCGATCTGCAAGCCAAAGCGGTGGTATCGACAGATTAACAATAAAACCCATCGACCGGAAGTTGTCGATGGGTTTCACTCTGTTCAGCCAATCCTACGCTAAGACCAAAACCCGTTCGTTGGAAACTAACCGAATCTTAACCAATCCATTCACTTTTTACGATTCACTATTCACCAAAATATGGACATCACTCAACGCATCGCCGAAGAATTAGCCGTCAGCCCGAAACAAGTCAATGCCGCGATTTCGTTATTGGACGAAGGCGCGACCGTACCTTTCATCGCTCGTTACCGCAAGGAGATCACCGGCGGCCTTGACGACACGCAACTGCGTAACCTGGAAGAACGCCTGATTTATTTACGCGAGTTGAACGACCGGCGCGAAACCATTCTCGAAAGCATCAAATCGCAAGGCAAACTGACGCCCGATTTGGAAAAAGCTATCCTCGATGCCGACACCAAAACGCTGCTCGAAGATCTCTATCTACCGTACAAACCGAAACGCCGCACCAAAGCTCAGATTGCGCGCGAAGCCGGCCTCGAACCCTTGGCTGATGCGATACTGGACGACCGCAGCCTCATCCCGAACGAAGCCGCGCTTAGCTATATCGATCAAGATAAAGGCGTTCCCGATACCGCCGCCGCACTAGACGGCGCACGCCAAATCATCATGGAACGCATTTCCGAAGACGTCGAACTACTCACCGAATTGCGCGAACGCATCTGGCAAAAAGGCATCATTCACTCGGCCGTCGTAACCGGCAAAGAGCAGGAAGCCGCTAAATTCAAGGACTACTTCGATTATCAGGAAGCCATCAACAAGATTCCGTCGCATCGAGCGTTGGCACTCTTCAGAGGCCGCAACGAAGTCTTGCTCAGCATCACATTGAAACCCGCTCAAGAAGACCAGGACGAACATCGTTTATGCGAACAATTCGTCGCGAAATGTTTGAATATCACCGACACATCCAAACCGGCCGATGCCTGGCTCGCGGAGACTGCACGCTTCGCTTGGAAAATCAAATTATTCACACGCATCGACTTGGACTTGAAACTGCGTCTTCGCGAAGCCGCAGAACTTGAAGCGATCAGGGTATTCGCAAGCAACTTGCGGGATTTATTACTCGCCGCACCGGCCGGCCCAAAGGCGACGATGGGCCTCGACCCTGGCATCCGAACCGGCGTCAAGGTCGCGATCGTCGACCCAACCGGAAAGTTGCTCGCAACCGAAACAATCTATCCACTTCAACCTCGCAATCAATGGGATCAGTCTATCGACACATTAGCCCGACTGATAGCGCAACATCGAGTCGATTTAGTCAGCATCGGCAACGGCACCGGCTCGCGCGAGACCGATCAACTGGTCGGCGATCTGATCAAGCGCCATCCGGAACTGAAAGTCACCAAACTGACTGTTTCGGAAGCCGGCGCATCGGTTTATTCGGCATCGGAACTAGCCGCGAAAGAATTTCCCGATCTCGACGTCTCGCTCAGAGGCGCGGTCTCGATTGCGCGACGTCTGCAAGACCCGCTCGCCGAACTGGTCAAGATCGATCCGAAATCGATCGGCGTCGGCCAATATCAGCACGATGTCAATCAAGCGCAACTGGCCCGCATGCTCGACACCGTCGTCGAGGATTGCGTGAACGCGGTCGGTGTCGACGTCAATACCGCATCGGTCGCATTGCTCAAGCAGGTATCCGGCTTATCGGCCAGCGTCAGTGAGAATATCGTCGCGTTCCGCGATCAAAACGGGCCGTTCAAAAACCGCAAGCAATTGAAGAAGGTTCCGCGCCTCGGAGACAAAGCCTTCGAACAGGCGGCCGGTTTCTTACGCGTAATGAACGGCGACAATCCGCTCGACGCTTCCGCCGTGCATCCCGAAGCCTATCCTGTCGTCGAAGCTATCATTGGCGACACCGGCAAATCGGTCCGCGACCTGATTGGTCAAAGCGCTTATCTTCGCTCACTGAGCCCGGCCAACTACATCGACGAAACCTTCGGTCTGCCGACCGTAACCGATATTTTGCAAGAACTCGAAAAACCGGGGCGCGACCCGCGCCCCGAATTCAAGAGCGTGCAATACAAGGAAGGTGTCGAAAAAATCACCGACCTGAAACCTGGAATGATGCTCGAAGGTGTCGTCACCAATGTCGCAAACTTTGGTGCTTTTGTCGATATCGGCGTACACCAGGACGGTCTGGTGCATATTTCGCATTTGGCCGATGTCTTCGTCAAAGACCCTCGCGATATAGTGAAAACAGGCGACATGGTCAAGGTCAAAGTATTAGAAATCGATGTGCCCAGACAACGCATTTCGCTGACCATGAAAAAGGAAGAATCCAACGCTGAAATAAAGCCGGTCTCATCGTCTCGCAAACCCGCCAAACAACCCCAGCAAGCACCGAGGCCTAAAGGCGCGATGGCCGATGCATTAGCCAAAGCGTTGAAAAAATAAACTTTAAATCCTCTGCTATACTGAAGCGAAAAATTAAATCAACCGGCAGGACTTGCTATGACATCATCTAATCGCACCATGATCCCAGTGCTACTGGTCAGTTTTTTGGGAGCCTTCGCGCCAGAGTCTCAGGCTCAAAACACCCATCCCCGCGTTTGCGGCAGCTATGGCGAAATAGTCGGCCATAAAGCGCTTAATGCTTTCGGTAACCTGGGTGGCTCGGTACTTGAATTACCGAAGAATGTCATCAATACATCGAATCAAAGCAACGTTTTTTACGGCTTCACCGGAGGCCTTTTTAAAGGCATCGTCAACATGGCAGGCCGGATAGGCGTCGGCGTCGCCGACTTGGTAACGATTCCGCTTCCGACCAAACCCATCGCATATCCTCTCTATGTTTGGGATGATTTCGACATCGATACAACCTACGGCGAAGCTTACCGTCTCTACCAATGCACACCGAAACCGAAACCCATCGTCCAAACCCCGGAACCGGAGCCCGTCATTGAGCCCGAACCGGCGGTATTCACTCCGCAGCCAATAGAGACACCGAAAGTCTATCACGACACCACACGTAAAATAGACCAGTTATTCAAAGAAGAAATGCATAAATAACGAAACCAGGAGGAACCGAGCATTAGGTGTTCCGCCGACTGTTCTCACGATCTCGGTCTTTGAATACTAGAGTATATGCACACAAAAAGCATCGGGACTCTTAATAAAACCAATATATCATGTCCGCCGATAACCCTCTTTGCTTAGCCAAATTGCACTCATCCGAATGTGTACAGCACTTTCATTTTCCGGGCTGATTAATAAATTTTCACGACCTACTATGAAAGTGCGGACCGAACTCCTCATAAAATAGAAAAGATATTTATGACCACACCCTAAGCACTGCCGAAATTTGAAGTGCGATGGTTACATATTCTTAGAGCGCTGTATACGTAACAGAACTGAAGTCTAAGCCGGAAATTCTTCCGACAAAGGCTTTAGTTTTACAGACGTAGACGATTGAATATTAAGCAATTCTTCTTCAACACCAGCGGCATGCGTCAATTCCGCGACATTTTGTTTAGTGAAAAATCCGTCGAAATCGCCAAATCGCTGCACATATTCAATGATTAATGACGAATGCTCTGAAGCACTTGAAAATATCTGCTTAATACCTTCTTCTCTCGAACCGATAACGTCCAACAAAAACTTTTTTCCCTGACGAGAAATCTCACTCACCACGTAGTCGATATTTTCCATGCCGTTATATTCGCCGTCATTAACACCGATCGCTAAATGATGCAGGCGAGGCCCGTAATTGCGGACAAAGGTTTCGGTCGGTGACGGTAACTTTTCCAAGTGATTGACAAAATATGGCGTATTGTTAGCCGTAAACACTTTTGCAGGACTATTGATCTCATCCGAAAAATGCACGCTTTTAGTCACATTAGTTGAAGAATTTTGGTCTTTGATATCGTATGAACCCCAATAAAAATAACTCGACAACGATAGCCATTCGAGAATCGCGGTTTCGCGATTCTGGCTATAAATACGTGTTGCCAAGTGATCGATGGGATTCAATAACTTGTCGATACCGAGCTCTTCCTGCAGCTCTTTGGCTTTCCGGTAAGCCGTTTGCACATCGTCTCGAATCTGGGAAAGCCCCAATGAATAGACCCTGATCTGGTTTTCCGGTCGCTCCATATAAGCGACAATATTATGGCTATAGGGAGAAGGCTTACTGATCGCCAAATTACCCGGCAGCTCCAATCGACGAATCTCATCTTGCGAAAAAAAGCGAAATTCACGCTCTTGTTGCAAACGCGTCACCTCGCTCATGTTTTCCACTCGAAGAATTTCACCCATATAACGACTGTTCGGCTTGCTCGCACCAATTGGGTAGACTTCATTCAAACTTCGAAAAATACCCATAGTCGATGAGTCTTTCACCTCCCTAATCAGCAGGTCGGGCGAATTCATATCGATACGCAAAATATGCGTCCAATGAGATTCGCTTTCCAGCGTCACGAGATAATGATAAGGCGTCATTAAGCAAAGTTCGCCGACATAGCGAATAGAGTGGCCAGGATCCACAGTGATCATTAGCGCGTCGATCTGCCCTATCATGTCGGTCAAACCAACACGATCCCGTTCGGTCAAAAGCTCGCGCAGATAATGTTCGAAAAAATCGGAATTCTCTTTGTCACCGTGGCGTGGGAAAGAAAGTGATTTCATGGTATGTCTTCCTGAAATTTGTTCTTGCATCAGGCCGTTACCGGCCCATTAAACAAATTTATTAAGCACAAGACATACCATATCGCGACAACACCTATTTTTATTCAATATCAATTACGTACAAAAAACCCTCTGAAACTAACGATTTGTTTATGCGTCAAGATTGTGCATTAGGATTTGGTCATAAATAACTTCCCTATTTTTAATGCAAGGTTCATGAAGATATTTGCACTAAGAAACGTTCACCTTATGTTTATTCCATAAATGCCGGAATAACTCGGCTAAACAAAGAATGATCAATCCCGTAACTATCCCGACCAAACCTTCGTAAGCTTTCTCGTGCAAATCCAGATAACGCCATAATATGGCGACCGCCAAGCCGCTCGCGACTGCAGCAAGACTCGCGAATTGAGTGGGCCGCATTCCCACGCATAACACCAACAGTAAAGGCGCAAAGGCGCTTGCCAATCCGGACCATGCCATGATTACCAAGCTGAACACACTATGATTATTTGCTAAGGCACCGAGTAAAGCCAAGAATGTCACGACAATGGTTACCCCTTTGATCAAATACTGGTTTTCGATTTGATGAGGCAAGATGTCGTGAGTCAACGCCGCCGAACAGCTTAACACCACCGAATCGGCAGTGGACATAGTGGCTGCGAATAAACCCGCTAAAATCAAACCGACCATGGCTGGAGACAACAACTCCATAGCCATCGTCGGTAACGCCAACTCGGCATCGAAAGCCTCCGTATCGACCAGATAAATGCGGGAAAGCAGCCCTACGCCGGTGGCCGCCAAGTAAAACGCAATATACCAAAGGTAATACCACAAACGTGCTTTGTTCATACTGGCGGTATCGTCAAGCGTCATGAAGCGCACCATGATATGAGGCTGACCGATGACCGACAATCCGGCAAAAAGCCAACTGATTGCGAATAATAAACCGCCGGCAATACCCGGCAAGGCCAAAGACTTAGGGAACCAGTCTAAAAAACCGTCAATCGCTTGCATTTGCATTAGGGTCGATTCGATCCCACCCAACGCCTGAGTGGCTGTCACCAATAACACACTCATGGCAACGATCATCACTATCGACTGCGCAGCATCCGTCCAAATAGAGGCTCGAATACCGCCCGCGAAGCAATACAAGGTAACTAATACGCTACCCATAACCGCTCCTGCCCATGACGGCCATCCGAAAAGTACATGCAATGCCTTACTACCGGCGACCAGTTGCGCGCTGGCGTAAGCCAATAGAAAAACCAACGAAATCACGCCGATAACCCGTTGCAGCGCCGGCTGATTCCCCCCTGCGCTCCAGACGCTAAGCACGCCGGCGTAACTGACTTCACCGGTGGTTGTGGCCGCTGCCTTAAGTCGTTTATGCACCAATAGCGATGCTAAAAAATCTCCGGCAATCCATCCTATCATTAACCAAATGGCAGCGAGTCCGGTGACATAGGTATAACCGATAACGCCGATGAACATATAGCCACTGTTATTCGTAGCCACCGCCGATAAACCAACCAGCCAAGGTTTGACATTGCCGCTGGCCAAGTAATAATCCTGCTTGGTGCCACGGCTTTGCCAGAAGGATGCTAAGCCAATTAGCGTAAACAGCAGTAAAAAAAAACTAAACGAGAGAACCATTAATACTCCTATCTGGCCAAAAAAAACTCTAATTTTCAGGAGGTGCAGGGTATTCGAAAAAGGTGCAGGAGAGTGCTGCTGAACAGACGCTCCTCGCATCGTCACCAAATTTGAACGCTTTTTCAGCATGAACCTAAAAGAGCTGCCGGTATTTGTTGTAGATCGTTCTTGCTGGGCCAAATCAAATAATGAAGGACTCAAGACAAACGGCAGTTTGAGGCACTCAACTGCTCTTATTACTGTGAAAGCTCGAAGATTCGAAGTCTTTATCTAATTTTTCGATATGAAACACAATGCCGGCTCTCCCACTTTCATTTTCCGGGGCGATTGCCAGGCATTCATGAACGTAAGAAAGAAGGAATTAATCCCGTTTGAGTCATTTGGCTATGGCCTGTTACGAACACCATCAGACTTGTGTTTATCAACAGAAGACAGAAGTTAATGAGTGTTATCTTCGCCGGGCAACAACTCGATAAACGGCTCAAAGTCTTTTAAGGCCTGCAACGCAGGGTCATCGGCAAACTTATCGCGATAATCCTCAGTGCGTTGCAGCGCCTCGGATAAACAGTTAACGGCCTCTTCATATTGATTCAATGCGGTATACGCACAAGCCAATTGGTAAAAAGCATGGCCGTTTTCAGGGTCGATTTTCAACGCTTGCTGACATAGATTGACAGCCCACTGCGGCTCCCCCATATCGAGTACCGCATCAGCCTTATAAGTCAATGCTTCGCAATCCTCGGGACGCAATTTTAAAATTTGATCGTAGATGGCGATTTTATTGGCCAAACTACTTGCTTGCCCTGCCCTGAGCCACAGTGATTGCACATCTTGCGTCCGCTCGATATCCTCGCCGATTTTCTCAATCAATTGTGCTTCTTTGTTGAGTTGTTGCTCGACAATTGCCAAACGCTCTTCGTATTCATGGACCAGTTTCGATACTTTCTTATCCGCCATGGACTGTACACGCTCTTTGATATCTCTGAGCGAGGTCCAACCCAGCAGCACCAAAATAGTACTGGCACCGGCAATCAAGTAGAAAAAATAAGTGACTGTATTGGTGGCGTAAGTGACGCCTCTATCGACCGAGCTGAGCTCTCTATCCACAATTTGCTGAATCAGCTCATTCCTCTGCGCTGCCATGTCCATACGCAACTGCTTAAGTTCATCCAGCATATAGCGCTCGATGAACGGACTATATAAAGGCTTATCCAAAGACTCAATCGCATCTAAGCGCTCTTGAACCTCTGCTTCATCGTCGACTGCCTCGCCCATCACGGAACAAGGCGCCAGCACGATCAACACCATTAACATTCTAAGCATAAATCGACTGGTCGGCAGCAGCGATAAAAGGCCGCGGCTCAATAGCACGTATAGCCTTGCGACTGCAAAGGTATTCGGGACGAGGCGATAAACCGCAAAACGGCCATGTCACTCGATTACTGATCGCGTTATAGACGAAAAAGACATTGGAGCGAGGCCACGGGGTGATATTACTGTTCGAACCATGCATCATATTACTGTCGAAAATTAAGACACTACCAGGTTTTCCGATAGCCGATACAATGCCGCCATCGGCAACCAAGCTAGCCAAGCATTCATCGCTGGGTATCCCGTACTCCTGCTTTTTCAACGAGACCGAATAATGATTCTCCGGCGTTTCTTCTTCGCAAACGACAAATTTTTTATGCGATCCGGGAATCAACATTAAAGCCCCGTTACGCTGGTCGTTTTCAGTCAGAATAATGGACATGCTGAGCGCACGCATTCTGGGCATGCCGTCTTCAACATGCCAGGTTTCAAAGTCGGAATGCCAATTAAATTCCTTACCACGAAAACCCGGTTTATAGTTTAAGCGCGACTGATGAATGTAAACCCGATCATTCAAAAGATGCTGGGCCAACCCCGCTAAACGATTATCGGCAGCTAATCTTTTAAAGACCGGACTGATCTCATGAATTTTAAAGAGTGAACGGATTTCGTCGCTGGATAATTCAGTTATCGCTTCCGCTGAGGCTTTTATCTCTTTATCGTCATTCAAACGATTGAGCTCTTGCCTGAAACAATCGACTTCCCGCTCATTAAAAACATTATCAAGAATAAGAAAACCCTGTCGTTCATAACGAGCTTGCAAGTCCTCGGTAATAAGGCTTGGGTTAGCGGTTTGAGCATAAACCACAGGGTCTACGCGTTGAATTATTTTCGGTTTATCACCGTTACGAGATTGATAAACATCTTCGCTTTGTTCGGACTGTTCGGCTTTCTCGGTAATCATTGAACATTTAACCCATATTGATTAAAGACTTCACGACAACAGATACCCCCGGTCATCGGTCATTCCCAACTTACGCAGGGCTTACCCGTACATCTTAAGTTTATTGAAAAAAGACGGTTAAACCATTCATTGCTCGACTGACTTGCCATGAATGGCTTAACCATGGACGAAAGTTGACTTGCGACTCGCCTTAATCCGCTACCGCTCTAGCTGTCAACTCATAAGCACCTTAAGCATTCGGTCATAAATAACTTCCCTATTTTTGGAGGGTTCGGCCGCTCGATTGGCAGGACGCCGTGAACCCACACCTCATACCTTCATAAAATCAGCCCTTTTTTGAGTACAAAAGGAGTAATGTATCGTTTTGGCCAAACTGAAGAAGGGTTTCAGCAGCACCATCAGGACGCGAGGCATATTGCAATTCCGTGATCATGGACCTCCACCAGATGACTATGCAAACTTTTGATCGCGTCAGTGTAGGCATCTTCATCTATCACAAACTGCATATCGACTTGACGCATTGACTGATGCATCGCCAACACGCTGATCTGTTTCTCTGCCAGTGCCGAGACAGTTTTAGCCAGAATACCGGGAATTTTCATGTCACTGCCGATGGCGGAAACAATCGAAACTTTTTGCTGATTGATTTCGGCATCCGGATAGATCTCTTGCAAAGCATCGCGGATGCGGCGGATTTTTTTCAGACTGGCAGATAAATAATGGGTAATGGTATTGGCATTAATATCTTTGGAAACAATATGCGCTCTGAAGCGACGGATCAGCGCCAGGATTTCCTGATCGTAATTGTGGATCTCGCCGGCCATGTTTTGATCGAATACCTCGAAAGCATAGACGCCTTTACACCCGGCAATAATTTCTACACAAGGCTTACTGCTGACATAGTCGCCGGTAATCAGCGTCCCGGCATGATCCGGCTCAAAGGTATTTCTGACGCGAAGCGCTATCGCGTTCTGACGCAAGCCTTTTGCTGCCTTGGGATGAATCGCTTCCATGCCCAGGTTCGCAAGCTGGTCGGCCACATCGTAATTGGTACGGCCAATCGGCACGGCCTTGTCTTCACCTACCAGACGCGGATCTGCGCTGCTGAGATGAAATTCCTTATGAATGATGGCTTCATCCGCCTCTGTCAGCACCGCAATCCGGCTAAAGGTCATTTCACTGTAGCCCCGATCAAACGTTGACATCAACCCGTCAATACTGTGCGCATAGCCTGTGGCAATTGGTAGCTGCTGACTCAGATCGATCTCAGCAAAGGCTTTTTTAATGCGTTCGTCGAGCGTCATGTGTTTATCGGTCTGCCAACCGGTCAGATCGACAAAGACTGCGTTAATACCGTCTTGTTGCAGCAACTGGACAGTGTTCCACGCACTGTGCGCCTCACCGATACTAGCCAGCATTTCCCGAACGGTAGAAAGATGTGCATCCAGTGAAAAATGACCATGCTGACAAAGACGCTGCAAATCGGCCAGACAGCGTTCCGTGTCATCAAGCCGTTCGCCAATGAACGCGTCGGCTTTTTTGATGGCCTCAGCAGTGTCAAAAATGTTGGCATTGATTGCAAACATTTCTTGCTTAAGTGTTACCAACGAAGCCTGCCAGCCGGCATCGTTTAGACTGTTGGCAAACTGACCATAAATTCCGGCATGACCGTTTTTTTTGTGCTCCAGCAACATATCGGTGATGCCACCGTAGGCGGAGACCACAAAAATACGCTGATACAGATCCTCACGATGGACAGGCTTGAGAATGATATTGTCGCGCACTGCGACATAATCACTCATGGATGTGCCGCCGATTTTTTCAACGGTGTGAAACGTCATAACGTCCTCTCTTACTTCGGGCATGCCGAGGGCCTCTACCGCCCTGCCATGATTGAAAATTAGTCACTGACTGTTTCGGCTTCCAGTTCATAGGCACCTTCTGCGTTGTGTACTTCCTTGCCGTTTAGAGGCGGATTAAAAACACAAGCCAATTTCAGTTCCTTGAAGGCACGCAGAATATGCCGATCGTGTTGATCCAGGTTATAGAGTGTGCCTGGGGTGATAGAATACTTCTTGCCATCGTCCAGCGTTTCCACTTCGCCTTCACCACTGATGCAATACACCGACTCTAGGTGATTCTGGTAATGCATGCGAAAATCGGCACCGGCAAAAATGGTGGTGATATGAAAGGAATAGCCCATACCGTCATCCTTCAGTAGCATTCGGGTGCTTTCCCAGTTGCCGTCAGGTGAAACGATGCGTCTGTTAGTCTGCTGTGCGTCTTGTAACTGTCTTACGATCATTTTAGTTCTCTTCAGTAGGTTCTCGAATAGGCTGGTTGGCTCAGCGGGCTTTAGGATTTCGTGAAAAATAACTTCCTGGAGCTATGAGTTTTGTAGCGGGTTCAGTAACTCGCTTGACAGGACGCCGTGAACCCAGCACCTAAATTATGCAAGACAGTTACCATAGCCAAAAGGCTATGGAATTTAGGTGCTGGGTGAATACGTCCGTGTAGTCTTGACGGCGGATTTCCCTGCCGCCGACACCTGTCAATCGAGTTACCGAACCTGCTTACCGTGCATTAAAAATAGGGAAGTTATTATGGCCGAATCCTTAGTGACCCGCTTTGCTAACCTCTTTACTGACTGAGTAGTCGCCTTCAAAAAAGTCTTTTCCTTCTGGGATTGTGTCTGCTTTATCACAGACCTCTTTAATGGCTTGCTCCAGAATGTCGATGCCTTTTTCCAGCTCATCATCTGTAATAATCAGAGGGCACAAGAACTTCACGACATGATCGTCCGCGCCACTGGTTTCAATAATCAGACCTTTCTGAAAACATCTTCGGGTAATCTGACCGGCCAAATCACCGCTGACACAGTTAATACCCCGGAACATACCTCGCCCATGCGAGTTGAAGTTACCCTCGCCATACTTGGCGACAATAACATCTACACGATCGGCAATGTAACGACCTTTGCGCTGGACATCTTTGGCAAAGCAGTCGTCTTTCCAGAAGTGATCAATAGCCGCCTTGGCAGTGACAAAAGCATGATTGTTACCTCGGAAGGTACCATTGTGCTCACCCGGCGACCATTGATCGATTTCGGGTTTCATTAACACGATAGCTAACGGCAAACCATAGCCGCTCAGCGATTTCGACAAGGTCACAATATCAGGATAAATTCCGGCTTCTTCAAAGCTGAAGAAAGTGCCGGTGCGACCGCAACCGGCCTGGATATCATCAATAATCAGCAACACATCATGCCGTTTGCAGATTTCCGACAGGCTTTTTAACCAAGTCATTGAGGCGGCGTTGATACCGCCTTCGCCCTGAACCGTTTCAACGATGACGGCAGCCGGCTTATCGACGCCACTGCTGGAATCCGACAGCATTTTGTCGAGCAAATTGGTGGTATCGAAATCATCACCCAGATAGCCGTCATAGGGAATACGGGTTGAGCCATGCAAGGCGATGCCGGCACCGCCACGATGAGTAGAATTTCCGGTAACCGACAGTGATCCCAGCGTCTGGCCATGCCAACCATTGGTAAACGAAATAATGTTTTCACGACCGGTTTTTTTGCGGGCGATCTTCAGTGCTGCTTCAACCGCGTTGGTGCCGGTGGGGCCGGTAAACATCACTATGTAGTCCAAGTTCCGAGGCTTAAGGATGTACTCATTAAAGCTTTCCAAAAACTCACCTTTGGCGCGGGTATGCAAGTCCAAGCCCTGCGTGATGCCATCATTCTGGATATACTCAAGCAACTTTTCCTTAAATACCGGGTGATTGTGGCCGTAATTTAGGGAACCTGCACCAGCGAGAAAGTCCAGATATTCATTGCCTTCATGGTCATAGATTTTTGCGCCTTGGGCACGATCAAACACGCGTGGAAAAGCGCGAGCATACGAACGCACTTCTGATTCAATTTCTTCAAAGATTTTCATTCTAATTCTCTCCTGAGCAATATGGGATAATAGTGTAGTGAATTAAGCCTGAACCGCTTTGAACGGCCCAACCTTCACCAGCATTTCGGTTTCATGTTGATCTGCAAAATGGCGTGTCTTATCAAACATCACAGCACTGCCAATTTGGGTGTCCAGTTTTTTTGCCAGCCCTTCAAACAGGGCCCATGAGGCCTTATTATTCGGGGTAATGGTCGTCTCGATTCGGTTAATATCCTGATTGGCCGACCGCGCCAGTATGGCTAAGAGCATCCGCGTGGCAAGCCCTTGGCCACGGGCTTTTTCGCCGACAGCCACCTGCCAGACAAACAAGGTATTCGGACGTTGCGGAATACGATAACCCGAGACAAAACCAACCAACTCATCGCCAATTTTAGCCGCCACCGCCGTTTCAGAAAAATGGCTGCTCTGCAGCAAATTGCAGTACATCGAATTGGGATCTAGGGGCGGACACTCGCTAATCAGTCGATGCACCTGCGCTCCGACTTCGGCAGTAGGCTGACTAAGTGTAATGATCGGCAAGGCAGTTTTATCAGACAACATATAAATAACTCTATTATTTAGATTTCTGTGCAATTAACTCGGCTTTAACTAAATAAGCCGGTCTTGAATGTGATTTTTATGAGCCATTAGCACGAATATTCTGGCTTCATTGGAAAACATAATATATAGTACACTAAATATTTTAAATGTCCAGGCCGCGTACTTTTGCCTAAGATTAATTAGATGTCATATCAAATTACAGCAATGGCTTTGTAACGCGACGGAATCTTTATTAGCTAGATTGGTGATCAATGATGCAAAACCCGCAACCACACACACCCCATTCGCTGGATACGCTCGACTTAAATCCGGTTGAAAAGGAGCATTTGCTGAATCAAATTGAAGAAGTGCTGGTCGCATTACGCAGAGTCATACGAGCCACCGACTTACACTCAAAATATCTGGCAAAAACCACCAGCCTGACCGCGCCGCAGATTCTTTTATTGCAAACGCTGCGTGCCAAAGGTCAATTGACCATTGGGGAGCTAGCTCAGGACATGAGCCTCAGCCAGGCGACTGTGACAACAATTCTGGATCGCCTGGAAAAACGCCAACTGGTGTTCCGGCAGCGCTCCCAGACGGACAAGCGAAAAGTCCATGCATACATGACTGAGGCGGCCACGGAAATGCTAATAAATGCCCCTATCCCTTTGCAAGATCGCTTTACACGAGAATTCAGTAAACTACAGGAATGGGAACAGTTGATGATTATTGCATCACTGCAGCGTGTTGCTCAGATGATGGACGCGCAAGACATCCCTGTTACTAAAGAAGCGTTTGATTTTCCGGTTTAAGCTCTAATGATTCAGCTCAGCTGCAACCCGCATCACGCTCTTTCCCAAGCTCCAGTTTGGGAAAGACAACCCGGAAGCTCCCCCTTCGACAAGGCTCTCCTGAGCGCAGCCGAAGGGCTCAGGGCAAGAGCTTCCAGAGACCGACATAACCTCCGCAGATTCTCAATCAACCCCGACTCGCTCGTTCAATCTTTTTCCTGATTAGCAAGTTTCTTCAGCTAAAGCCCAAAAACCAGGATATTCACGGCCAGAAGGCGCATACTGGCCACTTAATTACCAAGGAGTCAGCTCATGGCCATGAATAAAATTCAGTTTCAAGCAGGCCTGTCACTA
>JAHJSQ010000131.1 GCA_018830325.1 Gammaproteobacteria bacterium
ATAGGTGAATAGGGCGGGGGCCAATCTACATGACAGGCTCTGGTTTAATCCAGTCCTCAGGCTCAAGCGGCCTCCCAATGAACTCGGTACAGCTTAAAGTATTTCCTGGCTAAAATTCATTTAAATTAATCATACAAGGCTTGACGGCGGCTATCCCTGCCGCCGACACCTGTCAATCGAGCCACCAAACCCCCTCCAACAGTTGTCTAAGTTATTTCATGCTCGTTCCTAGTAGCTCTACCTTAACAATTTGTAGTGACTATGGGTTATGACGTTGAATATTATTAATTTTCAATTCCTTATGCTCATCAAATGTTAAGGCTGGGCTAGGTTGAGCAATTTAGTACTTTGGTACAGTTAACAATTACGTAAAACAGACTAGACTCTTTTTTAAGTTGAAAACATGGATGATTTTGACTCAAATAAGCAAGGAGGGAATGGAGTGGTATTTTGAAAGCCGGATAACCTAAACGATCGGTAACTTTATGATTGATCTGCAAATAATTGATAACGACGAAGACATTCTGCGGTTTATCGACGATCCGAGCCTAAAAATACGAGTCGATCATGACGAAATAAAAGCCTTGATCGCGGTTGAAAGAGACAAGCCGCTTGTCGTTGTGCTTCGCTATGAACTTCGCGAACAGCAAACCGCCGAATATATCGCGTTATTGAATGCGGCAAGTCCCGATAGCAAAATAATTTTGATCGCACCTGAATTGACCGATCGCGAAGTCATCGATTGTTTGCTATCGGGGGCTCAAGGTTATTTACAGTTTACCGATTTGGCTAGGTTTTTTAATAAAGCGGTTAAGGTGATTCGGCAAGGGGAGGCATGGG
The DNA here is from genome assembly GCA_018830325.1 of Gammaproteobacteria bacterium. Classification (GTDB taxonomy): domain Bacteria; phylum Pseudomonadota; class Gammaproteobacteria; order Methylococcales; family Methylomonadaceae; genus Methylotuvimicrobium. The sequence continues at coordinate 841 of JAHJSQ010000131.1, forward strand.
TATCCCGCCGAATTATCTCGTTGATGTTGGAAAAGCTTCAAGGGCCGGTAACAAAGTGCAATTTGGGTAGTTTTACTTAAGTTTGGAAAGAGTCAAAAATAACTTACTTATGTGTACATCTTCCTCTAGACATAAGTATCTAGGCTTCTTTTGCCAAAAACTGCAAGGAGGTAGTTTTAAACGCATTCCGTTATTCATGGATAAAGGTATAGAAAAATAGACATTCAATAGCTATAACTTTTTTTCAATGCGTATTACACAGGCTTTAGAGAAAAGGGCTAGAAATAAGATAAGCAGCCAGCGCCCACCTTCGTCAAGAAATCGGGACCATAAGTAACCAAGGGGTTGGGGCCGTTCAACACCGGTAGCATGAGCAACAGTTTGAAAAATTTGCTCGAATTGAGCCGTTAGGTGGAAAGGATAAGTCAAAAGCAGAAAAACCGCGATCAATAAGGGTGCGCTCGCGACCAGTAGCGCCCGCTCCCTAAAACGGCGGACCGGCCAAGCACATAACAAACCGGTAAGTAGAGCCAAGGGTATTACAAGGTAAAGGTTGTCGATTGGCGCTATAAAATCGGACGGCGCTTTTATAGGCGGCAGATCCCGGTATAGGTGGGCAAAGAGCAAGCTGATGTTGGAAGAATCACCAACCGGTTGTAGCGTAATCGTATATTCGCTTTGAAACCGTTCGGCCAAAGGTATAAAAAAGGACAATATCAATTCGAATGCCGTCTGCCCATGGCGAGCGAGCACAAAAACGCTCAATAGCCACACCGGAAGCAATCGAGCCAAAAAACCGAAAACAATGCGCTTATCGAGACCTGCCAGAGATTTTCCGTAAAACCACAGCAACCCGGATAAAACCAGCCATATAAAAGCCATGCGCAATAGCGTTGTCGAATCAAAGTTCATGAGAAGCAGGCTTTCGGGCTCGAAACGCCCATCCGGAAAAGAACAGCCCGTAAGCTCCGAGACTCAGATAGGGGGCAAAATAATAATGCACGAAGTCAAACCAAGTAGGGCAATGAATCAACACAAAAAACAACGTAACGATTCGCAGCAGATTGAGACATACTACCAATAGAAAGGCGCCGGCCATACCGAATAATTTGGCCCGAATCGTCGCTTTAAAGACAGTCATGGCAGCGGCCAACAAAATAAAAGAGTAAGATCCATCGCAGGTGCGGACCATCTCTAAGTTACCCTCTGCCGACAGAATCTTATTTTGTACCGCCCAAACATTATGGTCCGGCGTAATCCAATGGATTAAGCCGACACAAAAGGAAACGAACGGCTCGTACAGCCAACGGTTAAGGGCAGCGTCCGGCAACGCGCTATAGAGAATGTCGAACAGCACATAGACCAGCAAAAAGACCAAAGGCAAGCCTAGACTGAAGATAATGCGGCGTCTATCGACACTCTGCTTGCTTAAAAACAATACTATCCTCCTCTATCGATCAAATGAACCAATGAATAAGTAAGCCCGTTAGGAAAGACTATCATAAGTCGCAAAACAAGCCCAAAATAATCTGGATATGTTAGTGCATTGTCGCAATTATGGCGGGACGATGCCGATAATTTTACATCGGTGAATTGTGTAATTTTCGTGTTGAAAATTCGGGATAAAACTATCCTCTTTTTCAGCAAGAAGAGTAAGGTCAAGTATAAAGCCGCCGGACTATGGTGTGCCGAAAATCGCTGTGTAATGTACACACATAAGCTGTCGAAATTTACCTAATTTCAAGTTAAAAAAGCGACTACCTTATGGATTTTGAGAAAATAACCGTCGATTTATATTCTATCTTCATCAACAATTTCCAAGATAGTTTGAGCGCCGTAGCGCCGTAGGGTGTGCGCATCGCGCACCTTTCCACGGTGACGAACCGACGAAAGGCCCCGACCCAGGTGCGCGATGCGCACAATTGGCGTTTAATAACCTATGATCACCAACAAAGTACAAGTTATTTTAAGATTAAAAAGCGGGAACACAGAAATTAGCTACAATGGCTTTTTTCGACAGCCTACTACACACGACCGCCGATAATGATCAAACAGGAAATAATCCCATGAATTTTTTTGTTAGAAATTATTGAGCCGGACTTATTTTTGTGATAAGTTCCTCAATAATTAAAAATCCTGCAACAAGGAGGTTATATGCGATGCTTTTCGCCGGTTCTACTTTTTCTTCTGACGTTTCCGCCACTGAACTACGCCGCAACTACTGCGCAACTCGATGCGGCGCGCGACAAAGCGCTGGCTTATTTGATTTTGCAACAAAACGGCGACGGGAGCTTCGGCAAGCAAGCCGAATTGCGCGTACGAACCACTTCCGAAGCGTTGCAAACATTGGCCCGTTACGGCATGTCGCAAAGTTATGCGGCCAAGGCGGCGAAAAGCTGGCTAACCAATCGTTCCATGCAAAGCGTTGATAGTCTAGCGCATAGCATCAAGGCCTTGGTCTCGGCAGGGGCTAGCCCTTCGCCGGCGATCGAGCAACTATTGTCACTGCGTAACACCACCCTGAACAAATGCTGGGGCCCCTATAAAAATTACCATGTCAGTTCTATCGACACGGCCTTGGCTTCCGAAGCCTTGGCAGCCGCGAACCATAGCTACGACAGTTCCATAAATAGCTTGCAATGTTTATGGACTAATAACAGTACCTACCGCGGCCAACTTCCCGACGGCAGTTGGCCGATGAACGGCGGAACTTCGGGAAGTCTACTAGCCACCTCGCAAAGCATAATGGCCTTCAGCCGCTATCGGAACGATGAACCTTTAGACACCCGTATCAATAACGGCCTCAACTGGCTGCAAGCCAGACAAAAACCGTACGACGGTGGTTTCGCCGAAGACAATAATGCGCAAGCCGGTCGCGTGTTCGAAACGGCGCAAGTGGTCAAAGCGCTCATGCTGGCGCAAAGCGCCGGCAACCCTACCGCGCAAAATAGCACGTTTCAAAATGTACTGAATAACGCCCTCGATTTTCTCTTGGCTTGTCAACAAAGCGGCGGAAACTGGCAAGACGGACTTCTACCGACTTTGCTCGCAGCACAAATCGCGCCGCAAAGTCAGCTTCCGGACACCGACGGCGACGGTATTCCCGACAGCGTTGAGATCGAGCTCGGCAGCAACCCTGCTATAGCCGACAGCAGCCAATTCGCGGTCGGTAACGGCGAAGCACTGCCCGGGGCAAGTACTGCAATATTTGCCGGCGGTGCCATGGTTCAACAAGCCTTCGAAACCGATTTGGCGGCCTCCGGCGGCAATGGAAACTACGCTTGGTCGCTGGTATCCGGCAGCCTTCCCGAAGGCATGACACTGAATACGGCAACCGGCCGGCTGAGCGGTACCCCGACGCAAGTCGGACAATTCAACTTTGTCTACCGGGCAACCGATAGCGAGGGCTGGAGCGAAGATGTGTTGATGCAAATTGCAATCGAAGCGCCGCCGCCGGTACAAGTTCCGTTCATGCCGGAATGGATGTTGGCGGTCTTGGCCGTCCTCTTGTTTCTGATCGGACAATTCCACCGTCAACGCCCCATCACAAGATAAATTCAGACAGGGAAAGCACATGAACTTACAAAACCTTCGGACCGCTACATTCTTAAACCTCGGGATCTGCCTGTTATTTTTCTTAATGAGCAGCGCAGCGCAGGCAGAGCGAAAAACCGCAAGACTGACCGAAGAACCGGCGATAAAACGCTTGGTGGAAACCATGACCGGCGAGGAAGGAAACCGTCTGGACGAACGTTTGAATAACCTGCTCACGAACACCCGGCAAGCGCTCAAGCGAACGGAGCGTTCGCAATCGGCGCGGCAAGGCCAACGCGCCGCCCAGTCGCAAAAATCCTCCGAGCGGACGGAATACGCGATGCTGCGTGCGCAAATGGCGGCTTTGCGTAGCGAATACGAGACCGACTCGGCCCGCCTCCGGCAAATGCTCGCTGTTTCCGGATTAAGCCCGCAACTGGACGCCTTCGACCGGCGCGCGCGGCAAATCGAAGACCGCTTCGAACAAGCCGACCGGGAACTCGCGCATCTGGAAGCCGGCGACCCGGACCGGCAGGCGCAAGCTCGGCAGCGTTTGGAAGCCTTACTCGAAAAAGCACTGCGTACAAAACCAGCGGAAACGCTGGGCGACCGGACGCAGCCCACCTTCACGGCCGATCCGCTGCCGGAATTCATGCCGGAATTGACCATCGAACCGGACGATGTCGAGCGCTTGCCCGCCTACCTGAGCCGACGGCGAATGACCCCGGACGAACAAAACCCGCCCGCGTGGAGCGAACGGCTCGCCCGCGCATTGATCCCGAGCGCTCATGCCGCGCCCGGCGATCTTCCGCCTGAAGCGGCAAGCTGCAATTACACGGCGGCCGACTTGGCCGAAGACGGCATCGATGTCGTTCTAACCGATGAAATCCGGGCGCTGGCCAAACAATTGAAATACTCGCCGGCGCGCATCTTCCGTTATGTCAGCGAAGAAATCGATTTCGAGCCCTATTACGGCGCATTGAAAGGTGCAAACGGAACGTTGCACAGCGGCAAGGGCGGCTCGACCGACCAGGCATCCTTATTGATCGCATTGCTGCGCGCGTCGAATATACCGGCCCGTTATGTCAAGGGCATTGCAGAATTTAAGAACGAAACCGGCCAGCAGCAAATCAATCAAGGCGCACTCTGGCTGGGAACGAAGACCAATGTTGCAGCGCGGAATCGTTTGTGGGCAGGACAATATGCGGCAAGTGGGTCCGCCACATCATTGGCATGGATACAAACCTGGGTTGAAGCGTGTATCCCTTATGCCGATTACCGGGGTATCGGTGCCGACGGTCACGGTTACCATTGGATCCCGCTAGACCCGAGCATCGAAGACCGGGATTACCAAGACGGTATCGAGCTCAATGCCGCGTTCGATTACGACGGCTATCTAGCCGAGCGCAGCCACGTATTGCCGCAGGAGCATTATCAGCAACAAATTCGGCAAACCTTATCTAATGGCCAAGATTTAGCTGATGTGCCGTATACCGGCTCAAAAAAGCGTTTAAATTTCGACGTATTGCCGACAACGCTGCCGTATTTGACCAGCTTCAATCCAATTTATTTCTGGACTAACACCGATAGTCCTGAAGCCGCCGTACTGCCCGAAAATCATCGTTATCGCTTGAAAATCAAGGCCGATAAACAAGATGATACCCCGATATTGGCGGAACAAACGCTTCTGATGAGCCAAACCTTGCTGAAGCGGCTGACCTTGTCTTTCAAAGGCGCGACTATGGCGGATCAAGATGCCCTGGATCTATGGCGACTCGACGGCAATCTCGAAAGCGCACTGCCGTGCAGCGCAATACAAGTAACGCCAAGTTTAAAACAAGAAGGGCAGGAAATCGCATCAGGTATCGGCGCAGTCGATATCTGTACCTTAGAAAATAAGCTGGAAATCACGCTAAGCCTGCCGGAATTATCAGAACCGGTCATCAACAAGATCACCTTCGAAAACATCAAGGCCGCCGATCTTCAAGCGATACAAGCCTACGGCTTTCAAGCGAGCGACCGGCTGCTCGAGGAACGGGCCGCGCAACTGCTGCAAACGCTGCAAAACACCGCCAATCCCAATACCGATAACGATGCCACCGAGGGCGAATACCTGCATATCGTCGGCCTTCAATACCATCGCCAGATCAGCGACGCGGGGCGCATCATCGGACAACTGCGCGGCATGACCGGCGACAGCGGTCATCATTTGGGCGTTACCTCGACGCAAATGAAAGTCGAATATTTATTCGACCTGCCGTTTGCAGTACATCGGGAAGGCATGCTGGTTGACATGCCGGGCGGATACTCCCGATCGAGGAACATTGTGACCGGCAATATCGATTGGGACGAATTTTTGCTATCCGGCTATGCTGCGTCCGCCTACGAATCCTATATTTGGCAGGAGAACGCGGCCCTCGATGCGGTCTCAACGGTGCGTGGACTGCAATTTGCCAACGAGCACGGTATCGAAGTTTTAACCTTGACGAGCGCCAATTGGTCAGCGCAAAGCCCAAAATTAACCAGTAACAGTAATAGCGCCCTCAATTACAGTACCCAACAGCGAAATCAGATCAAAGAAAACTACATCGACAAAGGCTATACCGTCAAAATTCCGCGTAGCCGGATCGAGTACGAAAACTGGAAAGGCGCTGTTTATGTTGCCGAATGCAATAAATGCAGTTCCAGCCCTAACAATTTTAGAGCCGGCTACATCATCAGGGGTGGTTACGCCGGCGGCTACACCGTCCGCCCATTCAACAACCTGCCCACCGTCCACTACAACGCCAATCTCAACAGCGGCTATCTCAGCTCGGCAATCACGCCCAGTCTAGTCAACACCCAAATCGCCGACCAAGGCATCCCGCAAAACTCCACGACGGCGGCGACCGGATTCAACTGGAACCAAGTCTACGCCGGC
>JAHJSQ010000132.1 GCA_018830325.1 Gammaproteobacteria bacterium
CAATTCCAATACGACCCGAACGGCTACCGCATTCGGAAAACGACGGGCGAACAAACCCAATACTACTACCTGGAAGGCGAACACCTTGAGGCGATCTACGACGGCGACGGCCGATTGACAGCGCAGTACCTGCGTGGCGCGGTGATCGACGAAGTGGTCAACGGCTACCAGAAAGACGGCAATAACAAGCTCGTCAACACCACCTACCATCACGACGCCCTGCAATCGGTGCTCGGCCAAAGCGGACACGAAGGTAGTGTTTTAACCGCGCAAAGCTACGGCGCGTTCGGCAACGTCCTCAGCCAAACCGGCCCAGGCAACAACCGGCTCAAATACACCGGCCGAGAAGAAGACAGCACCGGCTTGTATTATTACCGGGCGCGGTATTATGATCCATTTATCGGTAGGTTCATTAGTGAAGACCCGCTGGGGTTTAATGCGGGCGATGTGAATTTTTATGTTTATGTCGGGAATAATCCGGTTAACAATAACGACCCGACGGGAAATATCTGCGTTCCTTGTGTAGCGGCTTTGCCGCCTTTGCTTAATGCAGTGGGTATCGGCGCGGCAACCAGTATGGCAACGGGTGCAGCTATTCGCGGTATTTCTGGAAACGAAGTGTTGGATTCGAGGGCCATATTTTTTGATGCTGGCTTGGGCGTTCTGGGCGCTGGTTTAGTGCATAAAGGTGTGCAGCTTTATCAAGCACGGCATATAGCTGCACCTTTGGCAACAAAATTAGCAGCAAGTAGTGGTTCGGCGGCACAGGCAGAAATAACCAGTGGGATTTATTTCTTTGAACAAGGTGGGGCTAGTTATGTTGGGCAGTCTAGTCAAATTGGAACTCGTTTAGCCGCACATGAGGCCAATCCTATTAAGCCTATATCATCCGTTGATAATGCAGTAAGAGCGGCTGTGAATGGAAGTAAAGCAAGTCGAGAGGTTGCAGAACAGCTAACCCTCAATAACATGGGTGGAATAAATGCATCAGGTGTTTTAAATGCAATAAACCCCATAGGGGCTGCCCGCATCGGCTTATTTAATAATTCTAGCCTTGGTACTATTACGTCAATTGCTACGCCCGCACAATCTGTTTGGAATTCACTTTTTACTGGATCATCAATAGGGTTGAGTACAAATATTTCCTCCGGAGCAAATGGAGGATTTGTTCTGTATCCGAATAAATCAAATACAAATATGATGCAAAGCGTCTATCAGAAATAGGAGTTATTCAATGGGAGCGTGGGGAGTTGATCCGTTTGACTGCGATGAAGGAGTGGAAATACGAGAAAAATGGAATGAGTGGTTGGATGGCGTTCATAGTGTTGGTTACGAGGAAGCAATAAAGCGCTTTTTTGCTCATTGGGGCGATGCAATAAACTACGGTGACACAGTAACAAATAATGAAATCATAGCTCTCGTAGCATTGCATTTCGAATATGGGAAAGAAGTACCTAAGATGCTGGCAAAAGCTGCAGAAGACGCGATTAACCGAGAGCTTGAGGTCACAGAAATAAGTAGTTGGAAAGAAAGTATTCAGCAAGCCAGAAAGGATTTTTTGATTGGTCTCCTAGAAAAAATCGGTGGAATCAGAAAAAAACCGAAAAATCCAAATTTTTTCTTGGATCCCGCTCTTCAATTTCGGTCGATGAATTCGGCTAAAAAGTCGTTATTAAGCTCCTTTAGGAAGCTAAAAACCAGTAAGACTAGGATTGGATTGTCGGGCGCTGGATTCCCCTCTTTCATGCTCACATTAGACCGACTAATGAATCATCGAATTTGGGAAAAAGATTCTAATATTTATATACAGGCCAGTAACGAGCGGCTTATTATGCTGGCCACCTATATAGCGATCGGCGCTAACTATACGGAAGATGAGTTGAAAGCTCTCATGGACAGGATAACGAGATAATTTGTGTTGATAGCATGCAGCCGCCTGAACAAAACCCTAAACTGGACTTACGACCCAGCGGGTAACATCGACACCAAAACGGATTATCAGGGTGATATCACCGCCTACCAATACGACAGCACCAACCGTCTGGTTGCCGAGAGCAGCCCCCACTACCTGCAAGTCAGCTACCACTACGACGGTGCGGGCCGGCTGATTGACCGCATTTTGAGTAACGGCGCGGTCACGCATTACGAATGGGACGAAGCCGGGCGACTAAACCGGCTCAAGAACACCACCGGCACGGGACAGGCCGTAAACGACACGCAGTACACGCGGGATCATCTAGGCCATATCCTCAGCCAAACCGAAACAGTCGGGCCGAATCCGGGAGTGACCACCTTCAGCTACGACCCCAACTACCGGCTCTTGACCGCCGACTACCCCGGCACCGCACATGACGAAGTGTTCAGCTACGACAAAGTGGGCAACCGCAAAACTCATACCCGAGGCAGCCTGACGCCGAACGCGGCGACGCGCTATTACAGTTACAATAACGGAAACCGCTTGCAGAACATCCGCATCGGCAGCCCGAGCGGTACGTTCGAATCCGAGTTTAACTATGACGACAACGGCAACCTCATAACCGAAACGGGGCCGCGAGCGAAAACCATCGTCTGGAGCGCGCAACAACGGCCGAGCGCGATCAACGCCAGTCAATTCCAATACGACCCGAACGGCTACCGCATTCGGAAAACGACGGGCGAACAAACCCAATACTACTACCTGGAAGGCGAACACCTTGAGGCGATCTACGACGGCGACGGCCGATTGACAGCGCAGTACCTGCGCGGCGCGGTGATCGACGAAGTGGTCAACGGCTACCAGAAAGACGGCAATAACAAGCTCGTCAACACCACCTACCATCACGACGCCCTGCAATCGGTGCTCGGCCAAAGCGGACACGAAGGTAGCGTCCTGGCCGCGCAAAGCTACGGCGCGTTCGGCAACGTCCTCAGCCAAACCGGCCCAGGCAACAACAGGCTCAAGTACACCGGCCGCGAAGAAGACAGTACAGGATTGTATTATTACCGGGCGCGGTATTATGATCCGTTTATCGGTAGGTTCATTAGTGAAGACCCGTTGGGGTTCGATGCAGGCGATGTGAATTTTTATGCCTATGTCGGGAATAATCCGGTGAATGCGAATGATCCCACGGAGTTAATTCTAGGTGAAACTGAATTTGAATCATGTCCATGAGCTGAATTCCCGGTAAATTAAGCAAGGAGTATGTGCTTGCTGGCCGAAAATAACCTGGTTTTTGGATTTAGCTGAAGAAGCTTGCTAATCACGATCGTTTTATCAAGCAAAGAGATCACCGAGTTCAAAGATCGGCGGATACAATGCTCTTTGTGCTCTGTGGTTTATCGAGTGATTCAAAACAAGCCGAGTTGCACTTGGGCGACTTCGGACATCATGTGCCTCGACCATGGCGGGTCCAGCACCACTTCAACATTGACCCTTTCGACGCCGGGTAGCGCGCGTATCGCTTTTTCGACATCGCTTTGAATGACGGGGCCCATGCCGCAACCGGGTGCGGTCAACGTCATTTGAATGTCGACCGTGTTTTTGCCTTCCCCGGTCGGTGTGACCACGCAGTTATAAACCAGTCCCAAATCGACGATGTTGACGGGAATTTCCGGGTCATAGACCGTTTTCATGACCTCCCAACAGTTTTTCTCGACTGCGTCAGGATCCGTGTCGCGGACCAAGGTATGGAGCTCGTGAGGCTCTTTGCCCAAGGCGTCGGCATCGGCGCTGTTGATGCGCACCATGTGTCCATAGTCGGTGACAACCGTGTAGTTGTTACCTAGGGATTGATGGATCGTGACGACGGTGCCTTTACTTAAGGTGCCGTTATTGCCGTCGGGAATCGTGACGATATTGACATCCCGCGTTAAAACGATGCTTTCTCTTTCAGCCATGCTCATTCGTAGGTTGTTGCTTAAAGGTTTGCGCGTCGATGATGCGGCCGCTTAGGCCGATACTGTCGGCGCTGAAAAGATAGGTATAAATCTCATTTAATGAGGACATTGCCGGTAGCAGGCTTTTATCCTCGGCCGGGTAGGCTTTTTTTCGAAATGGCGAATCGATAGGTCCCGGAATCAAGGTATTAACCCTGATTTTTCCTTCCGACTCCAATTCTTCCGCCAGTATCTTGGCCAAGCCCTCCAGCGCGATTTTCGATACGCCGTAAGACGCCGAATAGGCCTGGCCGGTTCTCGCCTTGGAATCCGACGTGAATACGATAGAAGCGAAATCGCTTTTTTGCATGACCGGTAACAAGACTTTACACAATATAAAGGGCGCATTCAGATTAACATTCAACGAATGCCCCCAGTCTTTGGTTTTATGCAAGACTAAAGGCTCGAATGCACTGAATTCGACAGCCGAATGCAGCAAGCCGTCCAGCGAACCGTATTTTGCTTCGATTCGATCGGCGAGTTCCTGGTAATCGTTTTCGTTCGCGCCAGCTAAGTCAAAAGGGTACATGATCGGTTCCGGTGCGCCGGCAGCGACGATCTTGTCGTAAACCGATTCCAGTTTAGCGATGATTTTGTCCAGTAAAATCACTTGAGCGCCTTGTTTGGCGAGAGCCAAGGCAGCCGTACCGCCTAGACCGCCGCCCGCGCCGGTGATCAGAATAACCTTTCCTGTTAATTGCATAATGTTGATTTTATCCATGAATCTATTTGTCGGGGATGTTCGATCAGGGCATCGGCGCCCCAATTCTCGGGAACATCCTCCGGTTTTAGATAGCCGTATAACGCGGCCAGGGTTTTCATGCCGACATTTCTTCCGGCCTCGATATCGTGGCTCGCGTCGCCGATATAAACGCATTCGTGTGGATTCACTTCTGCCAGTCGGCAGCCTTCCAGCATCGGTTCGGGATGCGGCTTGCTGTTGCCGGTGCTGTCGCCGCTGACGATACAGGCTGCACGCCTTGTCAGATCGAGTGCTTGCATCAACGGATTGGTATAGCGTTTGAGCTTATTGGTCACGACCCCCCATTTAAGACCTTGTGATTCAATGGTTTCGAGTAGTTGAGGCATGCCGTCGAAAAAAACCGTGAATTCGGCGATATTGTGTTGATATCGGTCGAGCATTGTTTTTAGAATCGCCTGCCGAATGTCATCACTGACGGTATCGCTAATGCTGGCTTTAACCATCGCCGCAGCGCCATATGAGATATAGGGCTTAACCGATTCTTTTGGGGCATTCGCAAAGCCGTGTTCAAGCAAAGCATGATTCAAGCAGGCAATTAGGTCTGGTGCGGTATCGACGAGTGTTCCGTCGAGATCGAATAGCACGCAAGAAAGTTTAAAATCGCAGACCATAGTCAGTTTTTTCGTTTGAAAGCGGCAAGATAATTAACGTCGATGTCCTTGCCGAGACTGAAGCGTTTGGTCAGAGGATTGTATTCAATACCGGCCATGCTTTGTAGTTCAAGCCCGGTTTCGCGTGCCCAGCGGCTCAACTCAGAAGGTTTAATAAAGGTTTTGAAATCGTGTGTTCCTTTAGGCAGCATTCTCAATACATACTCCGCTGCAACGATGGCCAATAAATAGGCTTTCGGCTTACGGTTCAGCGTCGAGAAAAATACCGTGCCGCCGGGCTTAACCAGTTTCGCACAGGCTCTGACGATAGATGCCGGGTCGGGAACGTGCTCGAGCATTTCCATGCAAGTGACATGGTCGAAACCTTCGGGTTGTTCATCGGCCAAGGCTTCGGCGCTAATTTTGCGGTAATGCGCGTTGACGCCCGACTCCAGTCCGTGCAGATCGGCGATATCGATCAATTCCTCGCTCAAGTCGATGCCGAGCACATCGGCGCCGTTTTTAGCCAGTCCTTCGGAAAGTATTCCGCCGCCGCAACCGACATCCACGATACGTTTGCCGTTAATCTCCGCATGCTCTTGAATGAAACGGATTCGTAGCGGGTTGATATCGTGTAAAGTTTTGAACTCGCCGGTAGTATCCCACCAGCGTTCCGCGAGCGAGCCGAATTTATTAATTTCGTGAAGATGTACGTTGTCTGTAACTGTCATGATAGTGAACCGTTTAGGTTGAATAATTGTATACTATATTACTGGGTTATTGCTAGCGGCGGATTAGAGGTCAGTATTAGTTATTGAAATAAACGCTGCCGCCATGCGTCGATTTTGACCCTTAATTCGGCAAGATCAAGTGTTGTCAGGCGCCGTTGTTTCAATAAGCGTTTGCCGTTTACCCAAACGTCGGTAACGTTTTGTCGGCTTGCCGCGTAAACGATTTGTGAGACCGGACAATATAAGGGTTGGGTTTCGATGCCGCTCAAATCGATCGCCGCGATATCGGCCGATTTTCCGATAGCCAACGATCCGATTTCGTCGTCGAGGCCCAAGGCTTTGGCGCCGTTGATCGTTGCCAATTTAAGCGCGGTCATGGCCGGTATCGCTGATGCGTCGTTCGCGACGGCTTTCCCTAGCAGCGCGGCGCTCCGCATTTCGCCGAGCATATCCAAGTCGTTATTGCTGGCGGCCCCGTCTGTACCCAGCGCGACATTGATTCCTGCATCGAGGCATTTCGCGACCGGGCAAAAGCCGCTAGCTAGTTTCAAATTGGATTCCGGGCAATGAACGATATGCGCTCCTGACTGGGCAAACAGCTCGATTTCACTGTCAGTTAATTGCGTCATATGCACGGCGATAAACGAGGGATTGATCAGGCCAAGATCGTTCAATCTTTCGATTGGACGTTTACCGTTTTTTTCATAGGCCTCATCGACTTCGTGCCGGGTTTCGTGAACATGCATGTGTACCGGTACATCGAGTTCGTCTGCGAAAGTTCTGACTTTCTGTAAAGGTTCATCCGAGACCGTGTAAGGCGCATGCGGCGCAAACGGTGTTTTGATCAATGGCTCGTGGCGGAGACGGTCGTGCAGTTCCAGGCCTTTTTCGATATAACGGTCGGCATTCTCGGCCCAGGCGGACGGAAAGTCGATTAGAATCATGCCGATGCCGGCGCGTATGCCGTGATGTATCGCCTGCTGCGAGGTGATTTCCGGGAAAAAATACATATCGTTAAAACAGGTCGTGCCGCCGCGTATCATTTCGGCGATCGCAAGATCAGTGCCGTCCCGGACGAAAGCCTCGCCGACCCACTGGTGTTCGAGCGGCCAGATATGATTTTGCAGCCAGTCCATTAAATGTAAATCGTCGGCAATGCCGCGCAATAGCGTCATCGCGGCATGAGTGTGGCAGTTGATCAGACCGGGAATGAGGGCGTGACGGTCGAGATTCTCCACCAAATCGGGCCGGTATTTTTGCGAGGCTTCCGTTGTCGGCAATAGGTCGACGATACGACCTTTGTCGATAATCAACGTATGATGCTCGTAGGTTACGGATGCCGGCTCAACGGGTATAATCCAGCGGGCATTGATAGCAATATCGACTTTCATGAACGGTTTCCAAATTAAATTAATAGCCTGCGTGCAATGTGTGCCGACAGCATGCATCGCAAGATAAAACCGAATTATAACTTTTTTTCCGACCTATTCGATAAACAATGACTGAACCCAAACAATTAGCGGTACAAGCCCTGCAATGGACAGGCGATTCGTTAAAAGTCCTGGATCAAAGGCTGCTTCCTAAAACAATCGTTTATGAAGACTACCGAGATGCGCTGGGAGTCGCTGAAGCGATCAAAACGATGTGTGTGCGCGGAGCGCCCGCTATTGGTATTGCGGCGGCTTACGGTGTGGCGTTATCGGTGAAGCAGCATTATCACGATCGTTCTGTAAATTGGTCTGATAAAGTGTTTACTGATATCGAAAGGCTGGCGGCATCGCGCCCGACCGCGGTCAATTTATTTTGGGCCTTGGACCGGATGAAAGCGCTTTTAAATTCCCACCCGGAAGATCCGGTGGCGGCAACACAAGCCTTGGCCCTAGAAATCCATCAGGCCGATATTGCCGCGAATCATCGAATCGGCGAGTTAGGCGCCGACATTATCGGTGGAACTAAAGGCGTTTTGACGCATTGTAATGCCGGCGCCTTGGCGACAGGCGGTTATGGTACCGCGCTCGGCGTGATTCGGAGCGCCTGCCGGCGAGGCTTAAATAAGGTTTTTGCAGGAGAAACTCGCCCTTGGTTACAAGGTGCCCGACTAACCGTTTGGGAATTGGCTCAAGATGGCATTGCAGCGACTTTGATAGCCGATTCGGCGGCCGCCTGGTTAATGAAGTCGGGCGCGGTCGATTGGATTGTCGTCGGTGCCGATCGAATCGCCGCAAATGGGGATACCGCAAACAAGATCGGCACCTATTCGCTGGCGGTGTTGGCAAAACAACATGGCATAAAGTTAATGGTAGCTGCTCCATTTTCGACGATCGATTGGAATCTTGCCGATGGTAGCGGTATTGAAATCGAACAGCGTGCATCGAATGAGTTGTTACCGGATAGTTATAATCAGGAATCCTTGGTCAGCGCTTGGAACCCGGTGTTTGATGTGACGCCGGCCGAATTGATTGCGGCGATCGTGACCGAACGCGGCGTGGTATTGAATCCATCGGAAAATGGTATGGGGGGACTGAAATAATGAAGTTTTCAAAAAAAGGCAATAATCCGGCGTGGGCGGTGAGTTGTTTCTTTCGTGGCCTGCGTTGGGCGCTTAAGCCGGAGTTGCGAAAATTTATCGTGATTCCGGTTTTGATCAATCTCGTCCTTTATAGCGCGGTGTTGGTACTCGGTTATTATTATGTGGCCGACCTTATAGCATATTTTATCCCGGACTGGTTGTCATGGTTAAGCTGGGTTTTGTGGCCGCTGTTTTTTCTTAGTTTTTTTATCGCCGGTTTTTTCACGTTTACTATTGTGGCGAATGTGATTGCGGCGCCCTTTTACGGCACATTGTCGGCAAAATCGGCGGAACTCATTACGGGCCGAAAGCTTGAGATTGGCGAGCACTCCATCAACAAAATCATCCTGGCCGAATTCAAGCGCTTCGGTTATTTGGGTAGCAGGGCATTGCCGTTATTAATTGTATCGATCATTCCCGGCATCAATATCGCGGCGCCTTTTTTATGGGGTTTGTTTGGGGCTTGGGGTGCGGCATTGGAATACATGGCTTATCCATTGGAGAATGCCGGTTTGTTATTTTCTGAGCAACGTAAAATACTCAAAAGCATTCGTCTAGGTTCGATGAGCTTCGGTGGCGTCACGATGTTAGGTTTAACCTTGCCGATAATAAATATCATCGTCGCGCCGGCCGCAGTGATTGGGGCGACTATTTATGTGTTGCAGGCTGGGGAGGGCGAGACTCCGCAATGAAGCAAGGGTTAGTGCTAGGGATAGCGCAATGTTTTGGTATTGCGAGACAGAACTTTAAAAGTGCAAGCTATTTTTTACAGCGTGTTAAATCGTAGCTTTCCTTATTTTCGGCAATATCGATCGTCCCCGGAAAGTACTTGCCGAGGTTTCTTCTTCCTAGCCATCGATTCGCGGCATGCGGAGAGATAAGACAAAAAAGGAAGAGGGAGCTTTAACTTTGACACTTCCTTTTTCCTGATTAGCAAGATGCTTCAGCTTACCGAAGCCAAGAGTCCGAGCAGGGGGCTAGTCGTAGTCGCAAAAACTAAAATATGCTGTTACCCAAGCTCCAGCTTGGGTAACCTGCTCAGGAAGCTCTAGCTTCCCGGCAATCAAGAAAGATTCAACGAGCGAGTCGGGGTTGATTGAGAGTGTGCGGAGGTTGTGTCGGTCTCAGGAAGCTGGAGCTTCCGGGGTGTGTTTCCCAAGCTGGAGCTTGGGAAAGAGCGTGATGTGGGTTGGCCGTTTTTAACTTGACGCGCATGGCTTGCGAATCCCGTCCTGCTAAGGATATGCTGATCTTTGGGCTTTAGCTGAAGAAACTTGCTAATCAGGTCCTTTTTTGATGGGCATTGAGCGCATCCGGATTCATTATCGGTAAATGTCAAATATAAGGTCTGCCTCCTTAACCTTCTGCAGGATTTGAAGATAATGATGACAGGGTTCTTTAATGTTGAAATCATCCTTCTCCCTTTATCACCTTCTCGGCGTATTCTTCCGGCGTAATGGTGCCGCCTAGCTTTTCTGCAAGATCTTGTTCTGAAGCGGGAAGCGCATCCTGTAATGCATCGATGCGTTTCCATTGTGGAATGGGTGTTTCATTGCCGGATTGAGGGACGTATTTTGACGTTTCAATGCGCTGCATGCGGTGGATATAGCGTGGACAGTTGATAAATATCTCGCCGATTTTGACTCTGACGATCATGTCTGCTCCCGGGTATTCCGATAGCAATGAGTCGCCTTCTTGAATCGATGCCTCGCCGTGCACTCGGATACGGTGCGGTGTTTCAAAGTCGATGAACAACATACCAATCTTGGGATTGCCTTGAATATTACCCATCGACAGAAACATGCCGTTGCCGTTATAACTGGGGAAGGCTAACGTTTGAGGATCGACAACGCGAACCAAACCCGGATTGCCGCCTTTGTAGGAACAGGTGGGATAGCCTCGGTGGTCGATCGAGGTCAAGAAGAAAAAGTCTCGGCTTTCGATGAAAGGCTGATGTTGTTCGTTGATTTGATTTTCGACGATCAGCTCCTGTACCCGGTCGGCTAGATTGCGCGTATCATGCCGGTCTTGCAGTTGCCGATGCTTTTGACTGTAAATATCGTTCATTAATCGGTTCTCTCAAAATAGTTCTACGGCTTATTCTGCCATAATCTTTCCAGAAGGATAAAACAAACCTGGGTGTTTGATTCAATTCTGACAAGTTCAGGATTTCGTGAAAAATAACTTCCTGGAGCTATGAGTTTTGTAGCGGGTTCGGAAACTCGCTTGACAGGAAACCGTGAATACGTCCGTGTAGGCTTGACGGCAGCGTTCCCTCCTGCCGACATCCTCGCTAGCCACACCCCATATCTTCATGAAGTTAGTCTTTTTTAAGTATAAAGGGAGTAAAAAAACAGGCTCACGACCTGATAACTGCTTTTTTATTGAGGTTATTTAGCTATCGCAAGTTCTGCTTGCTCAATAGCCGCTTCCCTGGCCAGGGAAGCGCTGCAGACGATTTCATGCATACCAATTCGGGTAAAAAAGTGCATACTGCTGATTTATTCTAAGAGGAATTTTTCATGATGATGTATCGAATTCAATTCCAAACAGTCTCGTCATTGCTCGCCAAACCAAGGAAGATTCCTGTCATGGTCTTTTTGTGTTATCTGATATTTATATGGGCAACCAATTATTGCCCTGAAGCTCGCGCAGCCGAAGATGGATATATCTATGAATATCAGAGCGAGGTTTATCGTTATTCTGTTTTAGAAACTGGTGAAAACTACACTTTTACATTCGATAAAAACCCAGGCGAAATAAGCGAAAAACTAAAAGCCGTTTATCATGTGCTCCAGTCTGTTTTCAGCGATTCCAGTATCGAAAAAAGACATAGTGAGGCCTACACTAAAGAAAGAGCCAAGTGCTATGTTTTTGATAGCTCTTTTTACACTTATACTGCGTGCTTTCTTCCCAATGAATTCTCTACAACAAATAGTGACCGCTTTTGGGGGTATGTTACCCAAATACCTAATTGGAAGTGGCTAGTGACCTGGAATTTGCTGCCTGCTGTTCTGGCATTTGGTTTGTTCTTTTATATAGGGGCTAAACGAAAAAGCAGTTAAAAGGTATCCTAGGAAATACACATTCAGATTGTTGTGTGTGTATAGGCTTTAGCTAAATTTGAACCTGAAAAGAGCAGTTGGCATGTGAATATTCAGTTCCACGGCCATTCTCGTTCCTATGCTCTGCGTGGCAATGCTAGGGGGGTGAATAATTACGCAACGGAAGCAGGTTTTGGTGGAGGTTAAGAGGAAATTGAGGTAGGTTTTTACATTTGGGTGAGGTGTGATATGAATTGTATTGGTTACCGTAGCGGTTATAAATATCAACTTAAACAAGATTATAGGTTACCTAATATTGGCATTGCTCCCAATCAAGCAATAGACATCCAGTTTATTCAACTTGATGCCTCTGGTAATTTGCTGATTAGATCAGGTTATGCTTGGGATGGTGCGTCGGGTCCAGCTATCGATACTAAAAACATTATGCGTGGTTCGTTGGTACATGATGCGCTTTATCAACTAATGCGGTATGGCTTATTGAGCATGGCCGCTCATAGAGACCCTGTCGACAGATTATTACAGCGCATTTGTATCGAAGACGGTATGAATAAGCTACGCGCACGGTGGGTTTATGAGGCGGTGAAGCGATTTGGCAAGCCGGCTGCCGAACCTTCAAAAAATCACCCTGTAATTTGGGCGCCGAAGAAATGTTAATGTAGAGGTTTTTATATCCATCGTATTTACAAATTCGGCACCGGGGTGACCGTCAAATGACGCTGTGAATACGTCCATGTAATTTCATAGCTCACTGACTCTTAAATAAATTAGGTGCTGGGGCCCTTAGTGCCGAATTTTGATCTTCGGGTATAAAACTGAGAAACGTTGTAACTAACTATCTTCTACTCCCTTTACACTCAAAAAATGGTTAACTTTATGAAGGTATGGGGTTGTAGCTAGCGAGGATGTAGGGAATAGGGGGGCTTGCAGTCTAGCCCCCATGGATGGGTTTGCCCAGCACCTAAATTATCCCAGATAGTTAATCATAGCCAATGGGCAATGGAATTTAGATGCCGGGTTTACAGCGGTCCTTGATAGACACACCCCAGACCTTTTATTTGTTTGACTTTTTTCAATCAAATGGGAGTAATTTGTGAGTACGTTTCATTTATGGCTGCAACAATATGTAGCTAGTTTAGCTTATTTAAAGAACGTAATTTGCAGATTGCTTGAATCCACATTAGATTAGGCAGATTAGTCCACACGGTTCATTCCCTTCATTATTTTAGTGCGATGGTTTCAACTCGATTGACGGTGTCGAGTTTGATTTTATCTTCCTGGGCTAACCAACCGATGCTGCGATGGATAATTTTTTCTTCTTCAGGAAGTTCTTTGATTAATCTTGCAACGGAAGTTTCGCCATTTTTGTCCAAGTATTGCCAAATGTTACCTGCAGTTAAACCGACGCGTTCACGTATGCTTATTTCCGGGGTTTTGGCAACCGGAGCTGGAGGAGGGCTGCTTGTTTTTTTAGTGGCAGCTCGGGCGGTGCTGGTTTTTTTTGGCGTTACTTTAGCGGTTTCAGTTGTGACCGGTTGTTCGATTGTTGCTTTAGGTTCTTCGGTGGCGGCTTTAACTTGTTTAGAGGACGGGCGGGTAGGATTTGCTTTCTTTGGCGTTTCTTTAACCGCTTCGGGTGTCACGGTCTTCTCAGTCTCGGATTTGGTTTTTTCAGTGGTGGTGTTAGATTTTTTCATAATGATATAAACAATAAAAAGTAAAAAAATTAGAATCGACCATTCAAGCATATAAGCATTCCTTTCTATTGATCGATTTTACTCGAACTGCAAAAAATAAGTAAAAACGAATAAGAGATATAAACTCTTAGCGAATCAAATTTTGGTATAAGTCAAAAATTATCAATTAACTCAGCGTTAACAAATGTAGTGCTATCAAAATAAATTTTTACATATTATTCAGTATCATACAATTGCAAAATGTTAAGTTTGGGTTAGGGTTATCGATAGAGATTTACGGTTCAATTAACGAATTTAATAGATCGTATCTATAAATTGTGGAAATTAGACGCCTAGAAAAATCGGAATATTGCGGGAATTAAAATTCGCCTAATACTCTTTCTTCTTCATGTAAAAATACCAAAATTTGAAATGCGAACACTCAAAATAATCACAAAGAATTGAAAAAATAGAAAGTCTCTCAAAAAAGCGTTCTCTTCTGACCATTTATAAACCGAAACCGAAAAAAGTCAAATCGGATAAGGAGAGAACATGAAATAAGTACCGCACCCGACACTGCGATTTTGCTCGTATTTTAGCGAAATTACTCCCTTTATACTCAAAAAATGGTTGACTTTATGAAGGTATGGGGTGTGGCTAGCGAGGATGTCGGCAGCAGGGATTGCTGCCGTCAAGCCCCATGGATGGGTTCACGGCGGCTTTCCCTTCCGCCGACACCTGTCAATCGAGCAACCGAACTTTCCATAAAATAGGGAAGTTATTTACGACCAAATCCTTAACTTAATGGTAGTGCTACCTAAAAAGCATAAATCATCAAGAAGAATCACCGATTATTTTTTACTGTTTAACCGAACCGTTGTTTAAGGTTTATCTGCTATGATGCTCAATGAAATTAAGCCGTTCCAGTGGTGACTTCGTATTTCATTCTTAATAGCCCAAGAATAATCTTCCTCATATATATTGTTCGATATGCTTCTGCTGCGCTTAATTATCTTGTTTTTATCGTCAATATTACTCTTGAGACCGGCGTCTGTTGTCGCGGACGATACGGTTCGTATCGGCGTATTGGCGAATCGGGGCAAGGACCGCGCTTTGGTCGAATGGTTGCCGACGGCCGAGTATTTGGCGAGTGAAATACCCAGTCGAAACTTTTCCATCGTTCCATTAGATTTTAACGAAATCGAGAGAGCCGTCGCTTCGGGCAAAGTCGATTTTTTTCTCGTGAACTCGGGAATCTATGTCGATTTCGAGGCGCGTTATGGCGCGGGGCGTATCGCTACAATGCGTAAGCGTAATGGTGGGCGCGGCAATACATTTTTTAGTGGCGTGATATTCACGCGCGCGGATCGGGAAGACATAAATCAAATTGCCGACTTGAAAGGCAAGCGTTTCGCTGCGGTGAGTCAGTCTTCATTAGGCGGATATCTGGCAGCTTGGCGTGAAATGCAGGCTCAGGGCGTGATGCCGGAGAAGCATACTCGGTTGAGTTTTCTTAACACCCATGATGCGACCGTCCGTGCGGTTTTAGATGGATCGGCCGATGCCGGGACCGCGCGTAGCGATACTTTGGAGCAAATGCATAAAGAAGGTGCGATCGATCTGAAAGAACTGAAAGTTATCAACCCTATACAGCATGAAAATTTCAGCTATTTAAGCAGTACTCGCCTTTACCCTGAATGGCCATTTGCTAAACTCGCCGATACCTCCGAGTCTTTGAGTCTCGAAGTTGCCTCGGCGTTAATGTTGATGTCAATCGATAGTTCCGCTGCTCAAGCAGCGGGAATTGCCGGTTGGACCGTTGCTTATAATTACCGACCCGTGCACGATTTATTGCGCGAGTTACGACTGAGTCCGTATGAAGAGATTGGCCGGATCGGTTTTGATGAATTTTTGCGTCATTATTGGCATTGGTTGTTATTGTCGATACTGACGCCGCTGGTATTAAGTCTCTTTGTTGTTTATTTCATTCGTCTGAATAGCCGTCTGCGCAAAACGGAAAGCGAATTGATCGATGCGCGCGATCATCTAGCGGTTAGAGTTAGGGAAAGAACTGCCGAATTGGAAGAGAGCCGGCGACAATTGGAACTCATTAGCCAAGACTGGAACGATGCTTTCGATGCGATTGGTGATCCTATCTTCATTCACGATGCCGCGATGCGCATCGTTAGAGCCAACCCCGCTTATTGCGATCGTGCGGGAATGACGCTGAAACAAGTCATCGGACGCATTTATTTCGAATTATTTCCGAAACTGAATGAACCGATGCCTGCATGCCGTAATTTTCCGGAAGCTAGTTTTGCTAAAGCAAACGAATTGCAACTACCTAATGGCGATATATTCGTTTCGCGCTCTTTCGGGATTATACATGCGGACAGAAGCAGCAAGAGTGCGATTCATATTTTGGAAGACGTAACCGAGTTGCGCAAGACAGAGGCGCGTCGAAGAATATTAAACCGAGCCCTAGAGCAGGCCGGCGAAGGGATTATGATTTTGGATTGCGAGCGCCGGGTGATTTTTTGCAACCCGAGTTTGAAGGCTCTTCTAGGCTGCGATACGCACGAACCTGAGTGCAACAAACGCTTGTTTAATAAGGGAGATTGTTTATTGGTCACGGCGTATTTCATGTCGCAGTTGCAATCGCTATTCGATAAAGCCGAGCGAGACGGCGAAGGTTTTTCGGCCGAAATGGAATTGAATGTGCCGAATGGTCTTGGGTTACCGGTTTTTATCACGGTTGCGGGGATTTTAAACGAAAACGACGAGCAAGACGGTTTTGTCTTGACCGTTCTGGATCTTAGCGAAGTCAAGCAGGCCGAACAGGCGCTGACCTATCGCATCGGCTTGGAAGCCTTGATTGCCGGAATCGCTTCGAATTTGAGTAACGCTAGACCGGAACAAATTAATCAAACCGTTTTGAAAACCCTCGCACAATTAGGCCGGTTTTTAGATGTCGACCGAGCATATATCTTCGATTACGAGGATGCTTTCGGACATACTCACGAATGGTGCGAGGAAGGCGTCGAGCCACAAATCGATTCGTTGTGCAAATTTAAGGTGGAATCCTTTCCGTGGTTGTTCGGAGAGCTTATGAACGGGAGGACCGTAAAAATAGAAGATATTAATCGCTTGCCTTCCTGTGCCATACCCGAGCGCGAGGAGTTTGTACACGAAAATATATTTTCGCTGCTTTTGGCGCCATTTAATTACGGCGGGGTTTTCTCGGGTTTTATCGGCGTCGATTCCGTCAGGCGTTTTCGTCGCTGGAACGAAGAAGAAGAGCGACTACTGCAAACGGCTGGAGAGATGATTATTAACACCCTCCGGCGCATCGACACGATGAATCACTTACGGGTTAGTGAAACGAATTTGGCTGCGGCTCAACAAATCGCCCATCTAGGCAGTTGGGAATGGAATATTGTCACCGACGAGTTGTCGTGGTCCGACGAAGTGTACCGCATGTTCGGTTTTAAGCCTCAACAATTCGTAGCGACTTATCGGAGGTTTTTAGAGTTGATATCGCCGGAAGATCGAGATTTTGTGGCCGATGCCGTGCAAAATGCCTTTTCGCGAGGCGATGAGTATGAGCTTGATCACCGTATTTGCCGTGCCGATGGTGTCGAGCGAGTGCTTCACGAAATTGGTGAAGTAATTGTCAACGATGCGGGAGAACCGGTTCGCATGATAGGCACGGTGCAGGATGTTACCGAGCTGCGTCAGGCCGAGAATGAAATGCGTAGGCTCAACCGGGCATTACGCACGCTGAGTCTGTGCAATACAACGCTTGTTCATGCGCAACAAGAACAAACTCTGATGGACGATATATGCCGTATCTTGATCGACAGCGGCGGCTACCGTTTTGCATGGGTTGGCTATGCGGAGCACGACGATCGTAAAACGATTCGTCCGATGGCTTTTGCCGGGGGCGATATCGACTTCATTACTTCGGTCGAGCTGTCTTGGGCCGATGATGCAGGCGGACGCAATCCGGCGGCCTACGCCATTCGCAACAAGGAAACGTTTATTCTGAAAGATATCGTCAATAATTCGCGTGACTTTGCTCCGTCATGGCGCGAAGCCGCGTTTACACAAGGTTATGCGTCGGTGGTCGCGCTGCCGTTGATTTCGGATGACGAAGCCTTGGGTGCGATCACGCTCGATTCTGCTGAGCCGGATGCCTTCGATCAAGCCGAATTGAGATTGCTTGAAGAAATGGCCGGCGACTTGGCGTTCGGTATACGGGCATTGCGTATTCGACAAGAGCGCGAGCATGCCGAGTCGGTTTTGAAAATCGCCGAGAATCGATACGAAGAATTATACGAAAACGCGCCTAATGCTTATGTATCGGTCGCACCCCAAAACGGAGTTTTGCTGCAATTCAATCAGTCGTTATGCGAGATGCTAGGGTATGACAGGGCTTTTTTGGAAACGAAAACGATTTTCGATCTTTTTGGGGGAACGCAAATCGGGAAGTTATTTGCCGGCGAGCAAAGCGTTCGCGATATCGAGCTCAATATGCGCCGCGCCGATGGTCGCGGGCTCTGGGTTAGTCTTAGCATTGATCCTATTAAAGATGAAACAGGATGCGTTGCCGAGTACCGGGCTAGTATCATCGATATTTCGGTGCGCAAACATGCCGAGGAAGAACAACAGCGTTTTGCCGAAAAATTGCAAGGCTCATTGATTCAAACCATTCGCGCGATAGCCATGACGATTGAAAAGCGCGACCCGTATACCGCCGGACACCAAGAACGGGTTGCCGAGTTGGCGGTGCAAATCGGTCGGCGCATGGGGTTTGACGCTTATCGTTTAGAAGGGTTGCGGTTAGGCGCGACGATACACGATATCGGCAAGATCGCCGTCCCGATCGAAATACTCAATCGGCCCGGAAAACTAGAGCCGATGTTGTTTACTATCATTAAAAGTCACCCGTCGATCGGTTATGAAATTGTCAAAGGCATTGAATTTCCATGGCCGATAGCCGAGATGGTTGTTCAGCATCATGAGCGCTTGGACGGCACCGGTTATCCTCATGGGCTAAAAGGCGACGAAATTTTGATGGAATCGCGCATTCTCGCCGTTTCCGATGTGGTTGAAGCGATGGCCTCGCATCGGCCCTATCGGGCGGCTTTGGGAGTGCAAGCGGCTTTGAACGAGATCGAACGAGGCAAGGGCTTCATCTATGATGCGAGCGTCGTGGAATTTTGTCGTGAGGTCTTTGAGTTCGGCGGAACGCCATGGAAATGAATCCGATACCGGTGAATGTCAACGAAGTCTTCGGTTTTTCAAATGAAGACGGTTGAAAGGCAGGAGATGAAAGAGCTATTTTTCACCTTTGTGATTTTTTGCAGGAGCAAAAACTGTTACCCCCTCCATGTTCGCTCCACGCACTTGCGGATTTTCAAATTGAAAATTGTTGGATTAATCATCCGGTACTTGACAGTCTAGTATTCAATTGCCATTATCCCCGGCGCAGAGTGCTAGTTTACGGTTTCATGGCTAGCATACTGCCTTGATACCCTTCTTATTCACCGTTCGTTTCAAAGTCACATGCCCGAACTCGTTATACGCTTTCTTAAACCGGCCAATTGGGCGGATACCGTTCATGTTCATTACTGGAATACTTATCCTGACGATCATAGTACGAGTTGGCCAGGCCAGCCTATGGCGGCGGATGACGATGGTTGGTTCGTCTACCGCTTCAACGGCGCTAAGTCTGCTAGCCTGGTCTTCAATGACGGCAACGGCTCGCAGACTGAGGATTTACATTGCGCCCGAAGTGGCTATTACGCGAACGGGCGTTGGATTGAAGATCCTGGTAGATTGACACATCGTTTGGCTGGCCCGAATTTGAATTTCGAAGGACAAAGCTCAAGCCAAACTTTTTTGTCGGATAGCGTCATTCATGCGCCGATTGATCCGAACGGGCCATTGGGTGATTTTCGCGAGGAAACGATCTATTTCTTGCTGACCGCTCGTTTCAATGAAGGCGATCCGAGCATCAGTTTTTTCTGCCGCGACCGCATCAAGTTCAATCCTGAAACCGGAGAACCGGAAGACCCGCATTGGCGCGGCGATTTCAAAGGTTTGATCGAACGTCTCGACTACATCCGCGATCTCGGCTTCACCGCGATCTGGATCACGCCGCCGGTCGAAAACCGTAGCGGTTTGGATTATCACGGCTATCACGCCTACGATTGGACTCGTATCGACCCCCGCCTCGAATCGCCCGATGCGACTTATCAGGATTTGATCGACGAAGCCCATAAACGTGGCATCAAGATCATTCAGGATGTCGTCGTCAATCATTCCTGCCAATACGGTATTCGCGACAAGGTGCACATCGATCATCTGCCGATCAAATATTATGTACCGCAAGGTTCGGAGCAAGGCCGGGTCGATCATGGCCCGTATCAAGGCCATCTCGGTAATTATGCCTGGCCCAACCGCGACGACATCGACAATCCAGTGGCCCCTGACTGGTATCGTGAAAGGCATCATAGCGATCCCGAAGGCAAGGTGCCGCTGCAAGATCCCAAGACCGGAGAAACGATTCCGAAACCCGGTTACGATCCCGGTCGTTTTTTCGGTATCGATGCGCAATCTCTCGACCCTGAATGGTACATGCAGCACGGATTTATCTGCGGCGGCGATTGGGAAAGCGAGGCCGTTCAGAAGAAACATATCGCCGGCGATTGCATCAACCTCGCGACCGACCGTCAAAACGTAAAGGATTATTTGATCGGCGCGGTCAACCGTTATCTCGACATGGGCGTCGACGCGCTACGCATCGACACCGTCAAGCATGTGCCGCGCGATAATCTATTGGAATACGTCAATGCCTGGAAGGCGCACAAGCCGGGGCTGTTCGTGTTCGGCGAAAATTTGGTCAAGGGCTACGGCTGGGGCGATCTCGGCGGCGGCGACAACGGGCCTTCGTTTATTCGTCCGTGGTGGTACACACGCTTGGGTCACGATCCGCGTAATCCGCATTCCGGCGGTGATTCCGGTTTTCCGCAACTCGATTTCGGATTGTTCTCGACCTTTCGCGATAATCTGAGTCGGGGCAGCTTCGAAGGTGTGGCTAGGGTGCTGGAAATGGATTGGATCTACGGTAATGCTTCGACGCTGGTGACCTTTCTACAGAATCACGATGTCGGGCCTGACAACGACTTCCGTTTCCGCTTTAAAGGCGAGCAGTGGATGGCCGCGGCCGCCTATAATTTGTTGTGGACGGTGCGCGGTATTCCTTGCTTGTACTACGGAGAGGAAATCGAGTTCATGAAAGGTGCGCCGCAGGATGTTATCGGCAACGACGACACGCTCGATCAAACCGGCAGGGCTTATTTCGGCGATCATCTGACCGACGAGAACATTAGTAAGACCCAAGGTCATCCGCTATATCAACACATCAAGCGCTTGAATCAGATTCGGCGAGCGATACCTGCATTGCAAAAGGGCGAAATGAGCCAAATCCATGAGTGGGGAAGCGGCATGCGATTCGTGCGGGACTATCGTGATGGAACAAGTTATGCCGTGGTAGGCCTGTCAATCGGAAGTGATCAGGATATTGCGGTTGAAAATATCCGTAACGGCATTTATCGCGACGCAATCACCGGAAAGGAAATATCGGTCAGTAACGGCTGTCTTGGTTTTCATGTGCCAGCCAATTCGGCAGGTATCTACGTGTTAAATGGGGCGGGGAAGATTGGTTCGGACGGGGTTTATCTTCGCTAAGTATGCAAATCGCAGATCAAAATTCGGCACCGGGGTGTCCGTCAAAGGACACCGTAAATACATCCCTGTAGGCTCTATGCCAGCTCCATGCTGGCCCTTCACCTTACGCTAGGTGAGGGAAGACGAAGGTGTTGCTCCCACGGAGGGTGGTGCATACACTGTGGGAGCGATCCCCAGATCGCGATGTTGGGGCCGAGAATACCAAGTTACAATAAATAGTATCGAGGTCACAAATACTAAAATATGCTGTTACCCAAGCTCCAGCTTGGGTAACCTGTTCAGGAAGCTCTAGCTTCCCGACAATCAAGGAAGATTGAACGAGAAAGTCGGGGTTGATTGAGAACGCGCGGAGGTTGTGTCAGTCACAGGAAGCTCTTGCCCTGAGCCCTTCGGCTGCGCTCAGGAGAGCCTTGTCGAAGGGGGGGGCTTCCGGGGTGTCTTTCCCAAGCCGGAGCTTGGGAAAGAGCGAAGAGGGGATGTGAATTGGCCGTTTTTAGCTTGATGCGTATGGATTGCAAACCGCCTCCTGCCAAAGGCTTATTCTAAATTCGGTGTTAGTCCGCGGAAATCACGAGATACTTGAATCATTCATTGGTTAAGCAATTTGGAGAGTATAGCTAATTGAATATTCGTGATTTTCGTGTGTTTCGTGGACAAAAGGCTTTTTTTAGGATTAAGCTTTAGTCATATTCCGTAATTTTTCCACGACTTTGTCGCCAAACTGTTCGGTGCTGATCATCTTTACGCCGCTGCCGGGTTTCGACAAATCTGCGGTGGAGTAACCGTCGCCGAAAACGCCTTGCATCGCATCCCAAACATTTTTAGCTTCAGCCGTCATGTCGAAGCTGTTTTCCAGCATCATCGCGACCGAACCGATCATGGAATAAGGATTCGCGATGTTTTTACCGGCGATATCCGGTGCTGAGCCGTGCGACGGTTCGTAATAGGCTTTGTCGGGACCGATGCAGGCTGAAGGCATCAAGCCCAGCGAACCTAGGATGCCTCCGCCTTGGTCGCTGAGAATATCGCCGAACATGTTTTCCATGACCATGACATCGAACTGGGTCGGGTTCAGGCATAAAGCCGTTGCCGCAGCGTCGACTAGGAAGTTAACGACCTTGACGTCCGGATATTCCTTCGCCACTTCTTCCATGACTTCGTTCCATAACACACTGGATTTCAGCACGTTGCTCTTGTGAATATTGTGCAGCAACTTGCGGCGTTTACTGGCTAATTTGAATGCTTCGTGCATGATACGACGAATTTGTTCCTCATCGTATTCCAGTGTTTCACGGACATAACGCAGGCCTTTGTCGTTGACGCCCATTTCTTTTTCGCCGAAATACAGGCCGCCGACCAATTCGCGTACGATGATCAGATCGATGCCTTCGCCGATAATTTCAGGCTTGAGCGGTGAAAAATGCGCCAGAGATTTCGGTAGAGAAACCGGGCGGAAATTTGCGTAGGTATTGTAGCGACGGCGCATCGGTAGTAACGCGCCTCGCTCGGGTTGTTGGTCGATGGGGATTTTTTTTGCTTCTTCATGACTCAAGCCGATCGGGCCTTTTAGAATCGCATCGGCCTGGTCGCATATATCGATAGTCGCTTGCGGGAAGGCGTCGCCGGTTTCGAAATAGGCGCAAGCTCCGAACGAGGCGGGCATCAATTCGAAAGTAACATCGTTACGTTCTTCGATGACTTTGAGAACCTTGAGCGCTTCTTTAGTAATTTCAGGGCCGATGCCGTCGCCGGCCAATACTGCGATTTTATAATGCTTCATTTTTATGTTTTTAAGTGAATGGAATAGTTAAAACTTAATATACTTCGTGTCCACGCCTGATTGTGAATGGCACTTTTGCTGGTTGGTTGAGTTCGCGAAATCAGCCTCTACTCAGCGTCAAAGTCGCGATTTAAGTGGTGCTCTTCATTTCATGCAACTGAATGTTGATCAGTTTAATCGTAGCCATGATTCCGGAAAATACTTGATTGACGTGGACGCCGCGGGTTTTGCGTAATTCATTGCCGCAATTCCAGGTTATTACACATTCGGTCAGTGCATTGGCATGGCCGCCCTTCGGTATGCGGATTTCATAGTCAGCCAGTTCGGGTAATCGGTAGTCGTATTTTTTAAGCACCTTACTGATGGCGTCGATGAAGGCATCGAAGCCGCCGCTACCGGCGCCGGTAGCTTGGTGGTTTTCGCCTTGGATTTCAACGCGAAGGCTGACCGTGGACTGGAGGTCCAAGCCGCTATTCAAGGAACAATTCAGTAATTTTATATGTTGATAGCTCTTGCTTTCGAGAACATCGGCGATGATGAACGGCAAATCATCGGTCGTGATGGTTTGTTTGGAGTCGCCTAGGCTAACGATGCGTGCAAGAACTTTCTTCTGGTCTTCTTCGGAAAGTTCGAGTTCGAGCCGTTCGAGATTTTTTTTCAGCGAAGCCTTGCCGCTCATTTTGCCTAAGGCATAACTATGGGTGCGGGAAAAGCGTTCGGGTCCCAGCCGGGTTTTGTATAGACCGCCTTTTTGGTCGCCGTCGGCATGGATGCCTGCGGTCTGTGTAAAGACATCGGCACCCACGATCGGGGCATTTGCGGCAACACGCTTGCCGGAAAAGTTTTCCACCATGTTGCTGATGCGTACCAAATGACTTTCGTCGATCGACAAATGCATGTTCATTTTATCGCGGAGGACCACGGCGACTTCGGCTAGCGAAGCGTTTCCGGCGCGTTCGCCCAAGCAATTGATGGTGCAATGTACGGCGCTGATGCCGGCCCTAACTGCGGCCATGACATTGGCAGTCGCCAAACCGTAATCGTTGTGCGGATGAAAATCGAACAATAAATCCGGATAGCGCCCGCACATATCGCTGAAGCTGTTGAAAACTTCGTCCGGGGACATAACGCCCAAGGTATCCGGCAGCATGAAGTGACTAACCGGGCTATTCCGTAAGCGGTCCACGAGCCCATAGACATAAGCGGGACTGTCTTTGTAGCCGTTCGACCAGTCTTCCAGATAAATGTTGATTTTTAGGCCTTGTTCGTGAGCATAGTTGATGGTTTTTAATACTTCAGCGCTGTGTTGTTCGAGCGTCTTGCCGAGTTGTTCGCGGCAGTGTTTTTCGCTGCCTTTGGCAAGCAAGTTGATGACCGATCCGCCCGTAGATAGAATCCAATCGACACTGCGCGTATGATCGACAAAACCCAATACTTCGACGCGGTCGGCGAAGCCTTCTTGCCGGGCCCATTGGTTGATTTGGCTGACGGCCTCTTTTTCACCTTCCGACACTCGAGCCGAAGCGACTTCGATTCGGTCGACGCGCAAAAACTGCAATAAGGCTTTGGCGATGCTCACTTTTTCCGTCGGTGTGAAGGCGACACCTTGCGTTTGCTCGCCGTCACGCAGCGTAGTGTCCATCAACTGAATGTGTCTTGACTCTATTGACATGATTTTCGCCTGTGATTTCGATGCGAGTTAATGGATTGAATGATGAAGGCCAAAGCCGGTGCCTTCGTTTATATTCTTCGACAGGCAGACACACCTCCAATAAAGTCGAACGAAAAGCACAAGATACACTAAACCGCCTATTTTCCCCTAAAAGCACTTCATTTTGCAATTGTGAATCGACGCATGAAATGGAGTGCAACGGCATAATCGTATTTTTCGCTCCCTTAATTGTTTTTTCAGACTTGCAATATCCCGGCGCCTCCTAAGGCACTGCTGAAATTTGAAGTGCGAAAGGTATAAATTCGTCAGTATAACCATGAAGCACATGAAGTATTTCAATAGAATACCTAAATATTCCCTCTAACCTCTTGGATAAACGAAAGTTCTATACAAATGAATCAACTTCTTATTCTTCATGATTTTCAGGGTGAAATGCTTTTTTTAGTTATGCGTTGTTTGCTCAGATTAGGCGTTAGGTGTTAGTGGTCTCAATACTATTTAAATTGGGTCAATAAGCTTGAATGCGTTGTGTCGGGTTGCATAATTTAGCCGCTAGAGCACAAAATCTAGTCTACACTCTATGTGGGAAATTATTTGTTAATCAATTAAATTATCAAAATTACAAAGAGTTGTTGTTAAATAAAAATATTAAAAACTCATTTCTAAAGCTAGCTTTAGCCTAAGCAGAATGGCTTTGTTAGGCTTTCACTAAACCAGTAACCGCCTTGGTAAAGTCGTTTATTTGTAATTTAGAGGATAACAGCCGTTTTGAATACACTACTCAATCGATCAAGCAAGCAAGATCCTTATCAAACGACTTTAGGTCGAGGCCGATTTTTTAAGGATTTTATGCTGCTATTTATACCCGTTTGCTTTTTAGTCGTGGCAGGTACTTTGTTGTTGGGCGAATCGCGCATTGATGCTGAGTTATCTATGCTGATGGCCGACGAAACAATTTTTGTTGAGCTGGGACAAGGGCGCTTGGATCAAGATCTGGCCGTTCCGATAGGTCATTTGATGAGTTTAATCAATGAAAACCCAGTTCGCAGGGTTTATCAGGCCCCGAATGGCTCGGACTCGCGCTCGATGCAAGACGCATTTTTTTCGTTGATGTCGCGTAACCCGATTTACGACAAAGTACGCTGGATCGACGAACAAGGAATGGAGCAAGTGCGAGTCAATAACAGAAGAGGGCGCCCGATCGTCGTTCCTCGCAACGAATTACAGGCTAAAGACGAGCGCTATTTTTTTACCGAGACCATGTTGCTGAATCAAGGGGAGATCTATATTTCCCCGCTCGATTTGAATATGGACGACGGCCGTATCGAGATTCCTTACAAGCCGACGATAAGGGTCTCAAGCCCAGTGTTTGATGAATTAGGTAAGCCTCGAGGCATTCTCATCATTAACATAATGGCAAAATCAATGCTGGATGCTTTCGTCCACAGCGCCGGCCCCGCCGTTGACAGGTTGATGTTGGTCAATGACGAGGGCTATTGGCTAAAAAGCCCCAATGCACAGGATGAATGGGGCTTCATGTTTCAACGGGAAGCGACTCTTGCTACACGAAATCCTCGAGTATGGGATGCGATAACCCGGCAGAAAAAAGGCCAGATTAAACTTGACGACGGTCTTTGGACATGGAGTTCCGTTTCGCTATCGCCCAAACAAAATGTCCGGCTATCGCACAGCATACATTGGAAAGTGATTAGCCATTTACCAATGGAAAAATTATCGGTGTTGGAAAAAAACGTTTGGTCGGCTAAGATCGCGAGCGCTTCGGTGATCTTGCTATTGTTTGCGATAGGTATCTGGCGTCTAATTCAGGCAAAATCGGCGCGGGCTCTGGCCGAGAAGGAAGCGGCTCTGGCGAGGGGCGAAGCGGAATCAGCGACGCGTTTACAAGAGGCTCAAGCGTGTTTTCGGATGTTGTTCGAAGCAAATGCCAGCGGTTTGTTGGTCGTCGATGCCGAAGGAAAAATAGTCATGGCTAACCCTGCCTTCGAGAGCCTATTCGGCTATCAAGTATCGGAAGTGGTCAACCGACCCGTGGAAATATTGCTTCCCGAAAAGTTTCGTTCACGCCATGCCAGGCAACGTAAAGATTATTTACAAAACCCAACGACTCGGGCGATGGGTGAGGGAAGAGACTTATATGGAACTCGCAAGGACGGTTCTATATTTCCGATAGAAATCGGCTTGAGCCCCTTCCGGAGCGATAATCAAGTTTTTGTCGTGGCAACCATTATCGATATCTCCGAACGCAAGCGGATCCAAGATGCCTTACTTCAAATGAATGAAACCTTGGAGCGAAACGTGGCCGAGCGTACGGCTGAATTACAGGCGGCAAAACAGGAGGCCGAGCGGCTTGCCAGTGTCAAAGGCAACTTTTTGGCCAATATGAGCCATGAAATACGGACTCCAATGAACGCGATACTTGGATTGGCCTATTTACTGGAAAAAGCCGATCTGGGAGTCGATGAGCTTAATTTGGTGAAGAAAATTCGTATAGCCGGCCGGTCCTTGCTTGGAATCATCAACGATATTCTGGATTTTTCCAAAATAGAATCGGGGCGTCTTGAAATCGAGCATGCGCCATTTCGGTTGAGCGATGTGTTGGACAACGTAGCCACGCTGATGTCGGCGATTGAATGCAGCAATAAAGTCGAATTGATTATGGGGCCGGCGCCGGAAGGCATCGAGCTTCTGCGCGGCGATGCGCTTCGGCTCGAACAAATATTGGTCAATTTGACCAGTAATGCGCTTAAATTCACAAAGCGGGGAAGCGTTACGATCTCCGTCATCAAATTGCCGCCTAAAGATGGCCAGGATTATCTACGTTTCAGCGTCCGCGATACCGGCATTGGTATTCCTATTGAAAAACAAGCGGAAATTTTTAATGCATTTTCTCAAGAAGACACGTCGACGACACGCCGTTTCGGCGGAACAGGGTTGGGTTTAACGATATGCCGGCATTTGGCGCAAATGATGGGCGGAGAACTCGGCGTCAACAGCGAACTCGGGCAAGGTAGTGAGTTTTGGTTGATGCTGCCGATAGAGCTGGTCGAGCCGCAAGAGTATGTGCATCCGTCCATCGCGTTTCAAAAAGTATTGATCGCCGACGATCATCCCATGGCTAGAGAGATGTTGGCGGCAACGGTGCGTAGCTTAGGCTGGACTCCCGAGGTCGTTGAGTCGGGCGAAGAGGCTGTGGAGCGTGTTATCGAACGGGCACGGAATAATAAACTCCCCGATATTTTATTATTGGATTGGTGTATGCCCGGCGTCAATGGGCTCGAAGCTGGTATACGCATAAGACAAGAGCTTGGCGATATTGCCGATGTTCCGATTATCGTTATTGCCACGGCTCATGACCGCGATGCATTGCTACGCGAACCGGATGTGGCAGTAGCCGATGCCGTCTTACGTAAACCGATTACTGCTTCTTCACTCTATAACGCTGTTTCCGATGCCAAGCAGCGGCGTCAAGGCGAAAGGTCTACACAGCATAATAAAACTACGCCATCCGAAAAACGAATCAACGGCTTAAGGGTGTTATTGGTCGATGATAGTGAAATTAACCGTGATATGGCAAGGCGTATTTTGGAAGCCGAAGGAGCTACCGTTTATTTGGCAGACGACGGTCATGCGGCCTTAGAATGGTTAAGACTGAATCCGGATTTGGCCGACGTGGTGCTGATGGATGTACAAATGCCGCTCATGGATGGTTATGAAGCGACCCGGCAAATTCGTGAAGTCCTTGGCTTGACTCTGTTGCCTATCGTGGCGCTGACCGCCGGTGCATTCAAGAATCAACAGGCTGCAGCGCTCAATGCCGGGATGAATGGATTCATTGCCAAACCGTTCGATGTCGAGGAATTAATCGCTTATCTGCAACAATACGTTACCGGATTACGAGTAACGGCTGATTCAAAGAATGAGCCGGTCGCTTCAGCTAAGACAGGCGACTCACAGTTTCCCATGATAGATATAGACAGAGGCCTACATAATTGGGGCGACGCCGCAACTTATTATAAATACTTACAAAAGTTTGCCGAATCGCACGGACATGACGGAGACGAAATCGCCGAATTGATGGCTCAAGACGAGCGGGAAAGTGCTCTTGCCTTGGCGCATAAATTGAAAGGGACGGCAGGAAACTTGGCGCTGATACAAGTATGGAAGTTGGCTGAAAAGATTGAGTCTAAGCTTTTAGAAGAAGGAGCTACGTTAGATGAGTCGATTCAACAGTTGCAGATTTTATTGAACGATACGTTGCGCGAAATCGGCCGTCTGAATGGTAAAGATAAGTAAAATGATACGATGTTGCCGAACCAGTATTGCTCGAGCTTGAAAAAACTTTGCCTCGGCAGATGCTGAAACCCTTCCATGGGGGCTTGACGGCAGCTAAGCGCCAAGGATGGCGTGTATTAGGGCAATGCAGGAGCAATTGCCGAGGAGCAAAAATCTGCACCTGCTGCCGACATCCCCGCTAACCGCACCCCATACCTTCATAAAGTTAGCATGTAGCCCGTATGTAGCGTAGCGGAATACGGGACTGGCGTGGCACCGAATATCCCGGATTGCGCTACGCTTCATTCGGGCTACGCTGTTTAAGATCGCCGGAGGTTAGTGATACATCACAGGAAAAAGTGCGATATCGAAGACAATGGGTCTGATGATAACGGTGATTTTTAATAAACCGAAAGGCTTAACTATGGCAGCCTTTGGGGTTGCTAATGACCGTCAAGCCCCCCGCTTTGCGGGGGGATATTACTTGCGCGACCCGACGCCGCGGTAATGCCGGGGACGATTTGAAAATAGATACCCGATTGCATCAAGGTTTCGACTTCTTTGCCGCCCGGCTAAATATGAAAGGATCGCCGGCGCCGACAAACCAGACTTTCGCTAATCCGGTTAGTGAAAAAATCCTGCGGCTTGTCGCGGGTTGAACGGAAAATAAGTGTGCAGATAAGAGGCTTGCAACGATCCCGCGCGGAAAAACTTTTCGCCTTGACTGCGGTTACGTTGCGGGACCGATACGGTCAAGGCTTCCATATCGGTTTCAAGGAGCGAATGATGAAAGCTATGGCCTCGGATTTTTCCATGCTCCAGATGTAAACTGTGCATGCCCAGGTTAACCAACCTGTTTTGCATTCTGGCGCTGCCCGGCAATAAGCCTACCATCGCGGCCGATTGTCCCTGTTTGTCGGTCAGCGTTTCCAACAGATATAAAAAACCGCCGCATTCGGCGTAAATCGGTTTGCCGGCGCGGTGATAGTCATGCAAGGCCTGTTTCATCGCGCGATTATCGGCGAGGGCCGCTAGATGCAGTTCGGGATAGCCGCCCGGCAGATAGAGGCTATCGACCTCCGGCAATTTGGCGTCGGTCAACGGCGAGAAGAAACGCAGCTCGGCGCCCATGGCCTGCAAGCAATCGAGGTTGGCCTGGTAGATGAATGAAAAGGCCGCGTCGCGGGCGATGCCGATACGTTTGCCGGCAAGAAGGCGCGGCGTCGGCGTCGTTGCCGCCGGGGCAAAGTCAACCGGTTCGGGCAAGCGGCATGGCGCGGATTCGGTCAATAATTCTGCGGCTCGCGCCAGTCTTCGGTCCAAGTCGCCGATCTCGTCCGCTTGCAGTAAACCCAAATGCCGCGACGGCAAAGCGATATCCGCGTCTTTAGATAGGGCTGCCAGCAAGGGCATGTCTTCGGGCAGCGCTTCTTGCAGTAATCCGGCATGGCCTGTACTGCCGACTTTGTTGGCGATGACGCCGGCAAACCTTAGGTTCGGTCGGTAATGAGCCAAACCATAGGCGACGGCGGCAAAGGTTTGCGCCATGCCTTGCGCGTCGATCACAGCGGCGACCGGGACCGACAGCGCTTGCGCCAGATCGGCGCTGCTGCTGTCCCCATCGTAGAGGCCCATTACCCCTTCGATCAAGATGACATCGGATTTGGCGGCGGCGCGATAGAGCAAGTCGCGGCAATGCGCCTCGCCCATCATCCACAAATCCAATTGATAGACCGGCCGTCCCGAGGCATGAGCCAAAATCTGCGGATCGATGAAATCCGGGCCGGTTTTGAATATGCTGACCTTGCGGTTTTGACTTCGGTGATAGGCAGCCAAAGCGGCGGTTAGGGTCGTCTTGCCTTGGCCGGAGGCGGGCGCGCTGATCAGCATGGCCGGACAATGGCGGACGGATGGGCTAGTGTTCATGATCAGAGTTTGAGTTTGGTCAAGGTAAATCCGGCCAAGGCGCCGAGGCTGAGCCAGAATAGGGCATTGCTGAAGGCGGACATCACTACGAAGCGTTGCCAGCCGTCTTCCGGTTGCCACTCATGCTCGGAGCCGGTTGCGGGCGCTTCGAATTGTTCCGCGGCTAAAATCAGAGGTTGCGTCAGATAATACTGTAAGACGCCGAGCAGCAGGCCGGACAGGATTTCGGCCGTCAATGCGGCGATAACCAATTTACGAAAATCGGCCACGCTTAACGGCAGGGAAATGCGGCGCTATTGCGTCCGTCATGTGCTGTATTATGAATGTGGTTGCTGGCTTCCTGCATGAAGCCGAGACCTGGAATCACGGTCAAGCCCAATACGATGGCGCTGAAGCCCGGGAGAAATTTAGCGGAGTAAACGACGGAAGAGCCGGCGAGTGTTTTCATGGTGATTGTCCTTCCCAAGTCTGATTGACGGAAAAACGGAGGGGAAGACAAACCAAAAAAGATTTGACAGATCGCCCGCCGCAATACTGTTCTTTAAGTTTTAGGGCCTGTCTCCGGGCTCGTGAAAAATCACCTACCGTTGCGGGGCAGCGCCGGCCTTTGACCGGCTTCCAGTTTCACCCGCGCAGTGCGGGAACCGTAAAACAAGCTGCGGATTATAGGTTACTCGTTAAAGCTGCGCAAATGGTTATCAGCTTCGGCTTGTACGACGAAATGCCCGGCATACTTGAACGGCTGAGCGATAATTTCGGTTTGTGCCATCAGCCTTCCGTAGGGATCGTAGGCGTAGCTGTTGACGATTTGAGGTTTTGATCGGTGATCGCGACGGTGTGCCCGGTGCCGTCGAAGTGTAGGTGTAGAGTTGGTTTGTACTGGCATCGATGTTGGCTTTTTCACTATAATGGGTTTGTATTTTTCACCTCTATAAAATTTTAGAGGCGACAACTAGCCTGACACAGGGGGATTGCCTCGAGTAGTTACGATAAATTAATGCCTTCTTTCGTCAGCTAACTTTTAATAAATCAGATCTTCGGTACTTATAACTCGACTACAAACTCTAACAGATCGGGCGACTCCAAGAAATATCCGTCGCCATAAGTTACCTCCACATAAGGCTTTCCATTCTGCATAATCCCCATTGTGTCGACAGACCGAATCTAAAAGAGATCACCCTTTAAAATGGATACAGTACCACCCTTGCAAAACACATTTCCAGCGCGTTGCCTTACGCATATTTGACGCGACTCATTAACGGAAACCCGATATATAACGCGCATCATATCGAAGAATTGATCTGGAGAAATACCGTTCAAACGTTGATCGATCTTTTCAATAACAAGAAAATCCAGAAGAAATCGCTCAACGTCAATAAATTCATTTGCACCATTTTTCATTGAGGCAAACCATCTAAGCCACAGATCATTGCTACAAGCAATCCATCGATACATCAAGTCAGTCAAATAAATCACTTTAATTTCCTCCGGTCCGCTGTGCGCCTGGGCGAGTAGCATCAATGATGTCTCGACTACTCACAGGGACAGCATCCTTTGAAACCCTCGTTATTCCCTTCGGTAACGTATCGGAAACTGTGCGTCCTAATTTGTTTACTGCACCCTTAATCAAACTTCCAGCCTTGCTAACCGGCAATGCAAATCCAATTGGAATATCAAAAGCATCCTGCTGAAATTGAGCGATTTGAGCTTGGGAGATGCCGATTCGCTCAGCACTAAACCCATTTGGATCAACAAACATAATGGGATTCCCACCCACATACGCATACAGATTCAATCCGCCTTCGAATCCGATCGGGTCTTCGCTGATAAACCGGCCGATGTCGGCATCATAATACCGGGCGCGCATGTAGTAAAGGTTGTTTTCTTCGGCTTGAACTCCGAATTGTCCGGCGTATTTGAACGGCTGGGCGATGGTTTCGGTTTGTGCCATCAGCCTGCCGTAAGGATCGTAGGCGTAAGTGTTGACGATTTGCCGGTTTGGATCGGTGATCGCGACCGTGTGTCCGGTGCCGTCGAAGTGGTAGGTGTAGAGTTGGTTGGTTTGGGCGTCGATAAAGCCGATGAGGCCGTGGCCATAGATATAGTAACGTGTGATTTGGTTGCTGTTATTGGCTTCGGCGAGTAGGTTGCCGGCGGCATCAACGATGTACTTTTGTGGTGATGCCGCTACGTGTCGCTCTGATGCGGTTGCCGACGCCGTCATAGACATACTGCTCGTTGCCGTGTCGAATCAGCCGGTGGGCCGTGGTCGAAGATGAAAGACGTGGGTCTTTCGCCTTGTAGATGAGTGCGGAATAGGCGGCCTTCGTGGTCGTAGTTGAAGGTCGTCTGATCCGTGCCGTTCAGTTGGGTTGTCAGCAGCCGGTTCTTTTGCGCATTGTAAGTATAGCCTTGGCTCCGGTTGATCAGTGCTTCCGGTTTTTGTGGTTCTTGAGCGAGGGCTTTGATCCGGTTGCCGTTGTTGTCGAGGGTGTATTGATAATCGGCCAGGGTTTGGCCGTCGGCGCTGTGTTGAATGCCGGTCAACCGGTCGGCTTTGTCCAGGGTGTAATTGGTGACGCTGCCATTAAATAGGTCGGTCTGTTCCATCCGGCCTGCGGCATCGTATTGGTAGGTCGTGGCCGGCGTGCCGCCGAACAAAAGAGAGCTGAATACATTTTAAAGCAACTGCTATTGATAGAGCCGCTTAATTTTGAACAGGACAAGATTATCATAGCCTTGGAGTAGGTTTGATAGCTTTTGCAAAAAGAAAGACTTGACCCCATTGGCTTTAATTTGCGGGGATACCTCAGAACTTGACCCCAGTTATTCCTATTGTTCAGCTCTTAACAAGCGCGCCAAGATTTTTCGCGAAAGCTGAAATGGGGTCCGTCCGATTTCAGCAGCGAAAAATGACTTGGCGATTATTGCCTTCGGCGGCCCCGATTCGCCCTGCGTCCGTGCCACTACGCCACATCATCGTAAACTC
>JAHJSQ010000153.1 GCA_018830325.1 Gammaproteobacteria bacterium
AAATATTCCCGTCTCTTGTTGAATATTAAAAAACTCACTTTCGTTTTGATCAATGCCAAAAACTTTGTTGTCTTTGCTTAGTTGGCGACACAACTCAGATCCGATACTTCCCGCGCAACCCGTTATTAAGCAACGACGATTATATATTTTACTCATAATTCTATAAGTCCTCTATCATATTCTAATATATGCAGGCCCATTAATTTCCATCGCACGTCTTAGTTCAGTTTTATTTGTAGGAAAAATAAGTTTTATATTAGGAAAATGACCTATCAATAATTTATCTTCATTATATGGAAGACGATTATGACTGAAGCCTAAAAATCCTGCGGCTCCCGTCCCTATTAACTTAACGTTTAAATTATTATAACATACATCATCTCTTATCTGTTCATTTGCTCTGCTTGCAAGAAATATAGCGTTAGAATAACAGTATGGTTTTTTACCAGCTAACGCCAATCCTGAAGCAACTCCGATCATATTCTGCTCTGCTATTCCACAGTTAATAAATTGCTTGGGGTATTTTTTTTGAAACGGCTCAAAAAAACTAAAACCAAGATCCCCAACCAAAACCATTATATCCTCATCCTTCTTGGTTAGTTTATATATCTCGTCCCAAAATTGTTTTCTTAAATCCATAATTATTTTGATTATTACATCTAT
This sequence comes from Gammaproteobacteria bacterium, assembly GCA_018830325.1. Lineage (GTDB taxonomy): Bacteria > Pseudomonadota > Gammaproteobacteria > Methylococcales > Methylomonadaceae > Methylotuvimicrobium. The sequence goes on from JAHJSQ010000153.1 coordinate 664, forward strand.
CTTTCATATCTTGCCATGTTATGTAAGTAGGTGTTTTTGGTCCTCCGTGTCCATGTTTTTCTCTTTGTCTTATCATAATTGTTTTAATGCTTTTTTTAAAAGTAAACTATCTAAATTCTTATAATGCCAATGATGTGAACCTTGCATAAAATCTACACCATCACCTTTTATATTATTATGTTTATAAAAATTGGTAATACTTTTTTTGTAAAATATATAAGCATTTTCTAAATTTAAAATATCTTTTGTTTTCCCACATGCAACAAATTTATTATCGTCAATATGAACATGTAAATTAATTAAATTATGTTGTCCTATAAAAAGCGCTGCTTCATAAGTGCTTCCTTCCATTAAATCTCCATCCGATAAAAGAACATAAAATTGTTGATTTCTATTTCCTAATGCTATTCCAGTCGCCACACTTAATGCATGCCCAACCGAACCAACCGAATGTATGACACCTGGCACACTTACATTGGCTAATGGATAATTTCTAAGATAATAAACTAATTTCTCTTTTGAAAAATATTCTTTATCAGCAAGTATTGCATAATAAGCGGCACATCCCGATGCTTTACCAAATAAAAATTGTTCTGGTTTTATTTCTTGAATATAAAAAAGCTCTACAAGTGTTTTAACACAACTCAAGGAACTTGAAATATGACAAGCGTTTGCAGCAAAAGAAATATCTAAAATATCCTTTCTAATCTGCTTAACTTTGTTTTTATAATTAAACTGCATAAAAGTTATAATAATTTCGCTCTTTCGGTTTCTATAATATCACTCATTACATAATTTATTTGTCAATCGTATGTTTGTAGCATATTATACATTGCAAGTATTATTTAATAACACTTTATTGTTTAATTATAGACAAATTATAAACCATTTTGTTATTTTACTGCCTCCGTTTTTATCATTTCCGCACAATGCAATCGTATCAATATAGCCTTGCTTCTATATCCTCAATGACTTTATTTGTTTCTTTATTATAAAATTCCTCAAAATCACATTGACCAGAATATTGTTGATTATATAATTCTAAATATGCCATTCTTTGTTTTTGTGATTGACTTCCTTTTTTAGGCTTTCCCGTAATAAATTCCTTTTCATTAATAGCGTTTACAATGCTATATGGCGTTAATTTTATTTTATATACCGTATCGTTTGTTCCATCCTCATTATCAAAAACTTCTTTGCTTTTAACTTCAACCTCTGAAATAGTTAAATCATAATTTTTGCTTAATCCAAAATGATTATTTGCACAAGCACTTCCTGATATTTTAACCTTAATTTCGTTTTGTTCTATTTTTTCACTCATATTTATTGGTTTAATAGTTTTTCAACTTCATCCAAATTATAAGCTAAAATATAAATACCATTATTAGCTTCTATGTTTTGTTGAAATATTATTTGATTATCATCTTGCTTGTTTTTTCCAACTTTGCATTCAATTGCAAACAATTTCCCATTAGGCAATATTCCTAAAATATCCGCAAC